>JABUSW010000112.1 GCA_021443885.1 Blautia sp.
GGGTTGGCTATCCCCATTGATACAGTCGTTGAGCTGCTGGAAAATGAAGGAGTTCCATTAGATGAATAGGGCAGCGTGATTGGTGCCGTGGTCCAGCTGGTCGATATTGAGGATGGTGTTGAGCAGGAACAGGATTCGGCTCACGGCAATGATCAGACCGGGTCTAAGCAAAGAGACGGAATGGTAACAGTTCTGATTATAGGCCTTGTATTATCCCTGCTGCTAAACATCGTTCTTGTAATCGCTCTTGTTTACAGGAAACAGAAAAACATTTATATTCCGGCAGATCCGTCGGAGAGAACAGATTTCGATATAGATATTTTGGAGTGAGATTATGGCTAAAAAAGCAAAGAGAAGCAAGCGGGTCGTCAATGAGATCCCCGACGATATGCTCCCGCAGAACATTGTCAATTTTGGTGAGCATGTTGTTAAAGATAAGAATATCTATATTGCGCAAAGCGTATACAAGCAGATCCACAAGTTTACCAAGGATAAGACCGAAAACGAAAGCGGCGGGGTTCTCCTCGGAAATGTTATTGAGGAATTTGGTAAGACAAATATCATTATCCGGGGATTCATCGAAGCAAAATATTGTGAAGGAACCCCTACTACGCTGAAGTTTACCCATGAGACATGGGAATATATACACAGTGAAGCGGCCAAGAAATATCCGAAATATAAGATTCTGGGATGGATTCATACCCATCCGGACTTCGGCATTTTCCTTTCTGAATATGACAAGTTTATCCATGAGAACTTTTTCAAAGAAGACGATCAAATCGCCTATGTTGTAGATCCGATTCAAAAGATCGAGGGCTTCTATTTCTGGATAAACGGAAAGATCGAGAAATGCAAGGGCTTCTTTGTGTTTGATAAGGTCGGGACAGAAATAACAGTATCTGACAAAATCGAGGAGAATGATACGGATGCTCCGGCAGGGTTCCCGACTCTTGCGAAAATACTGATCGGAGCACTCAGCGGAGCTGTTGTCCTTTTGCTTATCCTTTGCTTGAGTTTGAACGGGAAAGTTTCCAACCTTCAAACACAGATGAATACTTTGGTTGATTCTGCAAACCAGAGCCTGTCCTATATGTCGATGCAGATCAGCTCTCTGTATAGCGAGATTGAAGATCTGAAGGAAAGGGTGACTGCATTAGAGCCTCCTGAAACATCTGAAGAGAATGCTGAAGACACTGAACCCGTAGGCGAAGTTTCTGGCGGCTCGGAGGAAGAAGATGAAAACGGCCAGGAAGAGGATCTGACAACAAGTGCAGAACCAACTACTGCCGGAAGCGGTGAAGAGACCAATGGCAACGAGTAATTATATCGGGAAGGTTTGTCCGTATTGCAAGACACCATTCAAGGATGACGATGAAATCGTAATATGCAGCGACTGTGAGATGCCCCACCACAAGGATTGCTGGGTGGATAATCAAGGCTGCACTACGTTCGGCTGCGGAGGAACAATAAAAGCGACAAGTGATGCATCACCGGATCCGTTGGATTTTGAAATCGAGTTTTACGATGAACCGACAGAGCCGGATAGCCCATCAATAAAATCTACTGAGTTCTGTTATTGTACAAGATGCGGAGCGCAAAATCTTTCAACAAGTGCTTTTTGCTGCAAGTGCGGCAGTCCCCTGTCACAAATACAGAATCAACAGCAAACGGGTGCCGTTAAATCGTCCGCCACTTTAGTAAATCCCTATGGCTATGTCCAGAATGGATACTACCCGGATACGAGAAGTAATTCTTACGGATTTCAAGGATCGAATACAGCATTCAATTCAGGAAGTCAATCTGACATTGAACTGTTGATCGGGAAAAATATCGAATACTATTTACCGAAGTTCAACGACATGAAAGCCCGCAACACAAAGTCGAGCTGGAACTGGTGCGCCTTTCTGTTCACGCCCTATTGGATGATCTACCGGAAAATGTATGGATATGGTGCTGCTGTTCTGGGCGGCGCATTTTTGCTGTCGTTGATTGGCGGATTATTCCTCTCATGTTTTTCTTTGGCCGCATATATAGCTTTCGGAATTCTCGGAAACTATGTATATATGAAGACTCTTGAGAAAAAAGCACTGCAGATGGGAATGTTATCCGGCGGATATAAAACCGATTATGCCAACAAGAATGGCGGGACAAACGCTACTGCAACAGTCTTGGCCATTGTGGGATATGCGATTCTGACTGCGGTTATTCAGCTTGCGTAGTATCGGAAGAAGGAGGTGGCCTTTATGGATGATAATTTTGATATCGAGATTAACGAAGCAGCGCCCGAGCAATCGAATGCAGTCCAGCTTCCGATGAACTTCATTTCATTCGGAGAAATTGAAAACGATGACGTTAAAATCTATATCAAGCAGGATGTGTACAAGGCATTAGAGAAGTATGCTTTGGCCGATACGGCGCATGAGCGAGGCACAATTATCCTCGGCGATTACTGTGAAGAAATGGGAAAGACTCATGTGGTTATATCAAATTTCATTGAAGCAAGATATACGGATGCTTCCGCTTCGACTTTGACATTTACCCACGAAACCTGGGACTATGTCCATAAAGAACAGGACGCAAAGTACCCCGACAAAAAGATTGTTGGGTGGCAGCACACGCACCCTTCTTACGGCATTTTTCTTTCCAACTATGATTTGTTCATTCATGAAAACTTCTTCAATCTGCCTTTCCAGGTAGCCTATGTAATTGATCCGATTCAGAATCTTAGAGGCTTCTTCCAGTGGAAGAACGGTAAAATCGAGAAGCTGAAGGGATACTATATTTACGACGATCTTGGTGTTCCGATAAAGATTGAACAGGCAAAAAAGAAGACTGAAGAGAAAGCAGTTGTCAAAAGCGGAAAGCTTCCAATCATTCTGCTGGTGCTGTTGTGCATTTCTGTGGTATCGTTCGTGGCGGCCTTTGTGAGTTTGAGTAAGCAGATACAATCCCAGAAGGAACAGCAGACAGTCCTTGAGCAGATCATTAACGAGCAGAATACGAGTATAATCAACCTGCAAAACGAGATGAGGGGAAACAATATCATTGTAGATGACGGAACGTCTGTAGAAGACTTGTTGTCTCTTATTGAAAACCAGCAGATTAAGATTGACAGTCAGCAGGAAGTAATTGCGCAGCTTCAAACACTCATCGATGGTAAGACAGAGAATCCGGACAAGACGATGCTTGTTTTCACATCTTATACCGTTCAGACAGGAGACACTCTAGCGAAAATCTGCAGCAGGCTGGGTGTTGATTATTCCGAGAACAGAAATCTGATATTGTCTCTTAATGGAATTCAAGATGAAAACATAATCTATTCCGGGCAGTCTTTGCTGCTACCTGTAAAAGAGCTGAACTAAGCAGCCAGTACAAATTAAATAGCGAGTAAGCCAAAGGCGATCAACCGTAACAAGTTGGTCGCTTTTGTT
>JABUSW010000071.1 GCA_021443885.1 Blautia sp.
TTGGATAATCACCAGTTAATACTGCTGTATCCTTCGATAACAATGTCAAATCCTCCTCACTCTTTAGATGCATATTGATCACATGCAATTCTCAACATTCTTTCAAATTCATCTCGTATTCCTTGTGGTTGCAAAATTTCAATATTACATCCAAATCCGAACACCCAACGATAGAATGTTGGACTGGTGCAAACCTTAACTCTTGCAATGAAGTGATCCGCATCCACTGGCCTTGTATCCACATCAAGACCGAAATTATCAATCAAGACTTTCATCGTAGACACATGGCAAAATAGCTCAACTTCTACCGGCTGATCTGTATCGTACATTCTGAATACAGACTTTCTGTACTGCGCCACATCATAATCATCCGGTTTGGGCACTGCGGCCTCCATCAAAATCTCTGGTGTTCGGTCAATACGATCTAGCCGGAAAGTCCTCATGGCTTCCCGCTCATCGCAGTATCCGCGGAGATAGTAGTAATCGCCGTCCCAAATCAAGGTGTACGGGCTGACCGTGTATTTCCTTCCGTCATTAGTCAGATAACGTTTCTTATCCACATCGAAATCTGTGTAGCAGAAAGCAATCTTGCGCCGCGTGTCTATGCCTTCGTTTATGATATCAACGATGTCATATCCGCACTGGTTATCCGTTTTTACCCGGCCTTCAACCTCGATATTCCTCCGGAGTTTTTGCGCATTATCAAGCGATGTCATTGACATGAGCTTATTTATCAGCTCTTCGCTTTTTCTCTCCGCAATGAATTTCGTCGCAGATACCGCATCAATCAGGATTTTCAACTCTGGAAGTTCGAAAGCGGCACCGTCGTAATAATAAACATTCTGCGTTCGCCGTATTACGCGGATATTAAGTCCGCTGTTCGCCAGCATTGTAAGATCATTGCTGATGGTGTTCCTGGCTGTAGTGATGCCGTATTCCTTTTCCAGCATATTGGACAGCTCAACCGTGGACATAGGATGTGCTGCATCTGTATGCTGAAGGAGGTACTGATATAAATATAGGATTCTAAGTTTCGTTACACTCTCCATACGCCCATCCTTGACTCGGTTATTCTTTACTGTACTCCGTCGTTTCTTCAGCTACCATTAGTGTATTCAACTTCCGTGACTCAAGCATTTCGTAATAACTCTTTATGTTCGGACGAACATCTTGGTTATGATTGTCAGACATATCGTTATTATCCGTCCAAAGCTCACATTGAATCATTACGGTCTCAAGCGCATCGTCCATTCCTTCCGGCGGATACTTGTATTTCTTGAGCAGCTTTTTAATCATCATGCGCATTCTAGCCCGCGCACCCTCACGATTCTGCCAGTCAATCGTCTTGTTTTTGCGGAGGGTTTCGGTAAGTTCCTTTGTTAAAGCCACCAGTTCCTCATTCTCGTAGAAATCTTTAATTGCTTCCGGCCGCGTGAGCGCATCATAAAACGCCATTTCCTCCTGCGTTAAGCCCATTTCAACGCCAGCGTTTCTATCATCCTGAATCTGCTTAGCGAGCTTCAACAATTCCTGGATAACCTCTTCATTTGTCAGCATGCCGTTAAGGTAACTGTTCATCAGTTTCTGGATCATCTCGCTGAATTTCTGAGACTTGACCACGTTGGTGCGCTTATAAACAATTACCTGCTCTGCAATCAACTTTTTCAGCAGCTCAACAGCAAGGTTTTTCTGCTTCATTTTTGCGACTTCCTCCAGAAATGTCGGATCAAAAATGGAAAACTCCTGCTGAACACCTTCAAACAGATTAATTACACCGTCACTCTTGATGCTCTGCTTTAAGAGCTCATTGATGCGTTCATTCATCTCTTTGAGAGAAATTTTGCTGTGACCGGGATTGATAAGAACGCGGTTTGCCATTACCCTGACAGCTTCAAAGAACGCTGCCTCCAGCCGTTCTTCTTCCGTTGTTTTGGATGCGCAGAGGGAGAGGGCTTGATGCAGAAGGTAGGATTCCTTCATAAACGCTTCAAGGATTGTTTTCTTGTCAGGTGCAGCAATAAAGTTTACTGCCCCAGATATAGCTTTCGCTCTTTCCAGATCGGTTCCATGCATAAACGCACTGTAACCGAAACCATGGAACAAATCTCTGCAGACTTCCAGCTTTTCTTTGAACTTGGGATACGCCACCTTCGCAACATCCGTATCGCCATAGTTTTTCTTGTCGCGGGCAGTGTAATCATTCATAGCCTGCTTCAATGCAGATGCAATTCCAACGTAGTCGATTACAAGGCCGCCTTCTTTGTCCTTGAATACACGATTTACTCGGGCGATTGCCTGCATAAGATTATGCCCCGACATGGGCTTGTACACATACATCGTTGCCAACGACGGCACATCAAAGCCGGTCAGCCACATATCGACAACAATTACAATCTTAAGCGGGCTGCTGTTATCCTTGAATTTCTTTGCCAGTTCATCCTTATAATGCTTATTACCGATGATCGGACGCCAATCCTCCGGATCTTTATTGCTTTCAGTCATAACAACCGCAATTTTCTCATTCCAACCGGGACGCAATTCAAGAATGCGGTGATATATCTGCATAGCAATAGCACGGGAATAGGCAACAATCATAGCCTTTCCGGTAAGGATGCTTTCGCGGTAATTTTCGTAATGATTTAGTATGTCGTTTACAAGAGAATCTATCGTTTGAGGATTGCCCAGCACAGCTTCCATTTTGCCCAGCATATGCTTGCTCTTCTCGATAACGCCCTCTTCGGCGTAAGCCTCCATTGCCGCATACTCCTCATCAATCATCTTGATGGTTGCCTCATCAAGCATAAGCTTGACAACGCGGCTCTCGTAGTACACTGGACGTGTTGCCCCATCCTCAACGGCCTGGGTCATGTCATAAATGTCAATATAGTCACCAAACACCTCACGGGTACTACGGTCCTTTGAGGAAATCGGCGTGCCTGTGAAGCCGATATATGTCGCGTTGGGAAGGCAATTCCTGATAATACGGGCAGTGCCTATGACTCGCTTTGCCTCATCCTCGCCTTCCTCATTTTTCACAATTTTAATGCGCTCAGTCAGGCCATACTGGCTACGGTGAGCCTCGTCAGCCATGACAATGATATTTCTTCTGGTGGACAGCGCCTCCGCAGACTCCTCGAATTTCTGCATCGTTGTGAAGATAATTCCGTTAGCCTGACGGTCTCCGAGCCACTTCATAAGATGCTCACGGCTCTTGGCGTGAATCGGCTCCTGGCGCAGAAAATCCTTACAACGGGCAAATTGTCCGTAAAGCTGGTTGTCTAAATCATTTCGGTCCGTAATTACCACGATTGTCGGGCTGTTCAATGCTTCCTGCAGCAAATGGGCATAGAACACCATGGAGAGCGATTTACCGGAACCTTGAGTGTGCCAGAACAC
>JABUSW010000203.1 GCA_021443885.1 Blautia sp.
TGGGTGAAGCTCTTGCCAAACTGGCAGAACGCATAGAAACGGTCATTCTGTTCCAGCAGATGCAGAGTATTCGATGAGTGATTCACAATGTATGCCAGATGTACATGTTCTCCACAGCCGCCAACCTCTACGTTTCCTTCATAGGACAGAACGCCTGCCACCTTTTCCTGGAACATGGCATAAGTTCTGGCAAAGGCCGCTGCCGTCTTGATATAATCCGGCTGTCGCTGTTCGTTCAGATCATCCCGCAGCTTTCGTGCAATCTTCTCATATTCTTTATGAATCAATTCGTCATGGGTTGCTGAGAGAATGACAGCACTGGAGCAGGGTGCGATGGTCTCAGGGATTCCCAGAGCATCTCTCCAGCTGATGGTCACCGAAAGTGCAAGACGCCTGTTCTCTTCCGGGTACAACGCATACGTTGCTTTTCCGAAAATCATGCAAAGCATTGCTGTAGGATTCGCACCGATGCTTTTACACCGTTTCATAAACTGGGCCTTTGGGAGACTGAAGCAGGCAGAGGGAATGATTCCATCCTGGGGGGAAACCATGTTCCGGTCCTGGAAAAACTCGATTCCTTCCGGATAGGCTTTCAGCGGAACCGGATGATACTCTCCTAGCTTCGCCGCATAATCCGAAACAAAGTATTCTTCCGGAATTCTTCCTTCTTTGATCATAATTCCTGTGGAATCGAACTCCTGCCGAAAATGAATACAGCAGTAGAAGTAAACCAGGGTTTTCGCGACTCCGATGGCACCCATCCCGTCCAGTATTGAATGATAGGTGGTAAATACTACGGTATCCTTCCAGTAGGTGACGGACACCCCTCGTTCTGCAGAGATCTTTCTGCAAGGTGCAATGGGGTATTCACTTTCATATACCACCGGCTCCAGGTCCGTTTCGTAAAACAGCATATGACCACTGCTTCCGTCCGGAATGCAGTTGATCACCGGGTATACCTTCAATGTTTTTTTCCACGCTTCCAGCAATTCTTCGCCATTGACCTGGTGGTCGAGGGTATACGCAAAGCGCAGATGCATTTTGTCGTTGTGGTCCGCACCCCAGAACCAGTTGATGGGACCTGCGTCATAGTACAATCTTCTCTCTTGGTTCATACTCTTTACCCCTTCTTAACAGCTGCTGCTTTTGCATTCATGTCTTTTTTTAATCCCACAGAATCAACCTTGCCATTCGCAAGCTTCGGGAATTGATCGTATTGGAAAATAAAAGCAGGAATCTTATATTTTGCAAGTTTACCGGAAAGGAACGCCAGAAGAGCGTTCTTGTCTAAAGCAATTCCATTTTTCATTACGATGCTGGCACCGACGACCTCCCCATAGAAATCATCCGGAACACCCTGCACCTTCACGTCTTCCACATCCGCAAACTGTGTGATCACTTCTGCGATCTCTCCGGGAGCGATGTTCTCGCCACCACGGATGATCAGTTCCTTCTTGCGTCCCACCAGCCGGATGTAGCCATCTTCATCGATGAGAGCAAGGTCCCCGGTGTGGAGCCATCCATCTTCATCAATTGGCTGGTCGTCTAATGCGATACGGTAGTAACCCACCATGGAGTTAAAGCCTTTTACCAGAAGTTCTCCGGATTGTCCCTGGGGAAGCTTCTCTCCGGTGACAACGTCTTCAATACAAACTTCCACATTTTTAATTGGTTTTCCAACGGTCTTTGTTACATGCTCGATGGTATCCTGATAAGCCGTCAGGCTCACCGGAGGCATCTCACTTAAGCCATAGACTTCAGCGAAAAATGCATTGCGGAAGCAATCCTGCAGGTGATATACCTGGGCTTCGGTTACATGCGATCCGCCCATCAGTACACATTTAATGGAATCTACCTGTTCTGCCGTAAAGGATTTATTGGCAGAGATTGCAAGAAGCATGGTCGGCACGGAATATAACTGTGTGCATTTTTCTGCTTCAATGGTTTTCAGGATCGTAGCCGTCCGGTTGTTTTTCGGAAGCACCAGGACCCCATCCACCAGAACGTTTCCATAGAAGGAAAACAGAAGTCCGAATATGTGGAACAAAGGCAGGATCAGTGCGGATACGTCGTTGGAATCCAGCTTAAAGTTCTCTGCAAAAACGTGGGCCGCATTCAGGATGTTGTACGCAGAAAGAAGCACTGCCTTTGGCTTTCCGGTAGAACCGGAGGTCAGAATGACAACTGCCGGATCATCCGTATCCACTTTTTCCTCAAATCGTCCTTCCAGCGCCGGGTATTCCTCCAGTCTGTCTTCGTAAGCAATGCTGCTGGCGAAGCTGTATGTGTGGCGGATCGTGGATTTTTTAGCATTCGTAACCGTTGCAATGAAATCATTTTCGTCTTCCATCGCAGTCAGATCTCCGTAGCAGAGGTGTGTCAGATCCCCAATTCCGGAAACGCCCTGCACTTCCGTAGCCTTCAGATTGAAGTTTACCAGAAATACCAGCGCACCCAGTTTCTGAAGTGCGAAGAATGTCAGAAGCCAGTTGGCAGAGTTGGCACCCATCAGACCTACGTGGCTGCCTTTTCGGATTCCCTGATCCCAAAGGTCTTTTGCAATGATCTGGGATAGCCGGTCAACCTTGTCCCATGTATATACGATTCTGGAGGACATGTCATGTTTGTCATCGGATCCTACGATAAAGCATGCTCTGTCGGGCAGTTCTTTTTTCTTTTTCTGTAAAAACTCTTTGATGGAGAGTTTCACGTAAGTGGCCATATCCCTTTTCGCCAATCTTACATCGAAGATTCCATCAAAGCCGGATACAACAAATACATCGTTCACAGCTTCTGCTACATTGATCAGTTTCAGCATATCTTCTGCATAGCGTTTTCTTATGACCAGCAATACTCGCAGGCCTGCGGAAGTAATATATTCTACATCCTTGAAATCAAGGATCAGTTTTTTGTCTCTGGAAGCCTTGTCCAGTTCTTTCTGCAATTCGGCTGCGGTATCGGTATTGATCACACCGGATATCGCTGCGACTGTTGATTCATCTGTAATGTGAAAATCTACCAGCATTTTGTTTTGTTACCCTTTATAGTGTCGCCGACTGCGACTGCTATACCTTTCTTTTCATCTCTCTTTTTATTTTACGAGGGGTAATATAACAGGCGAATCTTAAGGCTCGGATGTATCTTTCTTAAGCTTACCTTAATTGGAAATGCTATAACGCAGCATCGAAAGTTTTCACTGCATAAACATGGCCGCAAAAATTTTCGCTGCAAAAACATGACCTCAAAAATTTTCGCTGCAAAAACGAAAGCATCCCTCAGAAAACGTGTCATCTTCCTTCGCTTCCCTGCGGTTTTATACGCTCGCAGTCGTTCGCGATAGAAGCGTTTGCTCCTCCTGCGAGCGAAAAACTTGTGAAGCTCAGTCG
>JABUSW010000002.1 GCA_021443885.1 Blautia sp.
TATGGAATGCAGCATTATCCGGAGCTGATCTCAACGCTTCAGATTCTGCAGGAGAAAATGATGCACCTGACTAGAGCGGCGGAAATCCTGGCAGAACGATATGGAAAACGGATACAGGAGCTGGAAGACGAATATCGGGAACTGAAAAGAGAACAGGAATCCCTGCGCAGGGAATGGATCCGAATCTGGGATCAGAATCAGGGGAAAAACCATGGATGATAATATTGTATGGAAAGAGAACGAAGCAACACAGCTTTTCCGGGAGAGGATCAACGGGATCTTCAGCATGATCGGTGAAAAAGCATTGACTTATTACGAGGCAAAAGGCTCCCGCTGCTCTGATCTCTATGCATTTATCTATAAGTATGCCATGGAGAAACAGCTGCCAAATACCATCGTGGCACTTCCGGTGGTCCGGGCCATCATCAGTCAGGCCGCAAAAAGTGAGTGCAAGAACGGTTTGGATGAAACCAGATATCTGAAAAATTTTGAGCATGCGCTTTTTGTCAGCAGAATGCTGATCGATCTGAATGTGAACTTCCGGGATGATGAGGAAGACATTGCAATTGCAGCAGCATTGTGTCATATTTTGCCGGAACATATAAAATCCCGTGACCTGGAAGATAAACTGAAGGGATATTTCCATCTGGATCCAAGGGTGTACAAAATTGTTCGCTTATTATACGAAGACGGGAACCTTCCGGATTCAGAACTGAGGGAATATTACGAAAATATTCAGAAAAACAAACTGGCGCTTCTGGTCACGCTGACAGACCGGGCCAATGTGGTGGAAGAACTGTACGACATGTCTACATGGGAAGTGCACCGCTATATTCATGAAACCAGGAACTATTATTTCCCGATGTGTATTTATGCAAAAGAACATTATTACAGCCTTATATCACCGGTCAGCATATTGAAGGATAAGATCCGCACCTTGACGGAGGTATCGGAGATTCTGCTCAACCGCTTTGAGGCACGGGAGGCAGAGCTTCTTCAGGATATCATCCGTCTGAAAGAGGACAATGCAACCATCAAAGGGATCATAAAAGAACTATGTTAACAGAATGAACACATTTTTCCCACAAAGTGAACACATTTGTTTTCTATACTTGCGGTATCAGGTCGATAAGAAAACAGTTCAGTTCAAAGGGGGAACGATTATAATGAAAAATATGTATCATGGATTTGACGAAGAGGATCCGGAGATCCTTTCCGGAAAGAAGGAAAGTAAAGTGAGAAGATTAGCCAGAAGAGGATTAACGATTGGTATTTGTGCATTGGTGATAACAGGAACTGCTGTTGGAAGCGGTGCATTCGGGCATGCAGTGACAACGGTTATGGCGGAGGAAGAAAAACAGCAGGTGACGCTGCTGAAGGATGCAGAACCGGCAGAACATGTAAAGGGTGGACTGGATGTTTCTGACATTGCCGCAGAAGCAATGCCGTCGGTTGTTTCCATTACATCAAAATCGGTTCAGGAGATTGAGAATTATTACGGATTCATGTTCGGATATGGATATGCACCTGAGACCGTGGAAAGAGAAGTAGAAGGCGGCGGATCCGGGATCATTCTGGGGAAAAATGAAACAGAGCTTCTGATGGCAACCAACTATCATGTCGTAGAAGGTGCTAACAGCCTTTCTGTATGCTTTGTGGATGGATCGGCATACGAGGCAAAGGTAAAAGGCTATGATTCCGTAAAAGATCTCGCAGTCATTGCTATTCCGTTGGAAGATGTTGACCAGGAGACTTTGGATGCGATCTCCATTGCAAAATTCGGCAACTCTGATGAGCTGGTAGTTGGGGAGCAGGTTATCGCAATTGGAAATGCTATGGGTTACGGACAGTCTGTAACGACTGGTATCGTAAGTGCCAAGAATCGCCGCATGGATTCCGAGACCGTGTATTCCGATGTGGACGATGAGGACAACCTGAAGAAAGGAGTCAATCTGATCCAGACAGATGCGGCTATCAATCCCGGCAACAGCGGTGGTGCGTTGTTGAATATGAATGGAGAGGTGGTAGGCATCAACTCTGCTAAGCTTGCATCTACGGAAGTAGAAGGTATGGGTTATGCAATTGCCATCACAGATGTGGAAGGGCTTTTGGAAAATCTGATGAATGAAGAACCAAGAGAACGTCTGGATGATGATGAGCACGGTATGCTGGGAATCGTTGGAAGCACCGTATCCCAGGAGGCAATGAAGCTTTATGGAATTCCACAGGGCGTATATGTACAGGAGGTATCCGAAGGCGGTGGTGCAGAAGCGGCTGGCATGAAGAAGAACTGTGTCATTGTAGAACTGGATGGAAAATCCGTGACAACGATCCAGCAGCTGATAGAACTCCTTTCCTACTACGAACCGGGAGAAACGGTGACGGTTCTGACACAGAGCCAGACCGACAAAGGATATGAGGAAGAAACCTTTGAGGTTACGCTTGGAGAAAACGAAGACAAGGATAAAACGGATTCAAAAGACAACGAAGATAAAGAAGACAAAGACGAAGACCGCGGTGAATCCAGAAACTTTCAGGACTATTTTGAGGACGAAGATGAAATGCAGGAGTTCTTCGAGGAATGGGAAAAATTCCGGGAAGACAAGAACAATGAGCGAAATGATGACAGAGACTCCGCATTTGATTTCTTTGGAGGATGGCAGTAAAAAGCACCGGCAAAGAGCAATACAGTCCGGTCAGGCCAAGAATCATAAACAAGGGCACGAATGTGCCCTTGTTTTTTTGTGAAAATCCGGATTGTACCGATAAAGCAATTATGTTAGAATATTAGGTAGATTATTTAAAAAGGAGTATTGAGATGTCGAAAAGAGTTATCGATAAATGCTTGTGCCTCGTGGCATGTTCTGTGATTACCGCTTGTGCAGGAACGGCCGTGCTGGCGGAAAACGCGGAAGTTGAAGCTGTGGCTGAAGAAACGGCTGCAGAAGCAATGGCGGCAAGGGAAATCGTGTTTATTCTGCAGGGAAATGAAATATCCATTGAGAACCAGACTGCAGACCAGGCGGATACCTCCGTGGTGGAAGCGGAAGAGGGTGCCGCAGAAGCAAAGGTGATCATTACGTTGGCAGACGGTTCGGAGCATATGTTTGAAAATGTGAAAGCAGACATTCTGGACGGGGCTGTATTCACGGAAGATCACGGTTTTTATTATCTTACGGCGAAGGACACAGATGGAAGCAATACCGAATTCACGGAGACAGCGGAACCGGTTCCTGCTAAAGGAGACCAGAGCATGTGGGTTACAACCGATGTAAACATTCGTGAAGAAGCGGATTCCGATGCAGCAATTGTTACGGTCGCATCCATCGGTGGGGAATGCAAAGTGATTTCCTTCCTTCCGGGATGGGTTCAGGTT
>JABUSW010000275.1 GCA_021443885.1 Blautia sp.
CCGTTGAAAAAATGCGGGGAAAGGCAGTGAGGGATGCTGAGGACTTGAAAAGATTGATGGAGTATTATTCGGCGCTGTCCAATGCACAGAAATAATCACATAGGCTGTGATATTGTGTACCGGTTCAAACAGGACTGACGGATCAATTTCAGAAAGGAATCATTATGACTAAGGAAATCGGCTATGTAAATGAGGCGACCGGACAGCTTCTCATAGAAAAGCCGGCAGACCCAATGAAAGGTCCCTTCTGGATACTGACGGATGAGGACGGGCATATTGCCGCATACCCGGTCAGCGTGGATCTGACACCTGTTCCTTCTCATAAAACAGTATGGCCGATTTTAAAGGACGTGCCTGCGGGAGTTCCGTGGAATTACTATCCCAGAGGCAGGGTGGAGATCCGCAGGGACAAAGCCATAATATTTGCTAATCCCCGGTGTTTTGAATGTGACAGGTTTGAAGAAGAGATTATTGAGGCGTTTCATCTTGATTTCATGGAAGTTGTATATAAGGTGGATAATTCATCCCATTATCAATGTCTGATCGACGATATGAAGGATAAAGAAATATAGTGAGAATTGCATTGATTTTTTGATAAGTTTGTGCAGGCAATCGCAATAATTCAGGAGGTAATAATGAAATATTCAAGAGAATCGTTAATAAAAGAATGGTCAGAGAACAAGGCGCACCAAAGAATCCTTCCGTTCTACAGCCACAGACCAACAAAAAATATCACTTCCAACTGCTTCAGCCAGTGGTATTCCTGCAGCTTTGAGGTGGATGGCATTACCTACTATACTGCCGAACAGTATATGATGGCTCAGAAGGCGAAGCTGTTCGGAGACCTCGAAACTTATGAAATGATCCTGAAGGCAGAGGACCCGAAGACCTATAAGGCTCTCGGCAGAAAAGCAAAGGGCTTTGACAAGGAGCTCTGGGATGCGCATAAGGATGAGATCGTGATTCGCGGAAATATGGCAAAGTTTTCCCAAAATCCGGAATTAAAGGAATTTCTTCTTGGTACCGGCGACGCCATTCTGGTAGAGGCGAGCCCCTGGGACACGATTTGGGGTGTTGGGCTTGGTAAAACTGAGCCGGAGGTACAGGATCCTTCCTCATGGAAAGGAGAGAACCGTCTGGGTTTCGCGCTTATGGAGGTAAGAGATAAGCTGAAAGAACTGTCTGTATAATGTACCCTTACTCTTTTACCAGAACGAACACCGTTAGCGTGTTGTCCGGATGGATTGCTTGCAGAGTGCGAAGAACTTCTGCTGCTCTGGCTTCGTCGATACCGAAATCAGTGAAGGTTAAAACATTTACTCCCTGAAGGAGGGAACGTATATATTTCTGCCGTTCGGTCTCAGGGACAGTCACTTCGGAACATTCTTCAACAACCTCTAAAGAAATGAACGGAAAGGAATTATTATCTGTGTAATTAAAGAGAATAGCCCGGATTTCTTCAACAAGAGGATTTGTACCTTCTTCTACCACATCAACCAGCGCACCAAACTTGTTGAATAATAAAAGGTTTAAAACTCCATTGTCAATAAATATTCGAACGGATTCTCTTGATTTCGTTAAGACCTGAGAACATTCCAAATACTTTCTGAAGCTTTGCCGCTGCTTTTCGGTGGTATCCGCAGTGTATCTATAACCGTATATGTATCTTACCCCGTTGCTGTCCCACTCCCCGGAAGAGGATGGGGCGAGATTGATGAAATTCCTTTTTGATCTGTTATTTTCGGAAGGTAACGGCGTATAGTATCCCTCTTCTATATATCCGTCGTCCTTTTCATATTCACCCATAAATATTTTAAAGCAGTTTATAGAAGACATCTGCACATGTCCTCCTTCTTTCACACTATTTCTTATGGCTCCTGACAACGCCGATATCGTAAGGCAGTTCAATATCTGCATAGTTAAGGGTTTTTTCATCTGCGATCATGATTTTCATATAGACAAACGTTTTATGCATGAAGCTTTTATACTTTTCATACTGTTCCAAAATAAAAGAAATGATCTGCTGCTTCGTTTGATTACGTAAATATAATTCTTCTAAGAATATAGGATATCCATAAGCACCGCATTCCTGAAACAGTTTGATCTGAATTTCGAAATCATCAGAGTCTGTATCTAACTGCCGGAATGTCCTCTTCATCAAACCGATTATTTTCGGTCTGTACAGCGCCGGATCAAGCAGCGACATTTCATACACATTTCGCCCTCTGAGCTTGAGGGAATCTAAAGAAGAACACATTCCCTGTTTATCATCATGCGGCGATTTGTCAGGCTCCGTCACTTTCTCAGCGGTATCTGACACCGCAAAATAGAGTGCCAGTGTCTTATTATTATCAAAATACCTGTATCGAACCAATGCGAAGCCGGATTTGAGACCGAAATGGAGATCGACAGGTTCATTTCTGTTCACCGGAGAAAAGCGGTCGATACCATCACACTCATAAGGGGACTCGCAGTTTATCAACCTGATCAGCACGCAATCAACAGCATCCCTCATTTCCGGATCCTGTATGTTACCGTAGATACGCATAGAAGAATCCAAAGCTTCAACATACTTCACCGGCGGGTTCACAGGCTCAACATACTGCACCATAGAACTCATAGGCTCGGCATGCTGCGTGTCGGAGGCATCGTCCCGGCATTTGCTGACATCGGTAAAACCGTTTGCGGCTTCGGATGGCCGGATGATGGCCATAAACTCTTCTGCAGTATATTGGAGCTGTGATTTGCCGGATGGAAGTGTGTACAAAATTTTTGTTTTTTGTTTCTTTTTCATCTTTCACACCTCTGTATCGCCATATGCTGCCGCTTTTTCTGTTGTTATTTGGCTGTTAAAAGTCCATGCCGTATACTTCGGTGATGTAGTCGGTCAGACCGGCGATACAATCTTGCCGGTATTCCGGATCAGAGATAAAAGCATCAAAATCCACCCGGATATCCACATCGATCTGATAGTTGTCCGAATCGATCACGTCCATCACAAGCGTTTCATAATCATCTTCAAAGGATATTTCAAGCCACTTGATGCAATAAGTATCGTCAACTATATATTTATTCACTTCATCGATAACGGCGTCAGCAAAGGAAAACAGGTCTGTTTCGGTAAATGAGAGCCCTGTCATTGCTTCACTGTATATTCTGCATGGAGTGTATGGATATGACAGCATCCCGAATCGGGGCTTGTCATCCTCCGGATAATATGCCTCTGCGTTCGGGACGACTGTCATGCAGTCTATTCGTTCAAGTGTTTCAGATATATTGAAATCCGGATTCATTTCATCAATGCTTTTTAAGATCGCATTTGAACAGTAATCTGCAG
>JABUSW010000353.1 GCA_021443885.1 Blautia sp.
TCGGCCCCCAGCCGAGCGCGCTACCAAGCTACGCCATACCCCGATGACTGCTCCATTATAACAAATAATGGCATGCAATTCAACTACTATTATTCCGGCATTCTGATAAAAAAAACCTAAAAACAGCCATAGGTAGCTGCTTGGAACCTGGTAAACGGATCCCAAGCTGCTTTTTTGATAGAAATGTACTAAATAAAGGACTTTTTATTGAAAAAATACTTGACATAACAATTGATATTAAATATAATTTTCTCATAAATTACAAAAATGTTACAAATTATTATAATTATAAATTAAATAAGAATAAAATGTTATGATAAAAATAATCAGGTGACATATTTGCGAGGGAAAAGAGTATGAAGGGCGTTAACTTAAAAAGAAATGTGAAAAAGTATGTTCGAAAACTTCGAAAGAACAGCCGCAGCAAACAGCTTCTGCAAAGGACTATTATTCTGGCAGCCTGTATCCTGCTGGCCATTGCAATACCGGTGGCATCCAAGGCGATCACCGGAAGCGGGAAAAAAAGCGTATATGCATCCTCGGGGTACCGGGAAGGATGCGTTCCTTACGGAATGAGCGGACTGGCGGTAGGAGTGAAGGGAAAACACCAGCCGGGAAGCCAGGTGACACGAATCGGAACTTCTGCAGAACGCGTCATGGTGGGACAACGTGTGAAAACAGTGGAAAAACACATCATCGATTTTGATCTCAGCAGCAATATGATCGAAAAAGTGAATGACCTCAATAATATTTCCATGAATGCTGTTCAGAACACAAAAATCATGTCGGATAAGGATTACGACACATTGCTTCGCATCGTGGAATCCGAAGCCGGAACGGAAGACATTAAAGGACGCGTACTGGTTGCAAATGTCATTATGAACCGGGTCAGGCATCCGGAGTTTCCGGACAGCATCTACGATGTAGTATGGGAACGTAACAACGGAGTCCCGCAATTTCAGCCAACTTCCAATGGAACGATCTATTATGTAACCGTGACTGACGAAACAAAAGAAGCGGTTCGGCAGGCTATTGAAGGTGTGGATTATTCCGAAGGCGCACTTTTCTTCATCCAGAAGGATGCAGCAGAGGAAGAAGGAATCAACTGGTTTGAGAAGAACCTGAAGAGGCTATTCAAGCACGGGGTCCACGAATTCTATACCTATCCGGAAGAAAACGAAACCAATGATGCTATAAATGAAGATGTAAACGACGACACAGATAAAGAAGTTCAGTCCTTATAGGCTGAACTTCTTTACTTTATCTGGTAAAGCGGTTAGCAGCAGCCGTTCTTACGTATGATACTTGATAAACATACAGTAAAAATGCTAATATAATAGCCGATGATGTGCTTAAGCCCGGTATGGGAAAGCGTCGCTTGAATAAAAATGTGGAAGTGCTTATGAAGAAAGTAATGATCTCGATTCTTACCGGACTGGTTTTATTAGTCGTTTTGCTGGCCGGTATGAGTCAATATTATCAGAAAATTGAAAAACAATGGAAAACCAGCGATGATGATATCCTTACGTATGACAGGCATTATGTGATGATTTCAGATGACCGGTCCGCATTATGGCAGTCGATATACGAAAGTGCAAAGAAAAAGGCAAAAGAGCAGAATGCTTATCTGGAATGGATGGGGAAGGATATGCTGTCATCCTTTTCCACGGAAGAGAATATGAAGATCGCCATTGCTTCCGATGTAGATGGAATCATTCTGTACCCGGACGGAGGAGAAGAAGAGAAAGAACTGATTTCCCAGGCAAGGGAAAATGCGATTCCGGTGGTGACTGTTTTTGCAGATTCTCCGGATTCCAGGCGAATCAGCTGTGTAGGGATCAATTATTATCAGATGGGAGATCTCTATCGGGACTGGCTGATTCAAAGTCTGAAACCCGGGCATACGAAAATCATGATTCTGGTAGACTCAAAGATTCAGGAAGAAAATGCCAATCTGTTATATTCCAGACTGTTTCAGGCTGCAGAAAGCGGAAAAAACAATGAACAGACTGCAGCTATTGAGGTGCATGACATTGATGCTGCATCCACTTTTGACGCAGAAGAAGTAATCCGGGATATTATTCTGGATGAAGAGGTCATGCCGGATATTCTGATCTGTACCAATACCGTATCCACGGAATGTGCTTATCAGGCGATCATAGATTACAACAAGGTTGGAAATATCGAAATTGCCGGATATTATGTTACGGATGATATTTTAAGCGCCATCAGCAAGGGAATCATACCGTTTGATATCGCACCGGATACAGAACAGACCGGACAGTTGTGTGTGGAAGCATTGAATGAGTACCTGCAATACGGTTATGTCAGCAATTATTACAACGTTCGTCTGAACAGCATTACCAGAAAGAATGTCTGGGAGTACATGGAACAACAGGAAGAATAGCGCAAAGGGAAACAATAAAATGAACTTAAGAGATCGATTTCATTTTCCGCGATTTCAATCGATTCAGACAAAGCTTGTTCTGACAGTGTCTTTGACCTTGGGGGTCATTCTGGTAATGAATCTCTATATATTCAGTCAGATCAATAATATGATTGTTGAGATTGACTCTGTGTTTTCGTCTAACGTCGAAATCGTGCAGCTGAAGGAAAATCTGGAACTGGTACAGAATCGCGTTTATGAATACCTGAATACAAAAAGCTCTTCTGCTCTGGAGGATTATTATCGTTATGAACAGGACTACCGGAACCGGTTGAGCAGCTTTGACAGTTCAAAATTAAACAGCTCCATGCAGTTTCTGGAAAAGAATATACGAAGCATGTCTGAATCCTATCTGGAAAATGCGGATCTGACTGTCCAGGCCAAACGTGGACGGAATGTGGAGCGATACAAAGCTCTTTTTGAAGAAACTTCCGAGATCTACCGTTTTATCAACAGTTATATTAATGAATTAAACAATAAACTGTTTCAGAACAACTCGGAAAACTATATGATCATGGTACGTACCCTGGATATATTGAAAAGCATCAGTATCATTGTATTCCTGGCTGCTTTCGCCATCGGTATCTTCGTTGTGATTGTCATCATTCGTACCATGATCAAGCCCTTGACCAATCTTTCCAGAGCTGCCCACCAGGTGGCGGATGGTGATTTTAACGTAGAGGTGCCCCCATCGGTATCCATGGATGAGATCGGTGTCGTGAACAATGCATTTGGACAGATGGTAGAGAGCATACGCAACTATCTGGAAAGCATGCGCAGCAGCATGGAAAAAGAAGCACAGATGAAGGAACGGGAACTGGAACGGATCATGTATGATTTTATCAAC
>JABUSW010000124.1 GCA_021443885.1 Blautia sp.
ATTATCTTTCTTGTTATCTTTCTTCTTTCACTCTTTCATATTTTACAAATTCATACTCCAGATCAAAATACGTCTGCTCATCACTGCTGGCAGTGATCCTCCATTCCGGCATTTCGTCCAGATTCGGGAAATAGCTGTCGGCTTCGTAAGCAAAATGTATTCTGGTGACATGTGCCACGTCACAATATGGCAGAAACTGTCTGTAGATGCTGTCTCCGCCAATGCAGTATACCTGATCCGAAGGGTATTTCCGGATTTCTTCCAACACCTCTTCCACTGAGTGAAGCACAATTGCGCCCTTTCCGTCAAAATCCTTATTTTTCGTTAGTACAATATTCACACGATTCTTTAGCGGAAGTCCATTCGGAAACGATTCCAGGGTTTTTCTTCCCATAACGATGACCTTCCCTGTGGTTTCCAGCCTGAAAAGCTTCATATCCGCCGGGATGCTTACCAGCAGTTTATTATCCTTTCCGATGGCCCAGTTACTGTCGGCTGCAACTATACAATTCATCTGTCTTCCTCCTACACTGCGATGGGAATATTTTTGATCTGTTCCCCGGTCTGGTAATCCTCCACATGAAGGTCATCCGTGGTAAACTGATAAAAATCTTTCACCTCCGGATTCAGCCATACCTTCGGTGCCGGATATCCCTCCCGTTTGATCAGTTCCCGGATCATAGGAACATGCCGGTCATAAATATGGGCATCCGCAATGATATGAATCAGTTCCCCGGGAATCATATCGTTCACCTGTGCCACCATCATCAGAAGCAATGCATACTGACAGACATTCCATCCGTTTGCTGCCAGCATATCCTGGCTTCTCTGATTCAGCACGCCATTTAAAACAAGCCCTTCTTCGGACTTCGTCACATTATATGTCATACTGTAGCAGCATGGATCCAGCCCGCCGGAATGAAGATACTCGTATTGATACATATTGGTCATGATCCTGCGGCTGTATGGATTCTCTTTCAACTGTTTCAGAACATAATCCATCTGATCGATCTCTTCTCCTTTATACAGGAATTTTCTGCCAATCACATCTCCATAACAAGTCCCGATGCTTCCATTCTCATCTGCCCATGAGTCCCAGATATGACTCTTCAGGTCATGGATATTGTTCGATTTCTTCTGATAGATCCAGAGTATCTCATCCATAGCGCTTTTCAAAGCAATGCGGCGCAATGTAATAGCGGGAAACTCTTTTCGCAGATCGTAACGGTTTACAACGCCGAACTTCTTGATCGTATAGGCAAATTCACCGGTATCTTCCCATATTGGGCGAACCAGCTCCCCTTTCGTATCCGTTCCATTTGTCAGGATGTCTATACACGTCTCCTTGAACAATTCATCTGCCAGACTCATAATTCATCATCTCCTGTCTCCATAACGTTATTTCAGTATATCAAAATAAGAATACATAGTAAAGTAATTGCTTAAACACAGACAATTGCATAACAGCAATTATCCGTTAGCCCCTTTACAAGCTGCATGGGGAGTGCTATATTAGGGCACATGAAAAAAATAATCCTGTTTATTTTGAAACCATTATCATTTTTACCTGCGTTACTGATGATGGCTCTTATTTATTCATTTTCAGCCCAGACCGGGGAGGTGTCCGGGAACCTGAGCTACGAAATCAGTTATAAAATCGTAGAAGTAAAAAATGATCTGCTGCATACCGGGAAAGGGGAATATGAACTGTCTCTGGAAGCCGATTCCATTCACCACTACGTCCGAAAAGCAGCACATATGACAGAATATTTTCTGCTTGCGATTGCAGTTGCATTCCCCCTCTTCGTATATCGGATCCGGGGAATATGGCTCGTGATCGTTGCCGGAATCGTCTGTGTCGGCTTTGCCGGATTTGACGAATATCACCAATCCTTTGTTGCTAACCGGGGACCATCCATCAAGGATGTGGGAATCGACAGCATAGGTGCATTCCTTGGGATTATGCTTGTTCAGTTCTTCTGCTGGTCTACACTGCACAATCCTGACAGTCCTCGTAAGCGAAAAAACAAACGTCGCAGATAAATTACAGAGCTCGAAGACGGTTTGAATTCTTTTGCCCCGCGGATCACCCGGGGCAATTCTCTTCCTTCCACGTGGGATACCGCTTCAGACTTATCTCTTCCCCCGTAAAAGGCTGTCGAAATTCCAGCTTCCACGCGGCCAAAGCAGCTCTTGTTTCCCCTCTTTTGCCATTCCCATACAAGGCGTCTCCTTCAAGAGGATGTCCAATGGCTGCCATGTGTATGCGGATCTGATGTGTTCTTCCCGTCTCTAATCGCAGCCTGACCGTATGATCATCCAAAACCTGGTAGTACGTGACAGCAGTTTTTCCTTCCGGATTTACGCGAAAGCTGTTCCCGGGATCTTTATGGCATTTACCCACCGGCATCGTGATCTTCTGTTCCTTCTTATAAGCTTCTTTTGGAAATATTCCTTCACATTTTGCCAGATATTCCTTGGTAAGGATGCCCTGTTCATGCTGTTTCCACAATTTTGCAGAAGCAGTCCTGTTCTTCCCGAAAAGCAGGATTCCCTGTGTATCCACGTCAAGCCTGCCGATGACTCGTATCAAGACCTTCTCTTGTTTTTCTGAAAAATAGCCCAAAAGATAATTTGCCATGGTATCCGTTTTATGGCTTGCTACCGGATGTGTCGGAGTACCTGACGGTTTCCAGACCGCGATCACATCCCTGTCTTCATATAGAATTTCAACGGGATGAGATACCGGCGCAACCCGTTCCTCCGAAGACTTTCCCTGTTCCAGGCAGATTTCAATCCGATCACCGAAAGACAGTACATACGTGACACGAACCTTTTCCCCATTTACGCAAATGCCCCGGGGGAGGTATTTCAGGCTTCGGATCTGCGCCTTTGTGAAACCCATCTCATTCTGCAAAAAAGAGCGAACCGTCTGTCCACTCTCTTTTGCTGTAACAACTTTCTTAAGAATTCTTTCCATAACAAATCTCTAATTTAGTATCTGTTGCTATTCCTCATCATCGTTATGATTCACTTTGTTTTCTTTGATCATATTCCACAATGTCTTGCCAAGGAACCCGCATCCGAACACCACGAAGAATGCACCGACTGCAAAAAATCCCCATTTCTTCTCCTGCAAAGTGGGCAGCATGGCCGTGTGGAGTCCTAGTGGGTATCCTCCAACACTTAACATATGGCTTCTAATTAAAATTTTCGCTTCTTACTTACTGCCTGGTAATTGGTAATTCAAGCTCTCTTTTCTCTTCCACTCCCATATTTTTATGGATAG
>JABUSW010000028.1 GCA_021443885.1 Blautia sp.
CGCAAACAGCCATGCCGTGACAGCGTAACCGGCCAGCATAAAAAGCTCCGTATCCAGCAGGTCGATAAAATACTGCAGGGCAGCGGCACTGTCTTCAGAGACGATGGTCAGACCCTTATAGAGGAGCGTTCCGAAATAGAACAGAATGACCAGTATGGACAGATGGAGAAGAAGGGACGCGATTCGGGTAAGAAACGATACTTTCGGCTTCATACGGACTCCTCATATAGTCGGGCAATGCTCTGAACGTGCTCCTTCATATGCTGACGCAAAGCCGGAGGAGATTTGACCTCGGCAGCGTTGCCAAAGCCTGACATCCAGGCAAAAAACTGCGGACTTTCCATGACAGGTACCGTGATGTGGAAATGATCCGCTGAGTCCGGGATCAGCATGATATCCTTGCCGAACCGGTCCAGCACGGCATCCGCCAGATCGGAATGAAAACGGAGAACGGCGCGGTGTTCGGGACCGCGGTACATATTGAACACCCGGGAGGGATAACAGGAAAGATCCACCTGAGCCATGAGCTCTTTTCCCAGACGTCTGTTCTCGGTAAGAAGCACGGCTTCCATGCGGTCAACACGGTAATGACGGAGCGCCTCGGCGTCATGGGAATAAGCCAGCAGGTAGTAGTTGTCCTCTCCCGCAATCAGCGCACACGGACTGACCTCATAGGATCTTCCGTTGTGCTTATACTGCTTTTTCCGGTTCATGTCATATTTGAAATACTTGAACCGGATGGAAACATCCGAGCGGATCGCGTCGGAGATGCGGTCAATGGTAATGAACATCTGCTCGTTTGTGCTTTTGACCCGGTTGCGGGCAACGATCTGACTGCCGAGAATATCCGCATCGTGCCGGCTGACCAGTGTCTGCAGTTTCCGGATCAGGCGCTCGGATTTGGTCCGGGTGATGAAATTGGAGGACTGCACCATATCGGCCAGCAGCTTGACTTCCTGAAGCTCAAATGCGCGGGACCCGATGTGATAGCGGCCATTCTCCGAAATGATATCCAGCCCGAAACCATCCGGGCCCAGGGTTTCCAGATCCGCATAAACGGATTTCCGCCCGACAGGCATCCCTTTTCCCGCAAGATACCCGCACAGTTGTGCTGTGGTAGCCGGGTGATTCTCATCGGTGTTATCCAGCAGGTATTTCATTACATACAGGGTACGCAGATTCACATTGTACGTGACGTTTGCCATGAGTACATGTCCTTCCTCTATAGATGCCAGTCCATTGTACGACTTTTTTGCGCAGGTGTATACGGGGAAATCGGATTTCTTTGCGGTCTCGGTCATAGTTCCAGGACCGGTTTGTGGGATAACGGAACCAAAACCGCCGGAGAGAGCAGCTGATCCGTGGTCGTGCCGGCGCCGCAGTACGTGAGAACCATAGCCTGGGACGGGAGCGTTTCCAGCAGGCGGTTCGGATCCTTCTCCGTTGTAAGACGCACACCGGCCTGCACGAGCTGGAGCTGTTCCGACTGCCCGGTCATCGATGCCATCCATTTATTCTCTCGCCTTGAGCGCGTCTGCCGGATCGATCTTCCAGAGCTGGCGCATGTCCAGGATGCCGGCCGTGATCAGAAAGGGGGATGCGGACAGAATCCTGGACTTGATTTAGAAGAAATCAGGAGGATAAAGTCTATATGTATTCTTATGAGGATCGGATGCGTGCTGTATGCTGTAAAGCTCTGCATCCAATATGATTACAGCTTTGCATCGGTAAAACGCGAATTGGGTTATCCAAAGCAAAATAGCTCATTAGATCAATGGCTTACTGAATATCAAGCTCATTCTGATCTTAAGCAGAAGTCATCGAGAGAACCTAAATACTCTGCAGAGCAGAGGACGGAAGCGATTAATCATTATTATGATCATGGCAGATGTGTCTCTCGTACAGTTCGTATGTTGGGGTATCCGAGCAGAACGTTGTTGAAACAATGGCTTCTAGAAGAACACCCAGAAGATTTTCCATCTTGCTCTCATAGCTCTCCCTTGGTAAGATTATCTGAAGAACAGAAGGAGCAGGCAGTAGTAGATTTTTGTTCTGGAGAAAAATCTGCACAGGAGATAGCCGATGAGTACAACGTTAGTCGTTGTTCACTATATAACTGGAAGCATCAGCTCCTTCCAGAAGGGAGCCCTACACAGATGTCAAAGGTAAGTACACATGCTGCTTTCGATTCACAACCTAATCAGATTGAGGAACTACAAAGCGAAGTAGCATCTTTATCTGCTGAAGCGGAAGAACTTAAAAAGCAGATCCACAGGCTCAAGTTAGAAAAGGATGTTCTGCAGAAAGCAGCAGAAATAATAAAAAAAGACCAGGGCACCAGTCTTAATACTCTCACTAATAGGGAGAAGGCCATAGTGATTGATGCCCTCAGAAGTACATATCAGCTCAAAGAATTGTTGAATGTAGTCCATATGGCCAAGAGCAGCTATTGCTATCAGAAACAGTCAATGAATGTGCCTGACAAATATGAAGATGCCAGAGAGCAAATACGGCGCGCTTTCACGGAATCCTATGAGAGTTATGGCTATAGACGACTTCATGTATGTGTAAAGAAAGAGGACGGAACAAACTATTCAGAGAAGGTCATTCGTAGACTTATGACTGAAGAGAATCTCGTAGTGAAACGTTCCAAGCGAAAGAAATATAGTTCTTATCAAGGGGAAATCACTCCTGCTGTAGAGAATCTCCTTCATAGAGACTTCCATGCAGACAAACCTAATGAAAAATGGCTTACCGACATAACTGAATTTCGCATTCCCGCGGGTAAGGTCTACCTTTCCCCGATTATTGACTGTTATGATGGTCTTCCAACGGCATGGACGATAGGAACTTCTCCCTCGGCTGAACTCGTAAACACAATGCTAGATGAAGCCATTCTAGCCTTAAAAGATGGTGAACATCCCACGGTGCATTCTGATAGAGGCTGTCACTATCGATGGCCAGGATGGATCGAGCGAATGGAGAAAAATGGTTTGACACGATCCATGTCTAAGAAGGGGTGTTCTCCAGATAACTCAGCCTGTGAAGGATTCTTTGGACGATTAAAAAATGAAATGTTCTATAATCGCTCTTGGGCGGATGTTACCATAAATGAATTCATTGAGATACTCGATCAATATATACACTGGTATGCAGAAAAACGTATCAAGGTATCTCTTGGTGGTTTGAGTCCAATGCAATATCGGAGGGCTCAGGGATTAGCGGCGTAGGTCCAAGAAAATGTCCGCATGCCCCTTTATGCAAAAAGGGCTTGCAAAAAACAGTT
>JABUSW010000208.1 GCA_021443885.1 Blautia sp.
ATGTTTGTGTATGTATTTTCCTATCCAAAGTATCATGCAGACCAGATTATGGCAGCATACTTTGCACTGATTTATGTTGCAGTAATGCTCTCTTTTATATACATGACGAGAGAGCTTACATATGGAAAACTCCTGGTATGGCTGATCTTTATTGTTTCCTGGGGTTGTGATACCTGTGCATATTGCGTAGGCGTTCTGATCGGAAGACACAAAATGGCGCCGGTACTCAGTCCGAAAAAATCTATTGAGGGCGCTATCGGAGGCGTGCTGGGAGCCGCTCTTATCGGAACTGTTTACGGAGCCTTCATAGGGGACGTGATCTGGCCTTATCCGATCATATGCAGTGTGGGTGCGATGATTTCCATGGTGGGTGATCTTGCAGCATCTGCAATTAAGCGAAATAAAGATATAAAGGATTATGGACACCTGATTCCGGGACATGGTGGGATTCTTGATCGTTTTGACAGCATGATCATCACTGCTCCGATCATTTATTACCTGGTAAAATTTCTTTTGAATCTATAAAGAACTGGGAGACGATAGTCATGAAAAAAATAGCAATTCTTGGCTCAACCGGATCCATTGGCACACAGACACTGGATGTTGTCCGGAAAAATAAGGATATAGAAGTACTTGGTATCAGTGCCGGTCACAATGTCAAAAAACTGGAAGAACAGATGCGGGAGTTTCATCCAGGACTTGTGGCTGTATGGGACGAAGAGGCGGCGAAGGAGCTGAAGATAAGAACGTCAGATCTTAATATCCGGATCGTTACGGGAATGGAGGGGCTTCTGGAGTTGGCTTCCATGGAAGGAACCGATATTCTTGTGACGGCAATTGTCGGTATGATCGGGATCCGTCCGACGATGGAAGCAATTCGGACCGGAAAAGACATTGCCCTGGCGAATAAAGAAACACTTGTTACGGCCGGACACCTTATTATGCCGTTGGCAAAAGAGCACGGGGTTAAGATCCTTCCGGTGGATAGCGAACACAGCGCGATCTTTCAGGCTCTGCATGGGGAGGAGCATGGTCAGGTCAAAAAGCTTCTGATTACAGCCTCCGGCGGTCCCTTCCGCGGAATGACAAGAGAACAGCTGAAAAACGTTACCCTGGCAGATGCACTAAAACACCCCAATTGGGTAATGGGGCGGAAAATTACCATTGATTCCGCAACTCTGGTGAATAAGGGGCTGGAAGTTATAGAAGCAAAATGGCTGTTTGATATGGAACTGGAAAATATCCAGGTGGTAGTGCAGCCGCAAAGCATTATTCATTCCATGGTGGAATTTGTGGATGGAGCGGTTATGGCACAGCTTGGAACTCCGGATATGCGTCTTCCGATTCAGTATGCGCTTTATTACCCGGACAGAAGATATCTGGAAGGAGATAGACTGGATTTCACCAGATTGTCTCAGATTACCTTTGAGGTTCCGGATATGAATACCTTTGCCGGATTGAAGATGGCAATGCAGGCATCAAAGACCGGCGGAAGCATGCCCACTGTGTTTAATGCAGCCAATGAGAAAGCGGTGGAGAAATTCTTAAATGGAAAAATCGGGTTCC
The DNA here is from genome assembly GCA_021443885.1 of Blautia sp. GTDB lineage: Bacteria > Bacillota > Clostridia > Lachnospirales > Lachnospiraceae > Blautia_A. The sequence continues at coordinate 1,567 of JABUSW010000208.1, forward strand.
TGGATATCTACGAAATTATTGCAGGGGCCATGGAGCGCCATAACGTGATTTCGAATCCGAATCTGGAACAGATTCTGGATATGGAGAAAGAGGTTTATCAATGGATTGAAAGCAGGTGGTGAATTGAGCATTGTATTCGCAATTTTAATATTCAGTGCGGTGATTTTGTTCCATGAATTTGGTCACTTTCTTCTCGCACGGAAGAATGGAATCATCGTAAATGAATTTTCTCTTGGAATGGGACCCCGTATTCTGAGCTTTGAAAAAAATGGCACCCGGTATTCCTGGAAGCTGATTCCCCTGGGAGGCTCCTGTGCAATGGCCGGGGAAGATACCAGTGATACATCAGAAGGTACTTTTCACAGTGCTTCTGTGTGGGGGCGGATTGCGGTCGTTGCAGCCGGCCCGGTATTCAACTTTATTCTTGCCTTCGCAGCTGCACTGGTGATCATCGGGATAGGCGGTTACAATCCGGCGAAGGTCATGGAGGTTACCAAAGGTTCTGCGGCAGAAAAGGCAGGCTTGCAGGAGGGGGATGTCATTACCCGTTATCAGGGTTATTCGATTGATCTCGGAAAAGATCTGTACATTTATACTTATTTAAATGAACCGACAGAGGACACGGTGTATTTGCAGGTGAAGCGTGACGGCGAGAAAATGGAAATCGTGTATGATCCGGATGTGGAAGTGCGTTATTTGCTTGGTTTTAATCGCGCATCGGCAGATGCAATGGAAATTGCTTCTCTGATTCCCGGGATGGGATTGGAAGAGGCCGGCGCAAAAGCGGGGGATGTCATAACCGAAATCAATGGCGTGGACGTGCCGGATGGGGAAGCGTATGATGCATATATTCAAAAACATCCTTTAGATGGTACACCGGTTTTGATCACGTATGTCCGGGATGGACTGGAATATGAGACAGAAGTGATCCCGATGGAATACAGAACACCGGACCTTGGATTTTCTTATTATCTTGGAACAGAAAAAGCGAATCTGCTGCAGACGATTCAATATAGTGCGGTTGAAGTCAAGTATATGATCCGTACCACAATTTTAAGTCTGAAAGAACTGTTGACAGGGCATCTGGGAGTAGAAGAGCTGAGTGGACCGGTAGGTGTTGTTAGTGCAATTGAAGAGACGTATGAAGAGACCAGGAAAGAGGGTCCTCTGATTACGTTTCTCAGTATGATGAATATGCTGCTTCTGTTATCTGCGAATCTGGGAGTTATGAATCTGCTTCCGATACCTGCCTTGGATGGGGGAAGACTTGTATTTCTTATCATTGAAGCAATACGTGGGAAACCCATCGACAGAGAACTGGAGGGTGGTGTTCATTTTGCCGGAATGATGCTTTTGCTGGCTTTAATGGCCTTCGTAATGTACAACGATATTGCGAAACTACTGTGAAAATAACTGTGATTTTTTAGGAAAAAGTGTTGACATCTCATACCTTGTTTGCTATACTATCACTTGTCGCGAGGGAGAAATCAAGAAATCCTGTGAAATGCGATATGCGGAAGTGTCGGAACTGGCAGACGAGCAAGACTAAGGATCTTGTGAGCAATGCGCTCGTGTGGGTTCAAGTCCCATCTTCCGCATGAAAAGAGAAGTCGAAAGACTTCTCTTTTTTTGTGCGGAAGGGGACAGAACCCAGATGTGCTTCGCACATCGGTTCAAGGTCTCCGCTTCGCTCC
>JABUSW010000166.1 GCA_021443885.1 Blautia sp.
TTTTCCGTAACAGGGCTTTCTCCGTATCTTCCGGGAGACTGCGCCGGAGCAATACAGGTTCATCGCCTGCAGTCCAGGTGGAGTCAGGAGGGGCGCCATTTGGTACAGACTTTAGAGGAGCTGCAGCTGGAATCCAGCTGGAACCTCGATTCTGTGCGCTGCGAGCGCTATGGCCAGGTGGGCTCTCTTCCGGTCAATCGCTATTTTCCATTCCTTGCACTGGAGGATACGAAAAACCATGTGTTCTGGGGTGCACAGCTTGCGCATCCGGCATCCTGGCAGATGGAGATCTATCGCAAGGACGAGAATATCGCCTTCAGCGGCGGCCTTGCCGACCGGGAGTTCGGACATTGGATGAAGGATCTGCTTCCCGGCGGAACATTTACCACGCCGGAAGCGATTTTGTCCACGGCTCACACGGATTCTTTCGATCTTTTTACGCAGCGGCTTGTTGAGGCGGGGGAAGAAGCGGTCAATGCGGCTCCGGCATCAGAGCAGGAGCTGCCCATCATTTTCAATGAATATTGTACCACCTGGGGATGTCCGTCACATGAGAATATTACAGGGATCCTGAAAGCTATCAGGGATAAAGGCTTTTCTTATTTTGTTATCGACTGCGGCTGGTATAAGGCGGATGGTGTGCCCTGGGATATCAGCATGGGGGACTATGTTCCTTCGAAAACCCTGTTCCCGGAGGGCCTGCAGAAAACGGTGGATGCAATTCACGATGCGGGGTTGAAGGCCGGTATCTGGTTTGAGATCGAAAACGTAGGGCATGCTTCCGAGGCCTTTCACTATACAGAGCATCTTCTGAAAAGAGATGGCTATGTGCTGACCGGTACAAGACGCCGGTACTGGGACATGAGTGATCCCTGGGTAAAGGACTATCTCCGGGAACGGGTGATCGGTACGCTGAAAACCTACGGCTTTGAATATATGAAAATAGATTATAACGACACCATCGGAATCGGCTGTGACGGCAGGGAATCTCTGGGAGAAGGATTGCGCTGCAACATGCAGGAAAGCATGCATTTTCTGGAAGAGGTGAAACGGGAGGTGCCGGGAATCATCCTGGAAAACTGTGCCTCAGGAGGACACCGGCTGGAGCCGGGATTCATGGCCGCTGCAAGCATGGCATCGTTTTCGGATGCCCATGAGTGTGTGGAGATCCCTATCATTGCTGCAAATCTGCATTGGACGATCTTGCCCAGGCAAAGCCAGATCTGGGCAGTGATCCGGGAAACCGACGATGTGAAACGCATTGTTTATTCTGTCGCCAATACGTTTCTGGGCAGAATGTGCATTTCGGGAGATGTGACAAACCTGAGTGCGGAACAGTGGGAAGCCATTGAGAGAGGTATTGCTTTTTATCGGAAGATAGCACCCGTTATCAAGAAAGGGCAGACATATCATCTGAGTCCCCAGATTGCACAGATCCGGCATCCTGAGGGCTGGCAGGGTATTGTGCGTGTGGGGACAGAAGGAAGTGCATATGCTCTTATCCACACCTTTGGCGGAGAGATCGGCAGTGAGATTCCGCAGGAGATCCTTCTCGAGCTTCCACAGGGCTGCCCCCGGACCATTGCAGAAGTATACTCGGACACAGAGCCGGAGGTATGTGTGGAGAACGGCAGGCTGCTCTACCACCCAACGGATAACTGGCGGGCACTGGCGGTATTGCTGAAATAATGAAGATCGGAAGATAGAGAAAGGGGATGGCAATCATGGCTATCCCCTTTTCAGGCGGCACGAAAACTGTTAGAATATGGCAGATGGCTTATTTCGCGATAACATAAGGAGTGAATGAATATGGAGACATTTAAACTGCATTCCGAATATGCTCCTACCGGAGATCAGCCCGGGGCCATAGAAAAGCTTGTCCGGGGGTTTCAGGAAGGTAACCAATGCCAGACTTTACTGGGGGTGACCGGGTCGGGGAAAACGTTTACCATGGCAAATGTAATTCAGGCTTTGAATAAACCAACCCTGGTCCTTGCGCATAACAAGACATTGGCAGCTCAGTTATACGGCGAGTTCAAGGAGTTTTTTCCGGAAAATGCGGTAGAATACTTTGTGTCTTATTATGATTATTATCAGCCGGAAGCGTATGTTCCTTCGACGGATACTTATATTGCAAAGGATTCTTCCATCAACGAAGAAATTGACAAGCTGCGGCTGTCTGCTACGGCGGCAATGTCTGAGAGAAGAGATGTGATCATTGTTTCTTCTGTATCCTGCATTTACGGCCTTGGTTCCCCAAAGGACTTTCAGGATATGATGATCTCACTGCGGCCGGGGATGATCAGGGATCGTGACCAGGTGATTCGCCAGCTCATTGATATACAATACACCAGAAATGAAATGGATTTTCACAGGGGAACATTCCGGGTAAGAGGAGATGTTCTGGAAATTTTCCCAGCCAATTATTCCGATCGGGCGATAAGAGTTGAATTCTTCGGGGATGAGATCGAACGCATCACTGATGTGGATGTGCTGACCGGAGCTGTCAAATGTGAGGATTCACATGTGGGAATCTTTCCGGCTTCCCATTACGTGGTTCCTATGGAGCAGATTCTCAAAGCAACGCAGGAAATAGAGGAAGAACTTGCAGAAAGAGTGTCCTGGTTTAAAAGTGAGGATAAGCTTCTGGAAGCACAGAGGATCGCTGAGCGCACGAATTTTGATGTGGAAATGATGAAAGAGACGGGATTCTGTTCAGGAATTGAGAATTATTCCAGGTTCCTGTCCGGGTTAAAACCGGGAGAACCGCCGTATACACTGATGGATTATTTTGGGGATGATTTTCTTCTGATCATCGATGAGTCTCATAAAACGATTCCACAGGTGGGAGGCATGCATGCCGGAGACCAGAGCAGAAAACAGACGCTGGTGGATTATGGCTTTCGACTTCCTTCCGCAAAGGATAACAGACCTTTAAGCTTTGACGAATTTGAGAATAAACTGGATCAGGTCCTTTTCGTATCTGCGACACCGGGCGACTATGAGCTGGAACATGAACTGCTGCGGGCGGAACAGATCATTCGTCCTACAGGATTGTTGGATCCTATGGTGGATGTTCGGCCGGTGAAAGGGCAGATTGATGATCTGGTGAAGGAAATCCATCAGGAAGTGGAGAAGAAGAACAAGATTCTGATCACAACCTTGACGAAGAGAATGGCAGAGGATCTGACGGATTACCTGAAGGATGTTGGTATTCGGGTCCGGTATCTTCATTCGGATATTGATCCATT
>JABUSW010000307.1 GCA_021443885.1 Blautia sp.
GTTTGCCATACATATATCCCGGCTTCTTTGCTGTTTATTTCTCCGCATAATATCAACATAAGTTTGACATTATGCGGGGTTTTTATTATAATTTGCGGTATAGAAAGTGATTTTGATGATGCAGTTTAGGGGGAGGCTGTTATGAAGACCTGTAAGATGATCGCAGAGGAATGGGGGATATCTGTACGGTCGGTAAACGACCTTTGCCGAAGGGGTAAGGTCCCCGGTGCCGTCAAGGAAGGAAGCGCATGGAAGATTCCGGAAGATGCCCGGAAACCTGCAGATGGGCGTATTTCCTCCGGAAAGTATGTGAAGAAACATCCGTCCGAAAGCCGCAAAGCGCTTCCCATTGGCATTTCAGATTATGTACGTGCCCTGGAAGAATACTACTATGTGGATAAGACTTTACTGATCAAGGAGTTTCTGGATTGCAAGCCGCTGGTTTCTCTTTTCACAAGACCAAGGCGCTTTGGGAAGACCTTAAATATGGATATGCTGCGGGTGTTCTTTGAACTGTCAGCGGAGGATACCAGTCGTTTTTTCAAAGACAAAGCAATCTGGGCCTGCGGCGAGGATTACCGTCGCCATCAGGGTAAATATCCGGTAATATTCCTGACCTTTAAGGATGTCAAATTTGACTCGTGGCAGGCTTCCCTGGAAAAGATCCGCAGTCTCCTCCAGACAGAGTTTGGCAGACATGCTGAGCTTCTTTCCAGCGATAAACTGGCCGCATATGAAAAAGCATATTTTGAGAAAATACTGAGTGGAACAGCATCGGAGGTTGATCTGACTTCTTCTCTGGCAATGCTGTCCCAGATGTTAGCGGAGCATTATGGTCGTGCTCCCATCATTATTATCGACGAATACGATACACCTATTCAAGAAGGCTATACGAAGGCTTTTTACGAAGAAATCACCGGATTCATGCGTAATTTCTTTTCTGGCGCGTTCAAGGATAACAAGTATCTTTCTTATGGATTTCTGACCGGTATTTTCCGCATTGCGCAGGAAAGCCTTTTCAGCGGGCTCAATAATCTGACCGTGAATTCTGTTATGGATGCCGATTATGATTGTTTTTTCGGCTTTACTTACCAGGAAGTGAAATCTATGCTTCGGTATTACGGTATGATGGATAAGGAAGAGGAATTAAAAGAATGGTATGATGGCTATCTTTTTGGAAATACGGAAATCTATAACCCCTGGTCCGTTATCAACTATATTGCAAAGGGTGGAGTTCCCTTAACCTACTGGGTCAATACGGGCAAAAACGAGGTATTATCGAGTGTCCTCTCCTCTGCCACGGATGAAACGCAGGAAAATCTGTACACTCTTTTGCAAGGCAAAACAGTTGTTTCCAGAATCAATCAGAATGTGGTGTTCCGATCTCTGGCAGAGGATCCCGGAAACCTCTACGGGCTGCTTCTGGTAGCCGGTTATTTGAAAACAACCGGAAAAGAGTCCCTCGGGGACGGAGCATATCTTTGCGAAGTGTCCATTCCGAACAAGGAGATCGCCGCCGTGTACAAAAACGAGATCCTGTCTCATTTGATGCGTGTAGGCGTAATTACGCAAACGACCGCAAACATGATCGCAGAAAGTCTGTATGCAAATGATTTTACCCGGCTGCAAAAGGCCATTTCCGATTTTATGGACAAGTCGATAAGCTTCTATGATGCGGGTTCGGAGGGTTTTTATCATGGCTTGCTCCTTGGCCTGACCTCATTGCTGGACAATCAGTATCGGATTCGATCTAACCGGGAATCCGGTGATAGCAGATATGATATTTGTCTTATACCCAAGGCAGAAAAATACCCTGGAATCCTGATGGAGCTGAAATGGAAGCGCAATCTGGATGCGGATGCACTTTCGATTCTTGCAAAGGACGCTTTAAGACAGATTGATGATAACCGGTATGGTACGGAGTTACAAGCGCTTGGTATAAAAAGGATCCTGAAACTGGGGGTTGCCTTTTCCGGCAAAAATGTATGTATAGAAACAGAGAAAAGGGAGGAAGATTCATGACACAGAGAGAAGCCGTATATGCATTATTGAGAGGGGAAAAGCCGGGCGTAATCGTCAATGGCTGGGAACCGTTTCGTTACGTTTATGATGAGTTATTGATTCGCTGCAATCCGGCACCGCCGGAGGGGAAAACAGAATCTGTGGACTGCTGGGGGGTTACCTTTCTCCAGGATGCATCACAGCCGGGCGGTATGCCTTCGGAAAAGGTTCTGGCCTGCGATGATATTACGGAGTGGAAGGAGCAGCTGACGGTTCCGGATGTAGATGCATGGGACTTGAACTGGGACAGCGCCATTGCGCAGCGGGATGCCGCTCATGCGGATGGAAAGATTGCTCTTAGCTTTCTTCCTTGCGGCGTTTTTGAAGAGGCACACCATATCCTTGGTTTTGAAGAGGCTTTGGTGGATTTTCTCATTGAGCCGGATGATATGCACGAGTTGGTGGAGGCGCTTTTTGAGCACAAGATGAAATGTGTTCGCCGCCAGATGGAGGCCTGGAAGCCGGATGCGTTTCTGCTTCACGATGACTGGGGTTCCAAGGATAATCTCCTGCTTCCTCCGGACGTGTGGCGAGATTATTTCAAGGAAGGTTATCGCAGGATTTTCCAGTATATTCATGACAATGGAAGCTTTGTCGTGCTGCATTCAGACAGTAACAACGCATTGATCGCTGCGGATATGGAGGAGATCGGCGTCGATATCTGGCAGGGGGCTCTGCCAAGCGCAGACATTGCCAGATTGCAGAAGGAACTGCCGGGCAATATGATTTTCATGGGTGGTTACGATTCTGCAATCATTGACCGTGCTGCCACCACACCGGAGGAAATCCGGGCGGAGGTTACCCGGGCTTGTACAGAATACCTGCCTAATGGGAAGTTTATTCCTTGCATTACCTATGGGGCTCCGGAATCCATCTTTCCAGGGGTGGACGAGCAGATCACGCAGGTCATACGGGAACTGCAGAAAAGTTATAAGTAGAGACGTTTCATTCATAATTCACGCACAGAGAAAGGGTATATGTTTCGCAAACACGCTTTCGCTCCCTTCGTCTCGCAACGGACGCTAAACTCATTCTTCGTTGCACTCGAATTCGTCAAGCGCCGGCGGCCTCAGAGGGTTTGCTCATACATATACCCTTTCTCTGTGCTGTTGATTCACATGTACTCCTCTTTATGTTCTGCGCTATATCAATTCTAATCGCCTTTTTCGTGACGTAAT
>JABUSW010000347.1 GCA_021443885.1 Blautia sp.
CACATCGGGAGGAAAAACTTTCGCGTCTCACCGATGTATTCATGAATTTTCCAAAGGGAGCGGTTATACAGATCCTCCACGTTGTGGCAGCGGTCCGACAGCTTTACAAGCAGTGCCAGACGGTTCGCTTCGATGTTATGGAAAAATGCCCGTTCCTCTTCTTCTGTGAAATCTTTTCTTTTGGAAACCAGTTTTACGGTTTCATATACACGTCTGTCCAGACCAAACTTTGTATAGAGTTCTTCTCCATGATCCGGAAATTCCACATCTTCGATCATATCGTGGCAAAGTGCAGATGCCAGCAGGATATCATTTTCTTCCGTTGAGATGGGAATATTGAGATCTGCCAGCATGCGGCAGACCATCAGACAATGGATCACATAAGGCAGACGGTATGCTTCTCCGTTTTTGATCAGCGTTGATTTACGGTGAGACCCATCGTGAAGGCCCCGGGCAAGGCGAAGTGCCAGTGCTGTATTATATAGATGATTCTCTATCGTATAATACTCGATGTATTCGAAAGTGGATTGAATCATCCAGAATTCACTTTCGTTATAAGCCAACGCATCCGGTTCCATGTTCGCCAGAACCGAATTAATCCTATCTCGAAATTGAATACGTTCTTCCATATTAATATACGATTACAGCAATCACTTCAACGACTTCATCGGTTTCATTTGCAATGCTGTGTCCGGTTCCTTTCGGGCAGATCGTAACGTCTCCGGCTGTCACCGTTTTCTCAGTATCCCCATCTGTGTACTTTGCAGTTCCCTGCATAATGTAGAAAAGCTCACTATCGTTTTCGTGTACATGGTATCCGATGCTGCAGCCCGGGTTCAAGGTGATCTTTGCAAAGAGACGCCCTTTTTCATTTAATTCTTCCGGTGATGTGATCAGGTTGGTGACCTGAACGGTTCCTTTTCCGTCACGCATGTGTTCACGGTATTCCACTTTACATTCTTCTGCTTTACGAATCATGGTTTGTCCTCCTCTTTCGTTTCCTCATCATTCCGATCATTTACATTTCCCTGTTCCAAAAGAGTTTCCCGCTCTTTTGTCTTGTTCCCATAGTATCACACTCTATTGCTTTGTCAAGTAAGGCCTGCGCGCATAAATGTGCTTATCCTTGCACAGTTCTTAACATATCCCGATTGGCATTCCCCTTGATTAATTCTAAGACGGACATCGCATCGAAGGCGTGCATACCATTTCCATGACACGTTCGATTTCTGCTCCTCGCATGCGCTTATTTGCGCCAGCTCCTGCGTTAACTCGCCCTTCGGGCTCAGACAAACGCCCGCTGGCGCAGCTAGCACGCTCGTCCCAACGAAATCTCACTATCGTCATGGAAACGGTATACACGCCTTCTTTGCGACTGGCTGTATCTGCGAAAAGACCGTAATGAAAGAATGTCATAAGTGCTTATTACTCTGCAATACAACTTCAACAATTTTGCACACAATTCGTGTTTCATGGCATACCCTCTTAGATGCAACGTTGACTGGGCTATATTGTGTGTTCGATTGACGTAAGACTTCCTCTATTGTATGATGGGTTTATGAGTGAATTGCTTGCGACTTGTTAAGATTGATTACTGTGTCGAAACACATTTACCACGATGTACTTGCACATGAGTGGGAGAATATGTTATTGACGCACCCCACAATGAGGATGAAATGGGGAATGGGCCCCATGAAATCCGTAAGCACTTTTGACACCCTAGCCAAGATTTACAGAATAAGGAGATTGTATTTATGAACATGAACGTATATATGCCTACAAGACTTTTTACCGGGGAAAACTGTGTGAAGAAGAATGCTTCTTATCTGAAGAAGCTTGGGAATTCCTGTCTGATCATGACCGGAAAGAATGGGGCGAAAGCCTGCGGTGCATTGGATGATGCGCTTCAGGCTCTGGAGAGTCAGGGAATCACCTGGGAGCTCTTTGATCGGGTTGGACAGAACCCGCTTCTTTCCGACTGTATGATTGCCGCAAAACAGGCCATCGCCATGCAGGCAGATTTTATTCTTGGAATCGGAGGTGGATCTGCCATGGACGCTGCCAAATGTACAGCGATTCTTGCGGCAAATCCCGGGATGACGCAGAGTGTATTGTATTCCCTGGAATGGCCATGCCAGCCTCTGCCGGTTGCCGCCATCGGAACCACATCCGGAACCGGAAGCGAAGTGACGAAAGTATCGGTGATCACGAACCTGGAGGGTCGTAAGAAAAGTGTAAAAGCCGACAGTATGTATCCGGTCGTTTCCTATGGAGATCCCCGTTACACCCTGACATTATCGGATTATTTTACAAGGTCTACCGCCATTGATGCTCTTGCCCACTGTATGGAAAGCTATTTCAGCACCCTGGCGAACGAAATGTCCAGAACATATGCTATACGAGGAATCCGTATCCTGATAAATGAATTTCAGAAAATGCTGCAGGAAGGCACCGAAGCCCTCACCATGGAAGATCGTGAAAGCCTGTATCACGCTTCCATCTATGGCGGTCTTTCCATTGCAATCACCGGCACCTGTCTGCCCCATGCAATGGGGTATTTGCTGACAGAAGAATACAACCTGCCCCACGGCATAGCCTGTGCAGTATTTCTGCCTTCCTTTTATCAGCACATCAAAAATACCACTCCGGCTCTTGCAGAACAGTTTCTGGAAGAGATCCGGTGCAGTGAAGATCTGTTTCTGCGCCTGATCCAACGCATCATTCCGGAGCACACGATTGCTCTGACAGAAGAAAAAATCCAGCAGGAACATGCCCGCTGGATTGGAAATGCTGCATTCGCTAAAACGGAGGCCGAGGTCAGTGCCGATATGGCAGATGAAATCCTCCGAAGCCTGATCTAGCCTGGTTATTTAAAAGACAATGTACTAGCAAAGGAACCCGCAGTATTGTGTTTCATAACACGTAACTTCGGTTCCGAAAAAGTCTTCTTTCCCGGCCGGCACCTTACCCTTTTGTACTGCTTCCCACGCTTCCAGGACTTTTTCTGCATAATTACCCGGAAGAAGAACTTCTCCGTGAGAGGCAGCGATCTCATCAAATGCGCCTTGAAAACGGATTACTTTCTTCAAGGCGTCCGCAAACAAATCGGGTCTCCTGTTTTCTCCAAACAGGAAGATTCTGTCTTTCTGAACCGTATCGCCGGCATACAATCTGCGGCCAGTTACATCGAGAATTGCAATGCTTCCCTCTGTATGCCCGGGGAT
>JABUSW010000053.1 GCA_021443885.1 Blautia sp.
AGGCTGCTGCCCGTCCATACCGGGAGCCTGCCCATCAGGCATCTGCGGAGGCTGCTGCCTATCCATACCGGGAGCCTGTCCGTCAGGCATCTGCGGGGGTTGCTGCCCGTCCATGCCGGGAGTCTGCCCATCAGGCATCTGCGGGGGTTGCTGCCCGTCCATCCACGGGTCCTGCCCGCTGCTTTCCAGGGTATCGGAACCGGCGGCATATATATAGCCGGCAGCAGGCTGCAGCGTAGTGCAAAGCATAGTAATGCCAAGTAATACAGCAAGAGATTTATTTTTCATTTTCATCTACTCCTGAAGTTTTTTTCAGTATACACCAAAGATGTGAAGGAAATATGTTCTGTGGTTGGATAAAGTGGGAAAGGGGTCCCATGATTGCCTTTTGGGTAAATTATCGGATTGAAAGATAGACGTTTGAATGCTAAAGTATCCAATAGAACGTATGGGATTGAAATGTCTGAGAAAATACAGATGCGTATAAGCTGGTATTTGCGAAACATGGAAATGAATGCAGAGGTTGTGCATTGATGAAGGAAAGAACAACGGGAGGATCTATGAAAAAGAAGGCTTACTATCATCTACCGGGCCTGTTTGAGTTTTATGAATTGTATCGATTGTTCCTTCCGCTTTATCGCGAGCATCGAGAATACTTTTACGACTGGTGTGAGATCGGTTCGATCTATGGTGCACCGGCAGACTGCCTGTGGGGCGGCGGAAGAGTTGGCTTTGGAGGGGATAATGCAGAAGAAGTACGGGATCTGATGCAGGAGTACGGGATTTCTGCACGGTTGACCTTCAGCAACTCCTTGCTTCGCAGGGAGCATCTTTCAGATCGAAAATGCAACGCATTGTGCACTCTGTTTCAGAAGAGCGGTAAGGCAGAAAATGGTATTATCATATGCTCAGACTTGCTTATGAATTATATCAGGGAACGCTATCCGGGTTTCGATTTCATTTCATCTACCACTAAGGTGATTACCGATTTTGCCCGGCTGGAAGAGGAACTGAACCGGGAGGACTTTCGCTTTGTCGTTCCGGACTTTCGGCTGAACAAACGATTTGATCGTTGGGATACACTAACCGGACAGCAAAAAAATAAGGTCGAGCTATTGTGTAATGAGTGCTGCTGGTTTGGATGTAAGGAACGTAAAAAATGCTACGAGAATGTAAGCCGGAAGAACCTTGGCGAAATATGTGAGGATCACAGGTGCATGGCTCCGGAGGCGGAGCAGGGATATGTTTTTTCAAAAGCAATGAAGAATCCCGGATTTATCGGAATCCGGGATATTCAGGACAGCTATCTTCCCCGAGGCTTTTCCAACTTCAAAATTGAAGGCAGAAGCCTGGGAAGTGCAATTGTACTGGAGTTTTTGCTGTATTATATGACAAAACCGGAATATCAGCTTCACGTTCGGGAGGCCATATATCTGGATCATTCATTGGATTTGTTTTAAAAGGATACCAATAAGGAGCGCCTCTTTTTCTGTTTCCAGGCATTGAATTTATACCTGCAATGTCATTTTTGCCGCAAGAGTTTTTTGATTGAGAATGCAATGGAAGGAGCTGTCTCATTTGGTGTGAGGCAGCTCCTTTTTATGAGTATTTATATTATGGACTATCAGAAGTGCCATCGGGCATCGTCATGCCATCGGGCATCGTCATGCCATCAGGCATCGTCGCGCCATCGGGCATCGTCATGCCATCAGGCATCGTCGCGCCGTCGGGAGGAGTCATACCATCAGGCATCGTCATATCATCGGGCATCGTCACGCCGTCGGGAGGAGTCATGCCATCAGGCGTCGTCACGCCGTCGGGAGGAGTCATGCCATCGGGCATTGTCATACCACCGGGACCTCCCATGCCATTGTTCATGGTACCCATGTCCGAGAGGTTCAGAGAACCGGTGTCAACTGTGGTGGTATTTCCATTCAGCTGGTTACGAACAGCTTCGGCACGAAGTGCCACAAAAGAGGAAAGTGCTTCGACACCTTTTTCGAATTCTTCCGTTGTACAGAATTTGCCGGGATCTTTTTCCACATACGGACGGATCAAATCGGCAGTATCTGTAATGAGCGTTTCCAACTCGTCGTTTGTGAAAAACTGTTCCATGAATTCGGAAAAAAGCTGATGATATTGTTCGGTATACGTTTCTTCTGAAAAGATCCATCCCAGCATGGGCCGGTCATCTACGCTTCCTCCGGATACGGGGCTGTCGATGGAGGTATTTACCGTAGAGGATGCCTGATTCCCCTGGAACGTGCCAAAGGCAAGATTATAATCCCAGGGAATCATGCTGAGAATGCCATCTTTTTCATGGAGATAATAATTGTGGATCATGTTGCCCGTGTAGCTGTCGCCATTGCAGACAAAGTTATGGACAACGAAATAACGAAGCACTTCGTCGATGTTTACCGTGTCTTCCAGGTTTTGGTATGCACTGAGATTCTTCAGGGAATTGATAAGCCGCTCCTGGTCTGCTTCTGTAATATCGGTTTTGGCATTGTCAAAGATATTGGAATAGCTTTCGGTGTTTTCATCGATGTATTTCAGCTTGACATCATCGCTTCCCATGCCACCGGGGCCTCCTTTATTGTCCGGACCACCTATTCCGCCCATTTTCATTCCGCCGTCTCTGCCGCTTTCCTTACCGTTTCGATCACCTGCCTCACCCATGTTTATGCCCAGCTCTTCAGAGGGCTTCTTGGACTCATTGTTATCTGCATTGTCTTCTGCAGTCTGTGCAGCAGAGGGGGCATCTGTCTGATCGTTTGCAAAGACCGGTTTTTGTGGAGGGTCATTATCCACGGTGCCTTCTGCAGTTTGTACAGCAGCAGAGGAGGCATCTGTCTGATCGTTTGCAAAGTCTGGTTTTTGCGGAGGATCATTCTCCACGGCGCCTTCTGCATTCTGTGCAGTTGCAGACGATACGCTGTCAGCAGGGGCGTTTTCAAAATCTGGTAGCTGCGGGGGCGCTTCTTTCGAATTGTTTCCCTGCATTTGCTGGAGATCATTCGGCATCTGAGGTGGGAAGCCGTTTTGTCCGCTTCCCGGCATCTGCGGGAAGCCGTCGGGCTTTTGCATGGAAGCAGAGGATGTGCTGTCTGTAGTTTCCTCTGCGTTTCCGTCGTTGAAATCACCCATGTTGAAATCTTCCATGCTGAAATCATCCATATTGAAATCGCGGCCGTTTCCGCGGCCTCCGCCGAAGCTCATGCT
>JABUSW010000015.1 GCA_021443885.1 Blautia sp.
GAATAGCGGAGCTTTTTGTCTGTTCTTTGTTATTTGCTTCTTTACCATACACAAGCATTATAGTGACGCTTGTCTTCCATTCATGTCCGCATTTGCCTTTCCACCAGACTTTATCGTTGCTGCCGTAGGTAACCATATCCGGGGTTAGGTTTCCGTTGCGCTCAGACCACTCTGCCGCAATTTCCGGATGGGTAATACTTAACGGATCCTTTTTCATGTCATCACCTCCGGGATCTCATTTAGCTCATCTAAAAAGCTTTCAAAAGCTTCCCGCATAATGAACACCTGAGTTTTCTGATGTATGAGAAACGGCGCATTTGGAACATTCCTTACGACATTCCGCAGCTTGTTCACGCTAATCTGAAAATAGGAAGATGCCTCCTCCACGGTCAAGGCATATTTCTCGCAGATGGGGACCTGATTGATATCAGACATGTTGGTGCTGTGCTTTTTGTACTTTCCCTGACCGTAATAATGCACTCCCTCTTTCAGATCTTCGCAGATCTCACTTTCCGGAAGGATCGATAGTTCTACAGGGGCGGGAACTGCAGCTTCAATTGGCTTAAGTGGCTTTGCCTTTGTGCTCTTGTTCTCAGTTCTACTTGCTGTTTTCGGATCCGGCTCCAGCGCTTGCCTGCAATGCGGACAGATCGTTTTGTTATGTGTTCTGCTATAGGTCTGACAAACGTATTCTTTCCCACAGATCCTGCATTGCCAGATGACCTGCTTTTTGTAGTTTGCCTTGACCATATCCGGCGTCAGGGGAAGGTTCTTTTCCGACCATTCAGCGGCTATCTCAGGGTGGGTAGTTGCCAGGTCATTTATACCGGCCTGCACCTTCTCTTTGCCGCAAACAGGGCAGCCGTTGCCGTTTGTCCTGTTGGATATGCTTGTTTCCCATTCATGGCCCTTGCTGCAGACCCATAGGATTCGCTGGCGGCTGTTTGATGTAAACTGCTCCGGCATCAGCGGAGCATTCTTCTTAGACCATTCCGGCAAAAGCTCCGGATTCTGCGAGGCAAAGTCATTAAACCCTTTCAGCACAGCTCTGCCGGTGCAGTAAGGACACTGGGTTCCGGATCTCACGCCATTTCTTGCACGGTTTTGAATCGTGGCATACCACTCATGACCGCAAGCACCTATCCACCAGACATGATCCCCGCTACCGGCGGTTACTTCATCCGGAGTGAACGGAAAATTCCGGTCAGACCATTCGAGGGCAAGCTGCGGATGAGTTTCTGACAGGGGCTTAACGTGCTTCATGGTGGGACCTCTCCTGCAGAACCTTATATTTCTCCCGCGCAAGTGCTATATCCTCCCCGGGAGGTGTTCTGATATACAGGTGCTTTACAGAAAAGATTTTTCTGATGTCAGCGGCTATTTCGCCCGGTACTGTCTTTTCCGTAACGCGGATATAGTCCAGCGCGTTTGCCTTGCAGAGATGTTCTTTCACATCCTGTATAGCCCTCTGATGCTCTGTTTTTCCTTCCTCCTCCACTGCAATCTGCAGCTCCGGTATAACGATATCCAGCGCAACGCCGATTTCCTTATCTGAATCAACGCGGATCTTCATGCCGTATCTTGATGCATAGATGGCAAGAAGCAGTGTAGGGAGCGCCCTGATAAACTGAGCCTCACATATAGGACAGCCTTCTTTCCGTACAGTGCGGTCAAAGACCTTAGCCTTCCATTCGTGTCCGCATTTTCCCTTCCACCAGTAGAGGGCCTTGGAAGTCTTCAATACTCGCGAAGGATAGACATACCGGTTCTTCTCGCAGTTCCATTCAGCAGCAACCGCCGGATACTGGGAAAGAAGATCGTTGACACCCTGTCTGACCTCCAGATTCGAGCAATACGGGCACTTGGTCCCTGAAAGCCTGGACGATATCCACGCCTGGTATGCGCCACCGCATTCGGGACACACCCACCAGAACCGTCCCTGCCTCTTTTCGGGAATCTCATCCGGTTTCAGTTCGTTCTGCTCAGACCACTCCTTTGCAAGGTCCGGATGAAGCGTCTGAAAGTCGTTAAAGCCCTTGAGAAGCTTTTTGTCATTGCAATAAGGGCAGCCGTGACCATCCGATCTGCTGGAGATAAGCGCATACCATTCATGCCCGCACTTTCCCTTCCACCAGACTCTCCTGTTGCTGAATGTGGATACCTGATCAGGCATCAGCGGAGCATTCTTCTCCGTATGCCATTCCTTTGCGATATCCGGCCTCTGGGAAGCAAAGTCATTGAAACCCTTCAGTATTTTATGGTGGGAGCAATAAGGACAGCCGGTGCCGCCGACGATCCTGCTTTTCGGAGTCGCCACCCATTCGTGACCGCAAGCGCCGTTCCAGATGATTTGGACGCTTGATCCGTAGGTTACATTCTCCGGTTTGAGCGGATTGTTCTTTGCTGACCATTCCTTCACAAGGTCAGGTCTTCTTTCCGCTACGCTGTTTTCCATACCAATCACCTCCGTCTGTTGGTTCGGTATTAGTATAGAAAAACAAATCTGATTTGAGAAATGTGCGATTTTAAAAGAGCCATGAGATTGCAGTTAATTGCAGTCTCACGGCTCTTTTGAGAAGTTCTGTATGTTTTTGGCTTTATATTCCTGATGAAGAGTTCCGTTCCGAGTTGGTATGGGCTCAGATTTACTTTGTATTAGGGTCTGACGTATTGATTATTCCAAGTTCATATCCTTTGCGGAAATAGAACTCAGACGAATAAGCGCTCATATTGTTCATTGATTCTTCCACATCAAGGAACATTGTCTTCTGATCGTCTGAAAGAGTACTGATAAACTCCTTCATGATGGAATCACTGAGTACTCTCAATTTCTGATACTCGGGATCATTAACAAGTTCAGAGTCATATTGTTCATAGTTCTGATCTAACAGCGTTTTGTAATACATGACACTCCTTCCGGTGAGTAAAATATGGGCAGGCCGATGTGATCGACCTGCCTCGTATTTTATCGCAGCTATACGCGCTCTTCAAGACTCGCCATGTGGTTCACACGAGATGAATTATATGTTTGCCGCCTGCTTTTTCCCGGTCTCCATGTATTCGCTGAAGGCTGAAATCTCCTTCTTTTTCATATCAGCGGTGGCAGATACGTCGGGAAATCAAACCATGGAGTGGCAAAGCTCGGCATAGGTCGGCAATTCTCTGCAGTATTTACGGGGTCAGCCTTTTCCCCGTGGCAAAAGTCGGCA
>JABUSW010000205.1 GCA_021443885.1 Blautia sp.
GCGGCACCTTGAATCGGGCTAAACTATCGCAGTGGCGTCAGCTGTACAAAAATATCCAGCTCAGAGAATTCGCAAACATTACGGAATACGCACATTTTGTATCTTCTCATGTTGAGGAAGCCAAGCACAGATGCTATGAGAAGGAGCCGGTGCAGGTCAGAGGAAGCTTAGTTCTGAGCAACGCCAAAGTCCTCAATGCTATGACCGAGCAGGTATATACAGCTAACAGAGACGTTCATACCCTGCTTCGGATTTATCACCCGGAGTTTTCACAAGATCGCCACTTTTTGGCATATCCAATCGGTCAGTTCTTTTCTGCCATATACCGGCTGTGGGACTACGAGAAGAAGGCCATTATCATTGATATTCCAGCGATTAAAGAATGTCTTTCCTCAAAGATATTGAATTCTGCACCGGGAGAAGTTTTGCTCAGGGCCTTTTACTCCCTTGAGATTCTCTTTGAAAATATCAGTACCTATGATGAATTTCGTTCTGAAATAGCAGATAAATATCTGAGTAACCACAAGAAGGTTAATGCGGCCACCAGCCCTAATGCCACGCTTCGCAATCTTTCTGTATACAACAAATACAAAGTACCGGAGAAAGATGTAATAGCATTAATTAAGGCCATTGAAGAAATAAACGAAATTGCTAAATACTTGTTTGATCAGAATTCTGAGCATCGAGATTATATCGATTTTGGAAGCCATTTTCAAAATCTCGAGGAGTTCCTTAAGCAACGGGAGCTTTCCCTTGCGACATCGAAAGAACGAGAACTGATTAATGCACTGCAATTACGTCTTAGCCAGATCAGGCCTGAAAAATCCGAGTTTTCCGGAACATTCAGAGATCTGCGAGAAGGACTGCATTACTATCTAAAACAAAAAGAGAGCGAAGAACCGGCTGTAGATTGGATTGTCAAAAACTTCGAACAGATTGACGGTGACATTCTTCAGAGCAAACGGCAATTTGAGCATGAACAGGCCAAAACATATCATTTCGGATGCGTATCCGACAGAGATATGAACATGACCGTTAATGACCAGCTTCCCTGGCCGCTTACTAATGAATTCATCCGCGTGGCCTATGCCCCGGTTGACCTTCAGTTCCAGGTATATTACACAGCCCTTGGCGAAAGAAGCAATTTCCTTAGATACGCTTTATTCTACGGCCTTTGCTTTAATCGTTGCGATGCACGAATCAGCTATGTTAAGCAATATGGCGAGGAGATTACAGAGCCCTATGCGCTTTTAGCTATTCTTGGTTTCAAAGAGCCTGTTGTGGAACCGATAGAGTCATTATCTGCATCGCTTCCGATGTCTGTCAATTATGGTCAGGAAAAAACAAAAGGGATAAAATACGACCCATTCCAAATGATGGACATGTACCTATGCCCTTATAAGTTCTTCTTGGATTACGTGACAGAGAATTCCCCTGTAATACAGGGCAATTTCCTATATCAAAAGCAGTTTGAAAACCTTTTGATTGAAGCTGTCTGGAAAAGAATTGAAAAACAGCCGTGCACAACTGTAACCGAACATCTTGCTAAGCTTGTTAATGATGAAGGTGATAAGCTTAAAGATTATTTCAGATTCTGGAGAGATTCAGAAGTGCACGACCTGAAGAATCGAGCCTATAACTATCTCAAGCATGAGGTTATTGGCAATAGCCACGGCGCAATTGTAAATGCTTTTGACAGCAATCATATGCAGATTCGAAAACAGTTTGGCCTGGCAAAATATGTTATCGATATTTCCGAAGCCGAAGTAAAGAATCCTTACACAAAATTCGAATCGCTTACAACAACCGCATGGCCCAACAAGGAGTATTCTCTTCATAAACTCCCGCCCCAGGATCCCTCGCCCGCACAGCAAGGATTGGCCGATGCATTGCGCTCAGACACGAAGGAATACGTGAATCAAACATTAAACGCAGATAAGACCGCAATTCCTTCAGATTGGTGTACGTATTGTGTTCACCGCGGAATGTGTATGGAGCCATTTCTTATGGGGGAATAAATCTTTTCCTTTAAAGGAGATCATACATGATTAAAGGATGCTATTATCGATGCCCTATAGTTATTGAAGAGGGAGATTCGGAATATCCCCGTTTCTTCGTTCTTGCGCAACTAATTGAATATAATGAAGTAGCTGATGCGATTAAGGTTAAGATGCATGATCTTCTTGGCAGTGGAGAATACTACGGAAGCCTGTTTCAGCACAATGTCTTCCGGGCGGCTGCCGTTACTCGCTGCGAGGGAATTCCGGGCGGCGTTGTAGAATGTTCCGGCGGACGCGGCACAATTCTTTCCCGAGCTGCCGAGCCACAGGATGAATCGCAGCCTTACTGGTATTGGATTAAGCTTTCTAACGGGAGAGTTATCAAAGAATGTGAAACCAACTTGAAAATTGAGTATTCACAAATGAACTATTCCCCGGCCAAGCAATTCCGAAACTATGAGTTCCAACATCCAACATGGTTTTTGAACCATCTGAAGGTTAGCCGCAATTTGCATTTGGTCAATAACGCAACCTACGGGTTTAGTGTGTTGGCCGGATGTCGTGCATTCCTGATGCCGCACCAGATCAGCACTGTCGCAAGATGTTTTGAGACAATGCCGGTTCGCTACATGTTAGCTGACGAAGTTGGATTAGGAAAGACGGTAGAAGCCTGTTCAATCCTTAGCATACTGGCCAGCGAAAACCAAAAGCTTCGCACGTTATTGATTGTTCCGGGGGCTTTAGCAACACAGTGGAAAAATGAGCTTCACTATAAATTCAGCATGGAAGCCCAGTTGAATTCTCCATCTTCCCAGATTTGCATAATTCCGATGGAAGATGTCACCAATTCCTTCACTTCATTGCTTACCCCTTGGGATTTGGTAATCGTGGACGAAACCCATCGGCTTCTTGTAAATGAGGAGTGCTACCAAAATGTGCAAGCGTTAAGCCGTCGCGTAAAGCATATTCTTCTTCTCTCGGCCACTCCGATTCAAGATAGGAATGAAGAATATCGTCGTCTTCTCGCACTACTCAATCCCGACCAATATGCGGATATGACACCCGAACGCTTCTCTTGGATGGTAAAGAAGCAGCAGCGAATTCAAAAGACCGTCAACCAGCAATTGGGGCGTTTGGATCGCTATGATGAGTATAAGGAGATCATCGC
>JABUSW010000043.1 GCA_021443885.1 Blautia sp.
GGTCTGGCCGCTGGCGCTCTGGTCGTGGATCATGCCCGGGATCTGATTCCTGGAGGCGGCCTTTACCGGGATGGCGTACCGACCGTTTCGCACGGTGATGATGGGCTCCTGCAGATGTTTCTGCAGGCTCTGGCTGTGGATCATGCTGTTCAGCTTTTCCTTCATCCGTTCCGTCACCAAGGTCAGCTGTCTGCGGATCCTGGCAAGCTCCGGGGATGCGTTATCTGCGATCTCATCCTCCGAAATGATACAGCGTGCGATCTCGTCCTCGATGTATTTCTTGCTTGTAAGCCCGGAATAATAGACGGCAAGGCGCGGAATATCGTCGAAGGAGGACAGGGTGTCAAATGTTCTTCTCGAAACGTACAGGCATCTGCGAACCTCCAGCAATTCTCTGCAGCTGAGGGAATGACAGGCGTGGACCCGCAGCAGCAGCTCCCGAAGATCCGGGAAGGAATCGATGGGGGAACTGCCGGATCTGCGGATCACACTGTCCGCTTCTTCCGTTTCCTGCAGTCTTATGCAGGCGCCCTCATAGGTCCCTGCGCAGCCGATCTTCATGCCGTTGGCCCTGCCGATCTCCGTAGCGATATAGGGCTCAAGCAAACCGCAGACTTTATCAAATTCCAAAATGGACAGTGCGCGCTGATTCACGATCATTCACTCCGATACGAACTATTTGTTATTATTTAACAGGATAGGGGAGGGCTTTGTCAATTCAAATTCCAATCGAACCTTGACGGTGTGTTATTCTTTGATATACAATAGGGTCCGTGGTATGTACTTTTTCAAGTTTATTATACGATGAGTTTGATATATCGGTTCTGCGGCTTCGTGCTGCGGTACATGTGACACTCGTATCATAGATTTTAAGTTCGGTATCATAATATGTATTTACGGAGAATTAAAATATGCATTGGTCAATTTGGGCGCTTCTTGCCGCCGCAGTCGGCGCAGGAGGCTTTGGAGCAGGATTTTTCTACAGAAAGAACGTAGCCGAAGCAAAGGAGGATATTGAATATATGGACAATGTGATGGCACGCATCAGAGCTATCAATAGATACAACGCACAACTCAAGCGTTATTATCGAGACGATGATAGATTCGTCAGAGTCCATAAGCGTCTGCATGAAGAGAATGAAGAACGTCCTAAGCGCACTCCTCCGCAGAAGCCTATCATCAGCGAGAATGAGCGCCATATCGCAGAAGGCCTCGCTGCCATAAAACGCGAAATTGACAATATGGTTTGGTATGATGAAGGCATACTGAAACAGCAAGCCTTTTTTGAGAGAGCAATCCTTCAAGGAATCAGTAATAAGCTTCTTGAGTTGAAACAAGAAGTCCCTATCAGTGACCGCAAATACATCCAGCGTTGTATTTCAAACGAATATTTCAGAACAGCAGCATTTTAATATGACGACAACCATACAAAAATCTACAGAAGAACTCATCGATGCGCTAAAACAGACCTGCGGCAGTTATGGTCTTGGCAATGACGGGAACGAGTACAAAATCATCATCCAGATGTTTTTGTATAAATACTTCAATGACAAATTCGGCTACGAGGCAAAACGGAGCAAGCTTTACGGAGAAAGGCTTAGTAAAGCTGAACTATGGGACAAGGAATACGATAGTTTTACAGAAGATGAGGTAGAAGACCTTTTTACATACTTACCAGCTGGGACTCCACGCCTTCGTCCTATGCATACGGTAAGTCATCTTTATAACGCCCAGTCTCAAGGAGATTTCTCTACATTGATGGATTCCACTATGGTTGACATTGCCAATGAGAACTCAGATATCTTTTCAATGGCAACAGCTGGGAAAAGCAAACTCACAATCTTCGAGCGTATCACAGTATTTATCCCGGATGAGCAACAGCGTGATGACTTTGCTCGCTCGCTCATGAGGAAGATCGCTGATCCTGCATGTAATTTTGAACCCATGTTTGCGGAAAAATACGACTTCTTCTCCACAATGTTTGAATACTTGATAAAGGACTACAATAAGGATGGCGGCGGTAAGTATGCAGAATATTACACTCCTCGTTCCATAGCCCTCATAATGGCCCGCCTCCTTGTCGGTAGCGACACTAATCTGCGAGGCAAGACTTGCTACGATCCGTCAGCAGGTTCTGGAACGCTGCTTATGGCCTTGGCTCACACTATCGGTGAAGACCGCTGCTCTATTTATAGCCAAGACATATCGCAGAAGTCATCAAAGATGTTGCGAATGAACCTAATTCTCAACAATCTTGTGCGCTCAATTCAGAATATCGTCTGCGGAAATACCTTGACGAATCCGAGTCACAAAAACGAAGATGGCACACTGATGAAATTTGACTATATAGTGAGCAATCCTCCATTCAAGCTTGATTTCCCCGAAGAACGTGATACAATTGCAGCTGATACATCACGCTTCTGGGCTGGTGTGCCTAAGGTCCCAGATACCATCAATCCAGATAAACCTAAGATGGAGATTTACTTGTGCTTTATTCAGCACATGATATATTCGATGAAAGCTGGGACCGGCAAGGGAGCTATCGTTATCCCTACAGGATTCATTACCGGCAAGTCTGGTATCAAAAAAACTATTCTAACCAAGCTGGTCGATGATAAGATTGTCTATGGATGCGTCAGCATGCCAAGTAATGTATTCGCGACAACTGGCACTAATGTAAGTGTACTTTTCTTTGACAAAAGCTGCAGCCACGACAAGGTAATCCTTATCGATGCATCAAAGCTTGGCGAGGAATACAAGGATGGCAACAATCAGCGCACACGCCTTTTGGACACTGAAATAGATAAGATTGTTAACACATTCATAAATGCTGAAGCTGTCGAGGATTTCTCTGTGGCCGTCACCTACGACCAGATAAAGGAGAAAGGATACTCGCTTTCCGCTGGCCAATATTTTGACATCAAGATTGACCATGTGGACATTACTGAGGAGGAATTTAATGCGCGAATGAATGGTTACAAACAGCTTCTTACTCAACAGTTTACAGAGAGTCACGCGCTTGAATCAGAGATACTAAAACAATTGGACTCACTGAAATTCGAAAGATAAGGATGGACTTTAAAAGATATAGACTTGGTGAAATTGCTGAAATTGTTGTTAGTGGCATTGACAAAAAAACAAAGGATGGAGAG
>JABUSW010000026.1 GCA_021443885.1 Blautia sp.
CTTGCGGACAAACGGTTTTCAAGACCGCCTCGTTATGACCACTTCGATATCTCTCCATACGCACTTTACTCACAGCGCAAAATTTATATTATCATTCTTTTTCGTATCTGTCAACACAAAAAATCCCTGCTATTTTCAGATCCTCCGGTGTAGTAATTTTGATATTCATGTAAGAGCCGGCAGCAAGACAAACCTTTACATCCGTCTCCTGTTCAATCACCATGGCATCATCTGTGATTCCGGTCATATCCTTATTGCGCAGGGATTCATGGGCATTTCTTACCAGGGAATAGTCAAATATCTGTGGGGTCTGTATAATCCATACGCGGCTGCGTTCCGGTGTTTCCTTCACCATATCACAAGCATCTGCTATTTTTACAGTGTCCTTCGACGGCATCCCGATCACACAAGCCCCGGTTTTCATTGCGCCTTCCAGTCCTCTTTTCAGCATCTCCTGATCAATGAATGGACGGGCGCCATCGTGAATGAAAACATAGTCCGGATCGTTGCAGGCAAGTAACCCGTTGTACACGGAATTGTATCGCTCCGAACCTCCGGCAACAATTGCCCGGACTTTATCCAGACCATACCGCTCCACGATTTCCTTCCGGCAGTATTGAATGGACTCCTGTCCTGTTACCAGAATTATTTCATCGATCATATCGCTTTTCTGAAAGCATTCCAACGAATAGAAGACAATGGGCCGTCCATGAAGCTCAAGAAATTGCTTTTGCACCTTACTGTTCATACGTTTCCCCTGTCCGGCCGCAAGAACAACAGCACTGCATCTCAATTTGTTCATCTGTTACCTTTCTCCTAGCTTCAGATTTGGGACTGCATTTAAATCCCAGCCATGACGTGTTCCCTTTTGATATTCATAAAACGCTGCAGCCCCGATCATTGCCGCATTATCTGTACAGAATATAGGGGAAGGGCGGTAGAATTGAAAACGATTCTTTTCACAAGCCTTTTCCATTGCGTCTCTTAACGCACCATTCGATGCCACACCGCCGGCAATGGCAATCTTGCGCATACCATGATCCTTTGCCGCCATCATGGTGTGTTCCACCAGCACGTCTACAACAGCTTTCTGAAAAGATGCTGCAATGTCTGCTTTATTCACTTCTTCTCCCTTCATCTGCGCATTATTCAGGTAATTCAGAACTGCAGATTTGACGCCGCTGAAGCTGAAATCATAGGGGCAGTCTCCCACTCTTGCCCTGGGAAATGCAATTGCATCCGGATTTCCTTCTTTGGATAATCTGTCAATTTTCGGGCCTCCGGGATATCCCAGTCCAATTGCGCGGGCAACTTTATCAAAAGCTTCTCCGGCGGCATCATCCCGGGTTCGCCCAAGAATCTCAAATTCTCCGTAGTCTTTTACAATGACCAGATGTGTATGTCCTCCGGAAACGATCAGGCACAGAAACGGCGGCTCCAGTTCCGGATGCTCAATATAATTTGCTGAAACATGTCCTTCAATATGATGGACTCCCACTAACGGAATTTTTTTTGCATATGCAATCGCTTTCGCTTCTGCTACACCAACCAAAAGAGCTCCAACAAGACCCGGACCATAAGTGACTCCCACAGCATCCAGATCATCCAAAGTAACTTTCGCATCTTCAAGGGCCTGACAGATCACCTGATTGATCTTTTCAATGTGTTTTCTCGATGCAATTTCAGGTACAACGCCTCCATATAACTTATGCAGTTCGATCTGTGATGAAATGACATTTGACAGGACAGTTCTCCCGTTTTTCACTACGGAAGCCGCCGTCTCATCACACGAGCTTTCAATTGCAAGAATCAATGTATCTTTCATACTCAATCATCCTCAAAGTTTAAGTCTATACTTTTTCCATCTTTTCCCGGATATGCATTGGGAAAAATTGCACGCACCTGGTTCATATACTCTTCCGGATGCACCAGCGACGGACTGTAATGCGTCAGCCACATTTCTGCAGCACCGGAATCTCTTGCCATTTGTGCCGCTTCCCTGAAAGTCATATGTTTGTATCCTTTTGCCTTTTCAGCCTTATCTTCCTCCCCGTACATTCCTTCGCAGATAAACAAATCGGATCCGGCTGCATTCCTTACGATGGATTCCGTTGGTCTGGTATCGGTGGTATATGTGATCTTAATTCCTTTTCGCGGAGGTCCCAGTACCATATCCGGCGTATAGACAACACCTTCCTCTTCGATATTCTCCCCTTTTTGCAGTCGACTCCAGAGCTTCAACGGAATATTCTTAGCTTTTGCCCTATCCGGTGAAAATTTCCCTTGGCGCAAGATCTCAAGCGTATATCCATAACAAAGAACATTGTGATTCACACGAAAAGCTGTGATTTTGTATCCATTCAATTCCAGAATCTGCTCCGCCCCTGAGATTTCAATAAACTTTAATTCAAAAGGAAGCTCCGGAGCGATTACCCGAAGCGCATTCACCACACGTTCCAATCCCTTTGGTCCGATCAAAGTCAATGGCTCTGTCCGGTCTGCATTTCCCATCGTCAGCAGAAGTCCCGGAAGTCCACTGATGTGGTCTCCGTGATAATGAGTAAAACAGATGATATCAATTGGCTTGAAGCTCCATCCTTTTTCTTTGACAGCCACCTGTGTTCCTTCGCCGCAATCGATCAACAGCGTGCTCCCATTATATCTTGTCATAAGTGCGGTAAGCCATCTTTTCGGAAGCGGCATCATTCCGCCGCAACCCAGCAAACACACATCCAGCATATTCTCCTCCTATTGTCTCGTCATCAATATCGCATCTTCTATGGGATCAGAATAATAATTCTTCCGAAGACCGTCCCGGACAAACCCCATTCGCTCATACAAGCGAATTGCCGTTTCATTCCCTTTACGGACTTCCAGATGTATGATATTGATGCCGCGTTCACTGCATAGACGAATCAATCCATCCATAAGAAAATGCCCAATCCCCTCTCTCTGCCTTTCTCTGTGCACGGCAACATTTGTGATATCACCTTCATCTAACACCGTCAGAATGCCGCAATATCCAAGGATCTTCTCCTTTTCCTCAACAACCAGAAACATCGCATTTTCTTTCATAAGGAAGGTAAAAAATCCTTCTCTTGTCCACGGCACCGAAAACAGATCCTTTTCGATCACCATTACCTGTTCCAG
>JABUSW010000061.1 GCA_021443885.1 Blautia sp.
TTCTCGTCGATGTATGATTTTACTGCAGATAATTTTGGGGCAAGTGAAAAAGGCTGGTACGATATTATACCGATTACTCCGGATGATTACCGCAACTGTGTTTTCGATGGACAGAAAAAGGCGGAGAGATGTGGGTTCTATTCCAATATTATTGAGAATCATGACGAACCGCGAGGGGTTTCCCGATACATTCCGGAGGGAGATGTGAACGATACCAGCAAGAAGGCCCTTGCGACGGTATTGTTCTTCCTGCGAGGGCTCCCCTTTATCTATCAAGGCCAGGAGCTGGGAATGGAAAATGTAAGGGTTGATTCGATCGAAGAGGTGGACGATATTTCCACCATTGATGAGTATCAGGTGGCAATCGAAGCTGGTCTTACACCGGAAGCAGCACTCAACGCAGTAATGAAATACAGCCGCGATAATGCAAGAACTCCATTTCAGTGGACTGCGGGCAAAAACGCCGGTTTTACGGACGGAATACCGTGGATCAAGGTGAACCCAGACTACAAGTATATTAATCTGGAAAGACAGATCGATGATCCGGATTCCGTGTATCAGTTTTATCGTACTTTGATTCAGCTGCGTAAAGATCCGGAATACAAAGAAACGATCGTTTATGGAGATTTGATTCCGGTATGGGAAGACCGGCATAATCTGATGGCCTTTACCAGATGTACAGAGAATCAGACCCTTCTGATTGCGGTAAACTTCCAGAATGAACCGCAGACAATTGCCTTGGATGCACCATATCAGAAAGTGATTTTGAACAATTATGCAGATATGAATGATACGGAGAATGAGATTATCCTGAAAGGCTATCAGGCTGTTGTAATTCTTCTTTGATCAGGGCTTTTGGCTAAAGTTTCTATTTATCAGAGGTGCAAAATGAAAGATGTATACCTTTTAGAGCGTATGACATACCTTTTGAAAACCTGGATGCTTTATGAAAAAGAGGAAGCGATAACATGTGTCGGGCCAAACGGGGAATTGACACCTTTGTTTCTAAATGGAAATCTGAGAAGATCTATGATCGATGGAGCGAAGCAGCAAGAATGTCCGTACGTAATATGTGATGAATTCGATACTTACTATTGCTGTATCAAGGAAAAAGAGCAGAATGGTTATTACCTGCTGGGGCCCTTTGCAACGCGATTTCTGGATCGTTTTGCGCTGCATAGATACTATAAGAAATATGGCATTGAGGAGGGGCAGGATAAAAAGCTTCCGATACAATCCATTACCGAAGTGCTGGTGGGTATTTGTACGATGAATTATCTGATCAACCAGGTGCAGCTTTCGGATTCCGATATCATAAAAGGGAATCATTTGCTTGAGGTAAGCCGGCAGGCAGAGGACGAGAATCGGATATTATTTGACTTATGGTCGGAAGAGGAAGAAGAGATCGAATACCGTCATACGTTTCAGGAAGAGCGAAATATGATGGACCAGATCCGGGAAGGAAATGTGGAAGCAGCAGTAAAGCAGGCGAAGATTATGGAACGTGATGTAGGAAGGCTTGGAAAATCCGAGGTGATCCATTGGCGTAATTTCCTGATCGTTGCGTCTACGCTTTCAGCCAGAGCGGCCATTGATGCGGGAATATCCCCGTTACAGGCCTATCGCCTTTCCGGGTATTATATTAACTATGCAAACCAATGCGATGATGTAAGACAACTGATTTCCTACAAGAATCATATGACGGAAAATTTTGCAAAGCTGGTAGCGGAACAAAAGGCGAAACGTCATATTTCCAGTTATACGCAGCAATGCAAGGATTATGTGCACAAGCATTATCGTGAAAAAATCTATCTTGAGGATATTGCGAAAACCCTGAATATCAGCCCGAGCTATCTTTCCCGTCTGTTCAAGGAAGAGATGGGGAGGAATCTGCAGGATTACATTGTAGATGTACGAGTCGAAAGAGCGGCTAATCTGCTGACATTTTCAGAGGAAAGGATTCCGGCGATTGCGGAGTATGTGAATTTTCCCTCACAAAGCTATTTTGGAAAGGTATTTAAGGAACGAATGCATATGACACCGCGGCAATACCGGGAAAGACATAAGCCAACGGAATTCATTGAAACGATTAGATGAACTTTAAATTTTGATAGTGCGAATTATCAATTATTGCGGTATAATAGGAAGGACTAATCAGTGCGAGGGCATATATCCAGGGAGGTGAACAGAATGAACAGAATACATCAGATTTATGATTCGCTTCGCCTGGCGGGCCTGACAGAAGCGGAACTGAAGATGTGTATTCCTGAAGTCAAGAAAAGAAATGTTTCTATGCTGAACTGGATTCTGCTGGTGCTGATGGGGTCTTTGGCTGGTCTTTTTCTTGTTTCCAATATACCCGGGACCGGAGAGGCGAGCAATAAAGGCGTTTACTTTGGTTTTATGACGCTGGTAATAGGGGAATATCTGGCATATCGTCTGTATTTTCTGAAGCACCAGGATAAAATCATGGTGATATATTACCTCTTTATGTTCACGACTTATGCTTTTGGAATCTGTCAGGCAATCTGTGTGGGGCCGGAATGCTCCAGTGCAGCGTATTGTGTGTTCCTGGTTGCTGTACCCATTGTGGTGGTGGATTTGCCCATCCGACTGACCGCTTTAACCTTGGGGGTGGAATCGATTTTGCTGATCGCTTACTTTCTGATAGGAAGTCAGGCGGTGGGAGATCGTTTTGTAGTGATCAACAGCCTGACCAGCACGGGGCTTGGCATTGGCTGCGGCATTTCTGTTCAGAGAACAAAATTCAGTGAAATCCGAAATCAGCTGATGGTGGAGAAGCAGAGAGATACCGATATGATGACCGGAGCGCTCAGCAGAGTGGCTTTTAATCGGGATATGGAGCAGTTATGCACAGAAGACATTTCAGCAGGGGTCGTTTATGTTGACGTGAACGGTCTGAAAACGGTGAATGATACTTCCGGTCATGCATCCGGGGATTGCCTGATTAAAGAGACCTACGATCTGATTGTGAAATATTTTAACAGATCCGGCGATCGGATCTATCGCATTGGTGGAGACGAGTTTGTCATTTTCAGTACCGACGTGAGTGAAGAAGCCTTCCGCAGACAATATAAGGAAATGACGGAAAAGGATGAGAAATG
>JABUSW010000318.1 GCA_021443885.1 Blautia sp.
TTTCTCACTACATAGGAGGAGGCTTAAGTTAATGACATTGTCAAAAATGACCGGGTTCAAGCACTCCTATAATATCCTTGTCTCTACAGGATTATCCTAAAAACACATTATTATTATGCCATTCCAGATACTCTAGCGATGGCAATTCTATTTGTTTTTCCGGAAGTATCAGCAGCTTTTTTCCATGATATTTGTAATAATCTTTTCCATTACCGTAGTCCTCGTGCAATCGTTTGCTAACATCAATTCTATAATCTTTATCGATGGTAATATATCCACCATCAAATAAAGTATGGAAATCGGATTTTAACAGCAACCCATTATTTACTGTATGTGGCCCATCGTCTGAATATGGTTTTATATGCGCAGCTTCTAAAACCGGAAGAGTCTTCTCTCCGGTAATGGCACATCTTCTCTGATAGGCGTCAGTAACAACAATACGAAAAGCACCTTGTCCCAATCTGTGTTTGGTCAAATATTCCGCATATCTTTCTACTCTCTGTTCAAATCCAATCTGTGTAGAAGGCCTATTTTGAAGTCTTTCTTGTACTTGCATATAAAGTGCCATTCCGTCTGCATCCTCTGTAAAATACCGTTTTCCTTGAACGATACTTTTACTAAAATTTTCCGGAACAGAAATCCAGTCTTCCTGATCCAAGTAAAAAACATCTGTCAGAATAATACATCCAATTTGCGGATTCGTAATCGGCATATTATTTCTTGCACGGTATTTTCCGATTGCATCATTCAGTTCTCGCAGAGTCTTCGTTCCATTTTTCTCCCCAAATGCACTCCAAGCAAGATATGTCGGCAGCAAAGAATACTTCACAAAGAAACCGCCGCCTACAATATAATTATCAGGATGATGAAGCTTAAATAAGAACAAGTCATTTTCCTGCAATGCCTTGAAAGGCTGTGTTCCTGGCTTCCAAAAATTGACTTCTTCTGATTGTCGTTCTTTTAAGAATTCATACCAATTATAATCTGTAATTCCCACATACATCTGCATAGTTTGTTACCTCTTACAAATGCCGGTTTACCATTACCTTCTCTTCAAAACCATTAGAATAAATGTACAGTAATCTTTTCCTATCAAACATAGGATCCGCATCGTGTATGATACTGTGATGGTTCGGGCATACAATAATCTGATTGCTTGCATCATTATTCAGACTTTTCACAAAGTAATCAATATGATGAGCCTCTGCTATATGAGAACCATATTCCTCACCTATCATTTTCCCGCAAATCTGACATCTGTATTGATATAAACGTTTCAAATTATCGCCTATCTTTCTGTTCAATTTACGGATCTTAATGAGCTGATTTCTTTGTTCGATACCTGCAGAGTTATCCTGCATATCAATTTCAAAATCTGCTTCCAATTCTCTTTCACTATGCTTTTTAACCGTTTCTCTTAGCAGTTGCATATCATCCACCAGAATTGGTTCCAAAATATACGAATCATCATATTCCGTCGTATATATCGCCAGATACTCTTTGTATTCATCCGGAAGCTTGATCATTTTTCGATCCGTCGGATCTCTATTGTCTCTCGCAGCTTTAATAAATTGATAGCTTTTAGCAAAGTAAACCTGAAGCGCCTTCGCCAAATCACCATTTCTACTATATCGAATCTGATATGTATCTTTCTTGCGTTTGAATCTCGGGTCAAAATTTACATTTACAATCTTTGCAGAGTATGATTTACCTTCAAGATACAATGTTATATCTTTTGTTTCTCCTCGATGAATAAATCTTCCCATAATCTGTCCAAACACCACCTGATTATCAACAGGCAATGTCAACCCTTCCATGAGAAGGGACCAATCAACTTCTTTTTTATAAACATATTCATCGGATATATTTCTAATCATATCTACAGCTCCAAAGCATTATATAATTATTGCATCTCGTTTAAATGAATCACAAGTAAACTATGACCTATTATTCTGATAATAATTTGCTTACAGTATCTCCTTACTCATTCTCTACAACTTTTGAGAGAATCTGGTAAAGAGCCTTTGCTTCCTCTTTTGTTAATGTGATACCTTTTCCCATTTTTTCATGATCAGGGCCCCAATCACGAAGATCATACTTTGGCGAACCCCCATTCCAAGCAATAAGGTTTAATTCTTTTGTCCAACCTTTACTACTCTCAGAAAGAACACCTATTTCTTCCTGAATTTCATACTTAATATCAGCCATATCAATCTATCCTTTCTTTTATAAACTTACTTACTGTATTTCTATTCACATTATATATCCGAGCAATTTCGCTTATAGCAACATCATGCTCTATCAAGTCTTTAATAATTTCCTCTTTCCCAGAAAGCTTTACTCTTGATGACTTACTGCCTACAGGTCTACCCAGAACAACACCTTCCGCCTTTTTTCGAGCCAATGCTTCCTTTGTTCTCTGACTTATCAGATTTCTTTCAATCTCGGCTGATAGGCCAAATGCAAAGGCCAATACTTTACTTTGGATATCATCGCCAAGACGATATCCATCTTTTATTGTCCATACTCTGCACTCCTTAGTCATACACTGATTAAGTATTTCCATAATCATAAAAAGGTTTCTTCCTAATCTGGACAGCTCTGAACAGATTATCAGATCATCCTTTTGAACCTTTTCAAGAAGTCCTCCTAGCTCTCGTTTGTCATAATTCTTAGTGCCACTTACCGTCTCCTCAATCCATCCATCAATGGTGATTCCATTCGTTTTACAAAACTGCTGGATTTCAAACCGTTGATTCTCTACTGTCTGCTTATCACTGCTTACTCTGATATACCCGTAATTCATCCTGCTGCTCCTTTGTATACTTTATTTGAGCGTTTTTGTAATGCAGAACAGTAGTCACATGGCATTTGAAAGCAAAGAAAGCTGGACAATATTGTCCACTATAGAACAAAGTATCAAAAAGAAAATAGAGACCATTGGAACCCCTCTCAAAGAATGGGACATTAATATTTACAGAGGCATTCTAACGGGTTTCAATGAGGCATTCATCATTTCCGGAGAGAAAAAAGATGAATTGATTGCTGCCGATCCAAAATCGGCTGAGATTATTCGACCGATTTTAAGAGGCAGAGATATTAAAAGGTA
>JABUSW010000014.1 GCA_021443885.1 Blautia sp.
CCATTAATTGATCCTGCGCCATGACGGGGACCGCCATCCCCAGACAGTTAAGCGTGAGTGCTGCAATAAACAGATTTTTGAACATTGTTTTTCTCATATGGTGTCCTCCCTATTGCATCCTGTATATCAGAACGCATCTCATTACATTTTTCTGATCATAAGAACATCGTCCGAGTAAGATCCGTCATCGTATTTGTTTGCATTCGGAATCCGTCCGCATTCAACGAAACCGAATTTCTCATAGAGATGGATAGCTCGACGATTTTCACTGACGACGGTAAGCTCTACGGATTCAAAAAAGCAGTCTTTCACTGCCTCCAAAACAGACGATAACAGGATCGTGCCGATCCCCATACCTGTCGCTTCCTGATATAACGCAATGCCAATATCTGCTCTGTGGCGGTTTCTGCGACTGCTGCCAACTGCATCAAAGGAAGCATTCCCGACGTATTCGCCGTCAAGGAATGCCAGAAGCAGGCCCGCACGGGGCCCCTCTGTATGATGGAGAATGAACTCCTCTTCCTGCTCCAGCGTGAACTCCGTGCATTCGTCGGCCTCACACCGCAGATAACGGGTTTCTCCGCAGACCCTCTTCAGATAAGGAAGCAGCACATCGGCATCTTCTTTTTCAGCGCTGCGGATAACGAGCGTACGCCCATTCAGATTATATTCTTTCGAGGTTATCCTCATGATATTTAACTCCTGTCATTTGCATCCAAATACAATCGCAAAATGAATCCGCTTTGGGTTCCCTTTTTCCGCAGGCAATTGTGAAAAAAGACTGGCTGCTACACCGGTCTTTTCCCTTTGCTCAGTAAAAACAGCATCACCTGCATTTGTATTGCTTGCGATCATCTTAGCTGCTTTCATTACTACGTTTTGGAAGTCCATCCCATCCGGATCAACCCAACCACCACCAGCCATGATGGCCACCCCGATAGCCGCCGCCACCGCCAGAGCTGCTGCCGCCAGAACTGCTTCCGCTGGAGCTGGAACTGCTGGAACCGGAGCTTCCGCTGCCAGCACCTGTGTTTCCGCCGATGCTTCCGCCTGATGTAGCGATAACGCCGCTTGCATCAAACCTGACCATCTCCAGCTTTGCTTTTTCCATAAAATACTCTCCAATGTGATATTTGGTACTCTTATAGCAAAAAATGATGCTATTGTCAATATAATAATCCACACAACATATCTATACGACAAATCCGGGTTTTTCAATAGATCAAAAGGAAAATAAAAAATTAGTCTTCTCCCTCTCATAAAGTAGACTTATTGAGACATGAGAAATAATTGAGACGTAAGAAGAACAAGTACGATATAAAGGATTTTTCTTTGGAATTTTCTACAAGATATAGTCTATCATTATTGTCTCAAAAAGTCTACTTTATGAGACATATATGAGTGAGCTTTATGAGACAGATATGGATGGATGAACGTACATGAGATGGATCATGAAAGGGGGCTTGAAAGGTGAGACAGGTAGAAAAAAGGATAGGAGATGATAACAGCGGCGTAATTATGAAATACATGTTCAAGAATAAGAAAGGAAAGCGATAGTATGAGAAATACAGCTTGTAATCAGAGATTTGCAAAGTCTGTCCGGAAATGCATGGTATTACTGCTGGCAACAATGCTCTTAACAGTTTTATCGGTTCCGGTGTGTGCAAAAGATATCACTACTATACAGAAGAATGTAGTGACAACGTTGTATCCAAATCAGGGAAAAGCATATCATCATTTCCCCTTGATTCTGAATACGTCCGGAAAGATCAAAGGATATAGCTTATCCGATAAAAGTATTGGAACGATCAAAAACGTTTCGAATTCCCTTATTTTCTACCCGAAAAAAGTCGGAAAAACAACCTTAAAAGTGGTTGTTGGTAATAAGACGTATAAATCCAACATTACGGTAAAGAAGTACAAGAATCCGGTTTCCAGTTTTAAAATTGGTAATCAAACCGTAAGCGGAAAGAAGTTTGACAAAAATTCACTTTGCAAGCTTGATTATTCTAAATTCAAAAACAAAAAGGTTTCCCTGAAGTTTAAGCTTAAGAAGGATTGGGTGCTCTGCACTGCGGATGGAAAAACAAGTTGTATGAATTACAACAGCGAAAAAACAACCCCATTGGCAGAGTATGTACAGGCAGGATGGATGTCCACCAGAAGCATGTTTAAAGGGGATTCCGTTAAGGTACAAGGTGGAAAGGGATTCTTCTTCGAAGTATGTGTGAAAAACAAAAACACTAGTCAGATCGAGAAGCTTCGCATCCAGCTGAATTGATGATGCGATCTGTAAATCAAGAAAAGTTTATTTTAGGAGGAAAGGTCATGAAGAAACATTTAAAACAGTTTTTATCCGTTTTTCTTTTTGCAGCCATGTTATTTGCGGCAACAACCATTACAAAAGCGTCAGCACTTTTTACAATGCAGGCATCGCCTGATTATGCTGAGAAGATTGGAAATTACTACTACTGGGCCCAATCTACCGGTGACGTATACCGCTCTGCCACAAAACCGAGTGAGTCATGGAGTGAGGCCAAGAAAAATAGTTGTAAGATATACAAACTCCAAGGATCCGACACTGATAGCGCTGGTACGCCGACAACGGATGGCTCCAACATTTACTATATGTATCATCCCCAAAATTCCAGCAAGGTTCAAATTAAGAAATATTCCATAGCAACGAGAAAGACAACGACCGTAGGAAAGATCAAGGCGAAATATTTTGGTACACTGGTTGGAGAGTACAATGGGAAATTGCTTTTTGAAAACTATACAGGGACTTTCCTTTTCAAGAGCTCCGGGATCAAAAAGCTTACGAAACAGAGCGTGGTGGCAAGTTATGGCAACTATTATCTTTTCGTAGACTCCAAATTGTTATATGGGTATACAGAACCACTTGAATTCTCTTCCATGACAATTTATAACCTGAAATCCGGAAAATCAAAGACATTTGATAAGAAATTTACCGGTCAGCCTTATACCCAGGGTCGTTATTTCTATTATGCAAAAGTATTAAGCGGAGATTCCAAGCTGGCGAAAGTCAGAGTGTATAAATTAGACATCACCACAGGAAAAGAAAAAGCTCTGACAAAGGCGTTTAAGAC
>JABUSW010000330.1 GCA_021443885.1 Blautia sp.
ACTTCGGTTCAGATGCCTGTAATTTATTGTCCATCCTTCTTCCCTCCATAATAATTATTAACAGTATCTACATGGTTGTAGAAGCTGTTGTTATTTCCGGTAACATTGAAATTAAACATCATCTGAGATGCCGGTCTTGGTGATTCTTTTTCTTCATGTTCTCTTTTACGCTCTTCCTCAACCTCAACTGCATCAATAATCTCCGCCTCTATTGTTTCTGGTTCATTGTCCTCTATACCAACAGAAGATTCTATTTTCAATTCTTCAAAGCTAATATTTGAAGTAATGTTAATCCCCAAATCACCGATGTAATCCCTCGGTTTCCCGGATCTTTCAGGGCACAGGACATTTATTGTGTCCTTACCTTCTTCGTTGTCTACCACGCATACACAGTAATGCCATACTCCCACAAGGAATGCAGCCATATCAATAACAGTTAACTTTGGCACTTCCTCGACTGAAACAGGATCTGTCCCTGACACATAAAGAGATAAACTTTTCATTTCTTTATCCAGAGATATAAGTTCCATAAGCGCCTTGATTAGGTTTTTATCAATCTCTGGTGTGACATGAAGGTACCCGTCTACTACTTCCCTCATTCTCGAAAGAATCACATCATAGTTATCTTTTACAAGCTGGTCAAACGCCACGCTTATAGCGTCCGTTTTTCCAATTTTTATATGTGCTCTGCTATTAACTTTGCAAAACCGGTATTTATTCACATTGTCTTTAAATGTCTGCTGAGCCTGTGCTGCTCTCTTCTCATGCTTACCTGTCATAACATAAAGCAATTCATCCATCACAGTTGGAATCGGGCCTTTATTTGCATCCTTTATTGCAAATGATTTCTGCTCGCTCAAATCTTTACAAGCATGAAAAAACAATGCGAAGAATACTCCTCCGGTGAGTCTAAAATCTTCTCTGTTTGTCATATTTTCTCCCTGTCTACGATGTCTACGTTGTCTACTCTCGACACCAATTCACAGTCTATTTTGTCTACTTTTTACTGCTCTTGTAACAAGCTACAGGAGCTTTTTTATTGATTATTATGGTGGAAAATTGGGTTCCATAAACCGAATCAAACCCCAACAAACCCCACTAAAACATCATAACACGAGAAACGCTTTTTTTCAATTAATAGTAAGCGCCATCTGATGTGTTCAATACGGATTTTCTCCTGTGGCTACTGACAACTTTTGACAAGCCAAGGAGGAAATCAATATGGCAAAAATTACGATTGAG
Organism: Blautia sp.; assembly: GCA_021443885.1. Lineage (GTDB taxonomy): Bacteria > Bacillota > Clostridia > Lachnospirales > Lachnospiraceae > Blautia_A. The sequence goes on from JABUSW010000330.1 coordinate 1,243, forward strand.
TACTGCTCACAGTACAAAAGCTACAACGGCAAAGAAGTAAAAGCAGGAGAATGCCTCGCACCTGTGGTATTTTCGAAGGAAATGATTGAGAGTGATGACACCATCATTCGCGACAACTTAAGAACCTGGAAGCGTTTCGGCGCATCATTTACGATTGGATTTATGGTAGTAAAGGAAGAAGATTTTCCTTTTATGCTTTCCCTCTACTACTCAGCGATTAACGACTACTTCAACGAGCATCCAGAGTACAAACCCGGCAGATGTGCTATCGGATGGGATGAATACGGATATCCCATTCTCTGCAGCAAAGAAAACCGCTGCAAAGATTGCCCCAGACGTAGCGAACACCTTCCTCGTTACAAGAGCCTCGAAGATTTTCTTCAATTTCAGTCTTTCCAGGAAGCAAGTTTCGATGAAGATGGAAACGAAGTGTACCTCGATATTGCTGATGAAAAATCAATGCCTGTAGAAGATGTCGCCATTCTCAGCATCCTCTTCACTCAGCTTTTTGAGCACCTTGAAAAGAAAGACCATCGTCTCGCGGTTGTTGCAGAATACAAATACCAGAATCGCAGCAACGAAGAAATCTTTGCAGCTCTCGGACTTAAGACCAGTCGCGGTTACGACATCATTAAGGAAGCCGAAAAAGAGACGAAGAAATTTCTCGGTCTTTAATTTCAACCACAAATAACAACACAGGCGCTACCGGATTAACTCCAGTAGCGCCATTTTTCTTATCTTTATGAATTATTCTTCCGTCCGCCCATCTGCCACTTATCATGCCCCTGGATGTTCTTGACCGCCTGCCGCAAGGTCCTCGCTCTTCCATGCTGATGATACGGATGCTGGTACTTATGCTTATGGAATATCACCAGTGCCTCTTCCGTAGGATACCCTGCGCAGTGCAAGTACCAGTAGTGCCCGGTATTTCTGCTCTGTATGGTCACATCGGTATCATCAGCCATGATCACGTTAAAGTACCGGCGGTCTATCTTGTCCAAATGTTCCTGATTAAACATCTGCACCTCCCTCAGCAGCAAACCACGCTGCCAGTGCTTTTTCCAGAATGTCATCAATGGCCTTCTGGTCCTTCCCCTTGAAATACTTCTTTGAGATCTTCTCAGACACCTTAATGTTCATAGGTCTGTCCTTCGGCTCCACGGTCTTGGTCAGATATCTTTTTACCATTGCCAGGTTCAGATTCCCCGATTGCTCTCTCAGCTTAATAGCCATCGCCATGGTTAGCTTCACATGCAGTTCCATCATCTGCTCATACACCAGCTGCTGTTCTTCTTCCGTGAGAAATGAAAGCTGTACTCCCACCTGGAACATCAGAGAACCGTTATCCAGCTTGTGACGGAGCGGCAGAATCAGGTCATTTATCTTTAACAGCCTTCCCACGGAACTTGAAGAAAGTCCGTATTCTTTCCCCAACGCATCCCGGTTACTGAAATGTTGGTCAGCGTGACCAACTTTCAGCGGCTTGCCTTCCAGCCTTGCCACCTCTTCCATGATTTTATCCCGTTGTCTCTGATAAAGAACCTTGTCGTACCGTTCCTTTAACACTGCCGCCTTCTCCGAGATTTCAAGATCAGTAAAGGACCTCTGCATCAGATTTGTCTCGATCACATACACGTAAGCATCTGTATCCGGCAGGTCATGCTTGATTATGGCCGGTATTTTCTTAATCCCGGCAACCCTTGCAGCATTCTGTCTGTTATGCCCCGAGAGCATTTCATATCCATCCTCAGTCTTGCGGACGATCACGGGATTTAAAACCCCGTGATCTCTGATGCTCTCCACCATGTCATCCAGCCGGTCTCCCTCGTACAGATGAAA
>JABUSW010000207.1 GCA_021443885.1 Blautia sp.
ATCATCTATATGGATGATCTTTCCTTTGAGGAATTCGAGGTAGAGTACAAATATCTGAAGGCCGTGATCGAGGGCGGTCTTGAGAAGAAACCGGAGAATATTCTGATCTATGCCACCAGCAATCGCAGACATCTGGTCAGAGAACGCGCCACGGATAAGCTGGAAATCGCAGAGGGAGATGATCTGCATTCCTCGGATACGGTGCAGGAAAAGCTGAGTCTGGTATATCGTTTTGGCGTAAGGATCTATTTTGGAAAACCCAGCAAAAAGGAATTCCAGAATATTGTAAAGGTGCTGGCAGAGCGCAGCAGTTTGAATCTTCCGGAGGAACAGCTTATGATGGAAGCGAACAAATGGGAGATCTCTCACGGCGGCATGACCGGACGCACTGCACAGCAGTTTATTGATTACCTGCTTGGTCAGGAGGGGGTATAAAAATGGCAATCGGAACATTTGCAGCAATTGATGTAGGTTCATACGAAGTCAGTATGAAGGTTTTTGAACTGTCCAAAAAGAACGGATTGAAGGAATTAAACGATGTCCGGTATCGTCTGGAGTTAGGCAAAGGCGCTTATAACAGCGGTCGTCTGGACATTGATATGATGGAAAAGCTGTGCGGCATTCTCATGGATTTTCAGCGGATCATGAAGGAGTATGGCGTTACCGAGTATCGCGCCTGTGCCACCAGTGCATTTCGGGAGCTGGTGAATTCTATCATTGTGGTGGAACAGATCTACCAGAAAACAGGGATCCGTGTGGAGATCCTAAGCAACGCGGAACAGCACTTCCTGGGGTATAAATCCATTGCAGCTATTGAGACCGGCTTTAAGAAGATGATCCAGAAAGGTACCGCCATTCTGGATGTGGGCGGCGGAAGCCTTCAGGTTTCCCTGTTTGACAAGGATGCATTGGTAACCACCCAGAGCCTGAAGTTTGGAAGCCTGCGTATCCGGGAACGGTTAAAGGAGCTGGAAAAATCCAATACACACTATGAAGAGCTGGTGGAGGAATTCATTCGGAATGACCTGACGGCTTTTCAGCGGCTGTACCTGAAGGATCGGGATATCAAGAACGTTATTCTTATGGGGGATTTTCTTGCAGAGACCATTTTCAAGGGAGCAAATCAGGACCAGATCTTTACGAAAGAGGAATTCTTTGACACCTATACCAAGGTGGTGAATATGTCCAACATCGATCTGGCAGAAGCAATGGATGTGGAACAGGAATCCGCAAGCCTCATCGTTCCTACCATGATCGTTATCAAGGACTTCCTGGAGCTGTTCAATGCAGAATCCTTATGGGCGCCAGGGGTTTCTCTTCTGGATGGAATCGCTTATGACTATGGTGAGAAGAAAAAATACATCAAGAGCGTGCACAATTTCGAAAATGATATTCTGGTTGCTTCCAGAAATATTGCAAAGCGTTATTCCAGCGGAAAGAATCATATTCAGGGAACGACGGACATTGCCGTTGCAATCTTTGACAGTATGAAAAAGGTTCATGGAATGGGATCCAGAGAACGTCTTCTGCTTCAGATTGCCGTTCAGCTGCATGACTGTGGAAAGTACATCAGTATGGGAGATGTGGCGGCCTGCTCTTACAGCATCATTATGGCAACCGAGATCATCGGTTTATCTACCGAAGAAAGGGAAGTCATTGCCAGTGCTGTACGTTTCAATACGGCGGAATTTGTATATTTCAATGCAATGCGTGCGGAATATGGCATGGATCGGGAACGGTATCTTCTGATTGCAAAGCTTGCAGCGATACTGCGGATCGCCAATGCTATGGACCGCAGTCATTACCAGAAGGTAAAAAGCATGAAGGCAGTCTTAAAGGACAAAGAGCTGCAGCTGATCATTGATTATAATAAGGATATTTCCTTGGAGCTTGGATTGCTGGATGACAAGATCGCATTTTTCGAAGAGGTATTTGGCATTCGTCTGGTACCTAGAAGAAAGCGTTTGGCGTAAAGGAGGGGAAGAGAAATGGATACAAAATTATTCGAGAAACCGGAATACTATGTGAATCGGGAGCTGAGCTGGATCAAATTTGACGAAAGAGTTCTGTCAGAAGCCAGGGACAAAAGCATTCCTCTTTTTGAGCGGCTGAAATTCCTCAGTATCACTTCTTCCAATCTGGATGAGTTTTACATGGTTCGGGTAGCATCCTTAAAAGACCAGGTCCATGCAGGCTATGAGAAACCGGATATTGCCGGATTGTCTCCAAAAGAACAATTGAAACAGATCAGCACCCAGACCCATGAGCTGGTGCATGTGCAGTATAATACCTTAAACCGATCACTGATTCCGGCACTTACCAACATCGGTGTTCATATGATCACGGAGCATGAACAACTGACGAAGAAACAGGCAGAATATGTGGACCAGTATTTTGAAGATAATGTTTATCCTGTCCTGACACCGATGGCAATGGATTCCTCCAGACCGTTCCCGTTGATCCGGAATAAGTCCCTGAATATCGGTGCACTCATTTCCAAGAAGGATAAAAAGAAGGGAAAAGAAGTATTGGAATTTGCCACGGTGCAGGTGCCGGCAGTGCTTCCCCGGGTAGTACAGATTCCGTCTGAGAAAAACGGGGAAACAACCATCATTCTTCTGGAAGAGATCATCGAGCGTAATATTGGTAAGCTTTTCCTGAGCAATTCCGTTGTGTGTGCCCACCCCTATCGTATTATGCGAAATGCAGACCTTACCATTGACGAGGATGAGGCAGAAGACCTTTTGGTGGAGATCCAGAAACAGCTGAAAAAAAGACAATGGGGAGAAGTTATCCGCCTGGAGATTGAAGAAAAGGTTGACAAGCGACTGCTGAAAGTGCTGAAAAGCGAATTTGGCGTAAAAGACGATGACATTTTCCATATTAATGGCCCCATAGATCTGACGATGCTGATGAAGGTGTATGGTCTGGATGGATTTGATGATTATAAGGCGAAAAAATATACGCCGGCACTGATTCCGGCTTTTGCAGGAGAGAAAAACGTGTTCGATGTCATCAAGGAAGGAGATGTTTTCCTGCATCACCCTTATATGACCTTTGATC
>JABUSW010000170.1 GCA_021443885.1 Blautia sp.
ACAGGAAATAACGATATGCAGCAAGCGTGTCAAAGAGCAAACTTGCTTGAGAATTTTCCGAAAAACTTGGATGAAGAACGCGCAGCTGTCAGCATTTCAGATCAAAACCAATTCCTGAGTTTGTTTCGTCACATTAGAAATGCCTTTTCTCATGGCAGGATCAATATGCACGAAACAAAAGATGGAGATTTAATGTTCATTTTTGAGGATGTTGGAAGAAAAGTATCTGGAGGAATTCCAGTCTCGGCACGAATGCTATTACGCAAGTCTACACTCTTGAAATGGATAGATATTATTGAAGCTGGACCACAAACCGCCAGCGAGGAGGATACAGATAATGGCAAAGGTTAATGTTGTAATTGTTGATGCCACAGGGAATAAAGAACAGAAGGTCGGCCTTCCGGATGATATTAAGTGCGGGATCATAATGGTGAAGCTCGTGGAAAAAATCAAACTTCCGTCTGTTGGTCCCGATGGGAACCCCATCAGCTACAAGTTCATTCATAAGGTTACCGGCAGACAGCTGCTCGAAGCTCAGACATTGGCAGAGGCAGGTATTAAGGATGGGGATGTTTTGAGACTTCAGCCTGAAATTACTGCGGGTTGAGGTGATAAAATGGAGAACAATATCGAGTTAAACTCATGTGATTTTGAGGAAGACCGCTACAGCAGGCTACGTCTTATACCGTGGTGGGATCAGGATCGACTCAAAAACGCCTCCGTTATGGTTGTTGGTGCCGGTGCCATCGGCAATGAACTGATCAAAAACCTTGCCCTGCTCGGCATCGGACATATCTATATCTATGATATGGATGATATTGAGAATACCAACCTCACCCGGTCGATTCTATACCGGCGCAAAGATGTGGGACGATACAAAGCCGAAGTCGCTGCCGAAAGAGCTATGGAGATCAATCCGGATGTTCAGGCAAAGGCGTTTATAAGTAATATTATTGACGATGTAGGTCTCGGTGTCTTCCGCAGAATGGATGTTGTTCTCGGTGGCCTTGATAACCGTGAGGCGCGTCTTGCAATAAACCAGTCCTGCTATAAGGTTAACAGACCATGGATTGACGGTGCCATTGAAGCACTGAACGGTTTTGCGAGGGTATTTGTTCCCGGCCAGGGTGCATGCTACGAATGTACTATGACTGAGACAGACTGGATGCTGATAAACAAAAGAAAATCCTGCGCTCTTTTGACGCACGAGCAGATGGCAGAAGGAAAAATACCGACAACACCAACATCCTCATCGGTTATTGCCGGAATCCAGGTTCAGGAAATGCTGAAGCTTCTGCATGCAGACCGGAACCTTCCGGCATTGGTCGGAAAAGGGTATGTATTCAATGGTCTGACACACGATTCTTATGTCGTTGAGTATCAGCGAAAAGAAGACTGTATGAGCCACGATACATACGAAAGCATTGAGGAAAAACCTTGGTCTGTAAGAACGATGACCTTGCGTGAGTTGCTGAAGTATGTTCGATCTGATTTGGGCGAGAAGGCAGTGGTGGACTTTGACCGGGATATTGCTACTACAGCACATTGCGCATGCGGGTGCAGGAAAGATATTTACACCCCTGTGCACAAATTAAAAGGAGAAATGCTTGTTTGCCCGGAGTGCGGGGCAGTGATGCAATTTGACTCTATGCACAGCATCAGGGGGGATGAGGATTTCCTAGACAAGACATTGTTTGAGATCGGAATCCCGTTACTACACATCATTTGCGGAAGAGTAGGCATGAATACAACCTACTATGAATTCACGGCAGATGAAAATGAAATTTTCAAGTAAGCGCAAGGGAGATTAAAACATGACGCCAGCAAGAATGAGAAGGCTTGCTTCAGACTATGAAGAAGTCAAAAAGAATTTTGCCGGGCATAAAAACATTATCGTTACTCCGGTTGGAGAGGAACCGCCGGAAAAGTATCATGTTACGTATTTTGTGAACGGCATTTATCTTCTTCCGGACGGAAGAATTGAAACACTTGGAAGGCATGAGGTAGATATCACACTTCATGCAGACTATCCACGGTATAAACCAATCTGTAAAATCACTACTCCGATTTGGCACCCTAATTTCAGAGACGGTCAAATTTGTATAGGAGATATTTGGGGGGCAGGCGAATCGCTGAGCGATATTATCATCAACATCGGCGATATGATTCAGTATAAATCATGGAACTCCTCCAGCCCTCTTTCTGCCGATGCAGCACAGTGGGCCATGGAGAATAAACATCTGTTCCCGGTCGGAAATCTGGACTTGTTTTACGCGGATTATGCGTCTTCAAAAGAGACTGTTGAAATAGACTTATTCTCTGAGGATGCAAAGGAAATCAAGGAACCAATTGACACTTCGGTGGTAAATGAAGCGGCTGAAACGCATCCTCTGTCAGAGGAACCGTCAGCTCCGGCATTAGTAGTTGAATCCAAGAATGATGAAAACGACTTTGAAATTACTGCTGAAGAATTAGCCGGTATAGAGTTCGTTCCCACGGCACAGCGCATGCAAACTGTGCAGCATGGCGGATCCACAAAGACGAAAATCAACTTCAAGACGATTTTGGTAAAAGGTCTTCTGTGGGCCCTGATAGGGGCATTTGTGGGATTTGGTATTTCAGAACTCTCAGGAAGTAATGACAGCCATGCATTCATTGCCAGATTTAAGGGATATTCTCATCTGGCAGAGTACTTTGAATACTCAAACGAAGCTAATGCAGAGTTTAACCAGGCTATTGATGAATTTAACGAGTATTGTAAGACAAACGATCTCGACAAGGATAACATGTCTGTTTTTACAGCATGGTATTCGGATTCAGCGTCTGATGATGCCGAAGCGCATCTTGATAAGTATTTTGAGCTTGATTCAAAAGCAGACGACGCTCTTGAAGATTCTTATGAATATGAGTTCAATTCCCGGGAGAACAAACTTGAGGACGCTTTAGCAGGTATATCAAGAACAAGCACTGCCTTGTGGTCTTGTATCATTGCCCTCTTTGTCGGTTTGTTTTTGGGAATCGGAGAAGGCGTATTCTATGGCTCAAAAGAGAAAGCTGTTAAAT
>JABUSW010000261.1 GCA_021443885.1 Blautia sp.
CTCCCCTCAGCAGACAAGCTTTCACGGCAAATGGAGGAGCTTGACAAAGAAAAGTCTTCTCTTCAGGATGAGATCAAATCTCACTCCCGGAATATTCATACTCTCTCCATCATCCGAAGCAATTTTGAGGTTCTTCTTAAAGAAGCCGGGCAGGACATCGTGCGTAATGATCATTCCGGAAAAGATCGTGAATCGGACACTGCCAGAACACAGGATGTTCTGTAAAAATGTGACGCTTTCACCCCTCATTTCCAGCTTCTATGATAAAAGTATCGCATAACGCAAAAACGGCCTCCGGAACGCCCGTAAATACAGGCATTCCAGAGGCCGAAAGCGTCACATTGTACCCCTTATTGATTGGCTCTAGACCATATATTTGTAATGCATCATTTTCTCTATTGTGTCAAAGACCAGGTTCGGTTTCAATTTTCGATAAGATCACAATCTGTTAAGCAAAAATCAGGATAATCACCGTTCCGACAGTGCTGACAATGCTTCCGAAAACCAGCATTGCAGATGCTGAAAAAGCATCCAAAAGAGCGCCCCCGATTAGTGATCCTACCACAGTTCCAAGTGTGTAGGTCATAGTAAAATAAGCCTGCCCCTTGATCTTGTCGGCATCTCTCATAACACTGTTTATGTAGAATACAGATGCCACCGAAATCAGCGCCCAACCGAACAACTGAAAGAACTGAATTCCGTAAAAAACCGTCATATCAGGAGCCAGATAAGTCGCAATGATCTTCAGTGAGAAGAATATCCCTGATATTTTCATCCAGGTCTTTGCATGATATTTCTTCAACATATAGCCAAAACAGAACATGACAGGGAGCTCGAAAATGGATGCGATGGCCTGGGCGGTCCCCATCTGTGCGGTACTGCCCCCCTTGCTTTGTACAATCTGAAGAGTAAAGTTGTTAATTAAAACGTGGCCAATATAAATACCGATACACCCCACCAACACACCAGTAAATCTCGTGTAAGACCGGAAGAATTCTAATCCGGTGACCGCTTTCTGCGAAGTGAAATTGGCACTATTACGAACCTTTTCAAAGGGAAATAATAAAGTACATAAAGCAAGCAGAAGAAGCAGGATTATGGCGGCCAGAAGCACAGAGGAAGACGGTCGTCTTACGGTTATCATTCCAAGAATATAGGCAATAAGTGCATAGCCGATAGATCCAAATGCCCTCGCTGCACCGTAGTTCAGTTTCCTTCCCTGATTCAGTGTCTCGGTTCCCAGCGCATTGATCAGAGGTGTGTTTATCTGGTGCAGACAGATCTCACATCCGTATATAATCCCGGAAACCACAGCCGGGGAGTCGTGAAGCAGAAACAACATGGCAAACCCCAAAATCTGCAACACGATAACAATCAGGATGATATATTTTAAAGAAATGCTTTCAGTACGGTCCGCATAGCCGGCAACCATTGGCTGGAAAAGGACAGATACCACGCCTGAACAGGCTATTATGACCCCAATTACGGCATTGGATAAACCAATACTCAGGAGATAAAAACTACAGTAACTCACGATTGCGCAAAAAGCTCCCCAGTACAGAAACGGAAGCGCAGCATAGCGAATCGTATAATCAGATGCGTGAGATTCGTTCATGATATTCCTCCAAAAACGCTTTGCTCCAAAAACAATACCACATTACATAGGAATTTCAAGTCTTTGAATAGTCTGTTCTACAAAAATGTGACGCTTTCACCCCTTATTTCCAGCTTATATGATAAAAGTATCGCATAATGCAAAAATGACCTCCGGAATGCCTGTAAATACAGGCATTCCAGAGGTCGAAAGCGTCACATTGTACCCTCGGTTTTTTCCCGTGATTTGCGCATCCTTCTTGCTGTCGCATTTCGTCTGGCAGTGAGGGAACAACGATCGGAACAATACTGTCTGTTTCCGTTCATAACAAATTTTCTTCCACAATTTTTACACTCTCTCATTTTATGACGGCCATAAGATAGCAGTGACATGATTTCCGGTTCCATCGGCAGTATGGATCTTTCATAATACCTGCACAGGCTGCTATTGGTGAAACCGATTTTGGTCATATAGCAGTCCGAATCTAGTGGCAGGCAGCCGTATTCCGGAGCAAAGTTGGCACATTGCTTTCTGACAGAAGCTCGTATCAGACTTTTCTCTTTATCCGTCAGTTCTCTCCAGGTCACTCTCTTCACCTTCCATCTGCGGATCCAGCATGACAGATTTTTTCATCTGGAAAAACATACGGTTACTGCACTGCTGAAGATACTCAACCAGAATCTCCATATCTTCAATCATTGCAGGATCCTGATGTTCTTCTTTCAGAATCTCAATCCCTTCTTTCAGCTGCCGGATCACTTTGTATCTGCCACCCCGGTAACAATTCAGTAATGCTTTCTGTTCTTCTGTTAACATGATCATGATAATTCAACTCCCTTCTGCGGATTTTCTTTTCCCGGCCGTTTTTCAACGATCTCCTTTTTCTCCTTCAAACGTTTGTGAATGGAAGGTTTTTTCTCAGACTTCTGTTCAGGATTTCTTTTGGAAGACATCGCTTTTGCAGTATCGGATTTTGTTATTCTATGAGTCGCCTCTTTCTGGCTTTCCGTGCCGGTTTCGGCACTTTGCGGTACGCCTGACTTCGCAGTCTCATTGTTAGCGGAATGTTCTGCAAGATTTCCCGTAGACATGTTCTGTGTCTCCTGTTCACCGGCTGCTATAGCTGCCTGTTTTTCCGGCTCCGGCCGGAATGCCCGGATACGCTGCAACAGGATCTCTGCCTGAAAGCGGAGCGATGGTGATTCTGCGATTACATCATTCAGGAAGGGGGCATATTCCATTCCCCTGCCGGAAGCAAGCTTTGTCTCCACTTCTTCGTGAAAACGAAGGGGCGTATCTGCCTGATCCCTGATATCATACAGGTCAAATCCTTCTGCCAGTGTGGTCAGACCGGTCGCAATCTCCTGTGCCGTCATGTTTTCCGGATACAATGCTTTCAGCACCGACATCGGCGGATGATATACAAATTCCGGGAATGCTTCTCTCATTTCGACAAGCGACTCCTGAAC
>JABUSW010000100.1 GCA_021443885.1 Blautia sp.
TGCATCAATATAGACAATATGTAATGACCTTCACCGTAGCATCGTGGATTTACCTGTTGTAAACGGTATAATAAAACCAGCATTTTTTGGCAGTGAAAAACCAGCACTTTAGCATCCAACATTCAGCAATCATATATATGCATCATCGGATATCTTATAATGATATCCGGAGGTGAAGAAAGGATGATTGATTGGAGAATGTATGCCAAAATCCAAGAACTGAAAAACAAGAAGTTCAAAAAAACACAGGTGGCGAAACAATTAGGAATCAATCGGGAAACGGTTGCAAAATACTGGGACATGCCACCGGACAAGTTTGCAAAGACCAACAAGTATGTACGGATACGAAGGCCGGCAGTCTATAAGGACATTATCCTGTCGTGGCTGCAGGAGTATCCCGATATTTCAGCAGCTCAGATGTATGACTGGCTGAAGGAACGAACCGGATTGGAAACTCTTGATTTCCAGCAACGCTCTTTTCGTGAATACGTCAGGCAGCTCCGTGAAGAATACGACATCAAAAAGCCTGTGCATTCCAGGCAGTACGAGGCAGTGGATGAACTCCCTCCGGGCGAACAGGCCCAGGTGGACATGGGTGAGATCCTGATCGAGGCAGCTTGCGGCCGACGAAGAAAGATCTATTGCTTTGCCATGGTACTGGCCCATTCGCGGTATAAATATGTGCTCTGGCAGGAACACCCCTTTACTACAGACACGTTCGTGCAGGCACATATCAAAGCGTTTTCTTTCTATGGAGGACGGCCAAGAGAGATCGTTTACGATCAGGACAAGGTACTGGCCGTAAGCGAAAACAACGGGGATATCATCTATACGGCAGGATTTCAGGACTATATCAACGAGATGAAGTTCTCGGTTTATCTGTGCCGCGGATCAGACCCGGAATCCAAGGGAAAAGTCGAAAACGTCGTAAAGTATGCGAAGCACGGATTTGCGAAGCATAGAAAGCTGAGAAACATCGACAGTTTTAATGAGGATTGTCTGAAATGGCTTGAGAGAACGGGAAACAAAGAAAAACATGGCACAACACAAAAAAGACCGGCAGAGGTATTCGCCGTCGAAAAAGAATACCTGATACCAGTCTCTGAGTATAGCTTTGCATCAGCTGTTAACGAGAGTATAACCTATCCGGTCCGCCATGACAACATCGTTCTTTATAAAGGTAATCGTTATCGTGTGCCCAAGGGAACTTATGCCAAAGACAAACGGGTCTATATGGTCATCGATGAGAACGAAGACACGGTTGCTGTCACAGATATGATCACCGGAGAAATATATGCCACACATCCGGTCTGTCATGAGAAAGGCATGCTGGTCGGTCATAAACGTGATACACGTGATAAGAGTAAAACTATCTCAGACCAGGAAAAGGTACTGAAGGAGCTTTTTGATAATGATACTCTGGCAGCCCCCTTTCTGGAGCATATCCATCAGAACAAGCCCCGTTATTACCGGGATCAGCTTGGGATGATCCGAAAACTTTTCAAGGAATGGGACGCTGAAATAGTGATTAAAGGGCTGCATTACTGCAGCGAGCGGGAACTTTATTCCGCCGGAGATTTAAAATCCAGTATCATCTATCTCAACCAATCCATTCTGGAAGGAAAATACAATAAAACAAGAGACGGTACTCCTCTCCCGGAGAAATACAAAGGAAATAAACCGGAAGTCCGATCCCTCGGTGTATACGAGGAAGCAATGGGAAGGAGAATCGTAAATGGATAAGTTAAGAGAATTAAAAGATCTGACAGCGTCGCTGGCATTACATAACACGAAGAACCATCTGGAAGAACTGATCCATCAGGCGGAACAGGAGCAGCTCAGTTATACAGCGTTCCTGTACAGAGTTTTTACAGGAGAAATAAAACACAGACACAGGAAAGCTTTGGAAAAGAGGATCAAGGAAGCCGGCTTTCCATATCCAAAGCACCTGAAGGATTTTGATCTTTCCTTCTGCACAGCCCTAAGCAGGACACAGTTCTCACAGCTTTCAGAACTCACATGGATTGATGGATTATATAACCTTATACTGGCTGGTCCTCCGGGGGTAGGGAAAACCCATCTGGCGATTGCGCTTGGTTACCGCGCATGTGAAGAAGGCTATAAGGTCAGCTATACTTCCATGCAATACCTGGTACAGTGCCTGAAAACAGAAGAAATAGACCGCCGAAGCCGCACCAAGATGAACCGGATCCGGAAGTCAAATCTTTTGATTATTGATGAAGTGGGTTATCTTCCAATCAGTTCAGTGGAAGGAAATCTGTTCTTTCAGCTAATCTCAGAACTTCAGGAACAGACTTCTGTCATTATCACAACCAACAAAGGATTCGAAGAATGGACGGAGTTCTTAAATGATCCGGCACTGGCGACAGCTATTTTGGACCGATTATCCTATCGGTGTGACAGGATCCATATCTGCGGAAAGAGCTATCGGTTAGAAAACCGGAAATCATTTCTGGGAGAAGGAGGCAATGCAGATGAAGTTTAACCGTCATTTATCAGAAGAAGTTCAGGCAGTTTTGGAACAACAGTATAAGGAATACATCAGGGTAACACCCATGACGAAAAAAGAAATGCGCGCTTTGCGGGAATGGGTGAAGGATGGAAATAGTGTGTATGAAAACAGCTGCGGAGCATGGGCGGATGGTGGGGTTCCCATCGAATTTCTCACTGTATACCGCGACGAAGTGTATATCCGCCAGAACACAAAAGGCATGACACCGGAAGAGACAAGGAAGTTCGCGATGGACTACTATGGATGGAGCGATGACGATGGCAGACCAGAACAAGACGCATCTCTTTCGGAATTCATTGTTACAGTTTCTGAATGCGAGGATCTTCCGTTTTAACCGTCGCAGACGTCAAAAATCCCAGGGAGCAATCCCTGGGGTTCTAAAAAATGCTGGATTTTGGATGCCAAGATCTGCTGGAATTTAAATGCCAAAAAATGCCGGAAAGTACTTGCCGTTTACAAACTGTTACGATCAGGACCACAGGTATCGATTTTCTCTATATATTCCTGAAGTTTCTGT
>JABUSW010000132.1 GCA_021443885.1 Blautia sp.
TTCATTAACATATAAAGAAATTATAAAGGAGGAAATGTAATGGCAATTATTGAAGAAATTTCCCAGTTCTTACAGAAGGGAAGAGCAAAACAGGTTAAGACCCTGGTAAATCAGGCACTGGAAGAAGGCGTTAGTGCAAAAACGATACTGGATGACGGGCTTCTCTCCGGTATGATGATCATTGGTGAAAAATTCAAGAACAACGAAGTATTCGTTCCGGAAGTTCTGGTGGCAGCCCGTGCCATGAACGCAGGCATTGCCATTCTGGAGCCGCACCTTGCAGAAGCCGGAAATGAGCCGCTGGGCAAAGCAGTCATCGGAACCGTAAAAGGAGACCTTCATGACATCGGCAAGAACCTGGTAACCATGCTGTTAAAAGGTGCCGGCTTTGAGGTTACCGACCTGGGTGTTGATGTTGAGGCAGAAGTGTTTATTGATAAAGCGGAAGAAGTTGGCGCTGATATCATCTGTATGTCCGCACTTCTTACCACCACCATGCCAAATATGCAGGGCGTTATCGATCTTCTGAAAGAACGGGGACTCCGTGACAAATATATCGTTATGGTTGGCGGTGCTCCTGTGAATGAAAGCTTCTCGGAGCAGATCGGCGCAGATTATTTTACCGAGGATGCAGCATCCTGTGCAGAGGCAGCCAAGGCAGCCGTGATTGCGAAGAAAGCAGGTTGATCCGACACCATGTATTTAACGATCCAAAACCAGGGAACAACAAAACGTGCAGAATTTGCTCCAGGAAAGAATCTCCTGGAGCTTCTGCGTGAAAACGGGATTCATCAAAGTGCAGTCTGCGGCGGCAATGGAACCTGCGGCAAGTGTAAGATTCAGGTAGTTCAGGGAAATATCATACCTTCCAATGCCGATCTCCATACCTTTACACAGAAAGAGCTGGCGCAAGGCATGCGCCTGGCCTGTAAAGCAGTGCTGACGGAAGATACAACCATATCCATGACTTCAGAAGAGGAAATGCACTTTGAAGTTCTGGGCACAACGCATGCCCTACAGCAGCATGTTTATGACGAATCCAGATGGTATGGTATTGCCATCGATATCGGCACCACCACACTGGCCCTCTCGCTGGTTGATCTCCAGGATAAATGTGTTGTGAACACCTATACCTCCATCAACCACCAGAGAGTCTATGGCGCAGATGTCATTTCCCGTATCAAAGCGTCAACCGAAGGAAAAAAAGAGGAACTGCAGCAGCTGATTTTACAGGATCTTGTGAAGGGTATTCACGAACTCTTAAAACAGCCTCGCATCCCTTCCTCCCGAATATCCGGAATCGTGATTTCCGGAAATACCACCATGCAGCATCTTCTGATGGGCTATAGCTGCGAGACGTTGGGGGTATATCCTTTTACCCCGGTGACACTAAGCCTAAAGGAATTAACGGCAGGAGAGTTATTTGCAGCACTTCGCCTCCCGGATCACGGATTTGCATGTATCCCGGTAGTTCTCCTTCCCGGGGCATCTGCCTTTGTTGGTTCTGATATCGTATCCGGTATGTATCGTTATCATTTTCATGATCGGGATGAAATTGCATTGCTGGTGGATCTTGGCACAAACGGCGAAATGGCTCTGGGCAACAAAGAGAAAGTGATGGTGACTTCCACAGCCGCCGGCCCCGCATTTGAAGGCGGCAACATTGAATGGGGTATCGGAAGTGTTCATGGAGCCATTAACAGTGTGAAGATCTGTTCCGATCAGAAAGCAGTCGTCACTACCATCGGCAATGCCCCTGCTGCCGGAATCTGCGGAACGGGTGTAATCGAAACTGCGGCGGAGCTGCTTGGTCAGGAGCTGATCGATGAAACCGGAATGCTGGACGAAGACTTTTTCGATGATGGCTTCCCTCTTGCTGTAACGGAGAAGGGTGAGCAGATCCTGTTTACGCAAAAAGATGTCCGGGAGATCCAGCTGGCAAAGTCAGCTGTCCGAGCAGGACTGGAGACACTTCTGCTTCGTTATGGCGTATCTTATGAAGATGTTTCGAAAGTATATCTTGCCGGTGGGTTTGGATTCTATCTGGATGTGGAAAAGGCAGTTCAGATCGGTCTTCTGCCGAAAGCCCTCTCTGCCAGGACGGAAGCAATCGGAAATGCTTCTTTGGATGGCGCCATTGCTTATCTGCTGGAGGAAAACGCAGCAGGTCACATGACGAATATTGCAGAAAAAGCAGTTGAAATCCCTTTGTCTACCGACAAAGATTTCAACAGTCTCTACGTAGAACACATGTTATTTGAGTAAAAGCAAGCAGAGATTCGGAGATTTCTATTATGGAATTTAAGGTGGAATTCATGAATAATTTCAAACAGCAGGCACTGGAATGCGGGTTTGATCAGGCCGGATATCTCAAGGTATCCGATTTGCGTTTTGAAGAAGATGTACGGAAAATCTGCGAAAGCAATCAATGCGGGCACTACAACAAAACATGGGCCTGTCCGCCGGCAGTGGGCACACTGGAAGAATGCCGGGAACGCTGCCGGAAATATGAATCCATGCTATTATTCAACAAAAAATATGAGCTGGAGGATTCTTTTGATTTCGAGGGAATGCTGGATGGGATGGAGAAATTCAAAGACACCGTGAAGAAATTCCACAAGGCTTTCCCGGAATCTCTGAACAACTATCTGATCCTGGCCAACGAAGGCTGCAGAAAATGCGAGAAGTGTACCTGGCCGGATCAACCATGCCGTTTTGGCTCCGAGCTGTATCACCCCATTGAATCCTATGGTTTCCGTGTGGATCTTATGGCGGCCGATGCCGGGCTTCGTTACTATAACGGCCCCAATACCGTCACTTATTTTGGAGCTGTTATGTTCCGTCTGTAGCTATAAGACCATTCCGCAGAATAACCAGGTGGAAGCACAAGATTGTCTTCAGAAAGTACTGTTCTGAAAGCGTAGGCATAGCCTGTCAAAATCAGGCCGCAAATCTTGTGGGACATTCGAAAGAGAGTCCAATGGCAGCTTTACTTTCTTCGCTGGTGCGGTTCGCACCTGCCGAAGACACATCTCAGAAGGGAGAAC
>JABUSW010000089.1 GCA_021443885.1 Blautia sp.
GGTAGAGCAGAGGACTGAAAATCCTCGTGTCGCTGGTTCGATTCCGGCTCTGGGCATTTTCTTGTGCCTGAAGTGAAGCATTACAAAGAAACAGAGAGACTGTTTTTTTGGATGCTTTTTTTGTATTATAGAATTGTATTGTTTCATACAAAGCAAATATTTCTAAGGGGACCGGGAAGTTTTGGAAAGGAGAATTATAAAATGACAAAACAGAAAAATGCAGATTCATCAACACTGATCAAACGGATCATCATGACCGTATTGGGGGTATCCATTTGTGGTTTCAGCGTGGGATTTTTCCGTATGGCAGCAATGGGGGTGGATCCCTTTCAGACATTTATGAGTGGTCTGGACCGGCTCATTCCCATTTCCTTTGGAACGCTGTATGTCATTGCCAATATTGTTCTGCTGATGTTCAGCCTGGTTTTCTGCCGCAAAAACATAGGGCTTGGAACGTTGATCAACCTGTTTTTGCTGGGGTATATCGTACAGTTTTCGGATGACCTGCTGAGAAGCATTTTTCCGGAACCTTCCCTGGGGCTCAGGATACTGTTTCTGATCATCGGAATCGTAGTAATGTGTTTTAGTTCTGCATTGTATTTCACGGCAGACCTGGGCGTATCGACGTATGATTCGGTTGCGTTGATCATGACTTATACATGGAACTGGGGAAAATTTCAGTATATTCGAATTGCCACAGATCTGTGCTGTGTTGTGCTTGGCAGCGCATTGTATCTCCTTGCCGGTGGTACCTGGAAGGAGATTCCAACCATAGCCGGGATTGGAACGATTGTTACCGCCTTTTTCATGGGACCTTTGATCGAGTATTTTAATGTACATGTCGCCAGGCCATTTTTATATGGGAAGAATGGGAAATCATGAGCTGCCCTTATGTTTTGCAAATGCCGAAGATACTTGTAAATAACCGGCGATATGCAGTGCATCTGTTGACAAATATACCCGTATAGGGATATTATAAGGTTATAATTTTGGCGATTTTTACAAAAAAGGAGACGAAGATTATGTATTTGGATGATTACAAACGCTGGCTGTCTGCGGATCTTGAAGATGCAGATTTAAGCCCGGAATTAGCGAGAATTGAAGGAAATGATGAAGAGATCAAAGACCGGTTTGCAGTTGCATTGAAATTCGGTACAGCCGGACTTCGCGGTGTCCTTGGAGCAGGAACGAATCGTATGAACATTTACGTTGTGCGTCAGGCTACGCAGGGACTTGCGAACTGGGTAAAAACCCAGGGCGGAAACCAGACAGTAGCAATCAGTTATGACAGTCGTCTTAAGAGCGATGTTTTTGCAAAAACGGCCGCAGGCGTGCTCGCTGCAAATGGAATCAAGGTTCGCATCTATGACGCTTTGATGCCGGTTCCGGCCTTGTCTTTTGCAACACGTTATTATGAGTGTAACGCAGGTATCATGGTTACCGCTTCTCATAACCCGGCAAAATACAATGGTTATAAAGCATATGGACCGGATGGATGTCAGATGACAGACGATGCAGCGGCAATCGTTTATGATGAGATTCTGAAGACGGATATTCTGGAAGGTGCGAAATACATGTCTTTCGCAGAAGGTGTAGAAGAGGGGCTGATCCGCTTTGTTGGAGATGACTGTAAGCGTGCGCTCTATGATGCCATCGAATCCCGTCAGGTTCGACCGGGTCTTTGCAAAACAGCAGGCCTGAAGTTGGTATACAGCCCGTTAAATGGATCCGGTCTGGTTCCGGTTACACAGATCCTTAAGGACATTGGTATCACAGACATTACCATCGTTCCGGAGCAGGAATATCCCAACGGATACTTCACAACCTGCAGTTATCCGAATCCGGAGATTTTTGCAGCGTTGGAAATGGGATTGAAGCTTGCAGAAGAGACTGGTGCGGACCTGATGCTTGCTACAGACCCGGATGCAGACCGTGTAGGAATTGCCATGAAATGCCCGGATGGCTCTTACGAACTGGTTAGCGGAAATGAAGTGGGGGTTCTTCTTCTTGACTATATCTGTGCAGGAAGAATTGAAAAAGGAACGATGCCGGAGAAGGCAGTTGCTGTAAAATCGATCGTTTCCACACCTTTGGCAGACGCAGTTGCAGCACACTATGGCGTAGAGCTGCGCAGCGTTTTGACAGGATTTAAGTGGATCGGTGACCAGATCGCCAATCTGGAAGCAGATGGAGAAGTAGACAGATTTATCTTTGGCTTCGAAGAGAGCTACGGATATCTGGCAGGACCGTATGTACGTGATAAGGATGCCGTTATCGGATCCATGCTGATCTGTGAAATGGCTGCTTACTATCGCAGCATCGGAAGCTCCATAAAGCAGCGTTTGGAAGAGATTTATGCAGAATATGGCCGTTACCTGAACAAGATCGACAGCTTCGAATTCCCGGGTCTTACCGGTATGGATAAAATGGCTGGCATCATGCAGCAGCTTCGTGAAAATCCACCGGCAGAAATCGCAGGCTATGCAGTAACAAAGGTGGTTGACTATAAGAAACCGGAAGAGACCGGCCTTCCGGCAGCAAATGTTTTGACCTTCTCACTGGAAGGCGGCGCAACTGTAGTTGTTCGTCCATCCGGAACCGAACCAAAGATCAAGACCTACTACACAACATTAGGAAAAGACGTTGCAGAAGCACAGGCGCAGAAGGATACGCTGGCAGCAGCTCTGAAACCGCTGTTCTCCTGATCATAAGATCATAATGGCTAGTACATCATTTGCGAAATAACTGGCCCAATGCGAAGAATGATTTTTCGAGAGTGCTGTTCAAAAAACGTAGACGTAGCGGGCTGCGGCGAGGCTTTTTGAATGGTGCTATCGGGAAATCAGGCAAGCAATTGAGCCAGCTATTTAAGTAACGATGTACCAGGGTGTCAAAAGTGCTGGTTAAAAGTGCTTACGGTTTTCACCCAAATAATGCTTGACTTCACGGTATGCTTTGTAATATAATTCTGTTTGCTGAAGAAAGCATATGGAGCATTAGCTCAGTCGGTAGAGCACTTGACTTTTAATCAAGTTGTCCGGGGTTC
>JABUSW010000284.1 GCA_021443885.1 Blautia sp.
AGACGATAGAACCATGTCTCCTCTGTGCTGCCTGTATGGTCAAAGAACAGGATATTAGTCGTGATGGATGTATACGGGCTGAAGACGCTGCCCGGCATACGGATGATGGTATGAAGGTTGAATTCCTTCAGTAGCTTCTTTTTGATATTCACCTTAGCGTTGTCTGTACCAAAGAGAAATCCGTCCGGCAGGATTACAGCCGCCCGTCCATTCTCTTTCAGGCGGTACATTATGACGGACATAAAAAGATCTGCCGTCTCTGAACTTGCCAGATCCGCCGGAAAATGATTCTTTACATCAGCTTTTTCGGATCCGCCATAGGGAGGGTTCATCAAGATAACATCCACCTTATCATCTTCTGTGTAATCCAGAACGTCTCTCAGAAGCGTATTGTCGTGGAACACCTGAGGTACATCCATATCATGCAGAAGCATATTTGTGATGCAGAGCATATAAGGGAACTGTTTCTTCTCAATACCGTAGATAGAGTTACTGTAAGCCTTTTCATCCTCGGTGGTCTGCACCTTCTTTTTCAGTTCCTTCAGCCAGCTTGTGATAAACCCGCCGGTTCCGCAGGCAAAATCGGCCATACTTTCACCGATCTGCGGATCGATCATTTTGGCCATAAAATCCGTTACGGCACGGGGCGTGTAAAACTCACCGGCAGATCCTGCACTCTGAAGCTCCTTCAGAATCGTCTCATAGATTTCTCCGAAGGCATGGCTTTCTTCATAGTCATCCAACTGTAGCTCGTCGATGACGTTGATGATCTGTCGCAGCAATACACCGTCCTTCATATAGTTGTTTGCATCGGCAAAGGTGGTCTGAACTATGGCCTTTTTGATAGGTGTAGAGGCGTCCACCGGCAGTTTTTTCAGCGTAGGGAACAAGGTGTTATTCACAAAATCCAGCAGCTGATCGCCGGTCAGTGCATTGCCGGACTTATCATCATGGGCCCAGTTCTGCCAGCGGCATGCCTCTGGGATAATAGAAACGTAGCCATCATCGTCCCACTCCCAATCCTGTTCCTTCGCATCATATACTTTCAGAAAGAGCATCCAGGCAATCTGCTCAATACGCTGTGCATCACCGTTGATACCGGCATCGTTGCGCATGATATCACGGATCCTCTTTACAAAACCTGATAAATTACTCATATTATTTCACCCTTAGTCTTCGATCTTCGGAACCGGAATATAAACCTTCTCCAAAGGAATCATTTTTCTATATTTTTCATCAAGATCCTCATAGTACTTTAATATTAGCTCTACCAACTCTGTTCCATTGATTCCTCTGATAATCGGAGTACTATCAAGATATTTTCTGGCATTCTTTGTGTAATTCGAAAGCGTAACAAACAATCCGTAGTCGCCCTCTCTCATTGCACCCTTTAATGATTGAATAGTAGTTTCCTTAATATCACTATCCTGACTTTTAACCTGTACCAGAATGCGTGGCGGAAGCTCATCTTTATATGCTATGATATCTATACCGCTGTCTCCACCATGAGGCGACACACTGGTTCTATACCCCATAGCATTTAATAAATTAGCAACAAACACTTCCAAATCGTACCCTTTAAGATGCTTGCTTAATTCCTTCAATATAAAATCTTTTGTAGATTCTTTGATATCTTCTGCTGTTGCACCAACACTTTCATCTTCTTCTATCGATTCGATACTCTTCTTTTTGAAGTCTTTGTTCAATGCAGAAAGGAACTCTTCTGCATATTGTTTTACAGTAAAGACAGACATAGCTGACCCTATTTCATATAGAGCACCCTGTGAAAAATATGTTCTTGGAAAGTGTTTTAACCATTTTACCGTTCTCTGTTGAACATACTCTTTTTCAGATGGTTCATACGTATAGTTGCCCTCGATACAACCAATATTAATCATCCGATCACTCTTTGATGGAAACACAATATAGTCACCAATTTGCATTTCATGAAGAAAGCGATATAGCATTCCTGAACTCGTAGGAATAGACCCTTTCTTCGCATTGGGATATACTTCAATGTATCTCGCTTTAAATGCATCTCGGCTTGCCGCAACCATAGTAAGATCACCAAATTCACTCCAGCCTATTGCAATCTTATTTCCCTGCAAGAAAAGCTTATCGTCTTGTGTATGAATCCCCCATACTCTGTTTTCTTCACTCAATATCTTTCACCGTCCTATACAACCTCTTCAAAATAAATCTCGTCCTTCAGTTCCTGAACCGCCTTCAGATACCCTTCCTTGCCGCCGAAATAACCGGCGATCTTGGCCGGTTTTCCCATTCGAAGGAACGGATCCAGCTTCAGGATCTCCGTTTTTTCAATCTCGTAGATGCCGGCATTCATGTACTTCTCCAAAAGAGCCTCCAGCACCTCTCTAGCGACCCCGCTATACTTACTCAGGAAGTCGCGTTTCTTCACGTTGTTGGCTCTCTCTTTGCGAGTCAATGGCTTCTTATCGTAAGCAACATGACAGATGAAATCAAAATCATCCACATCACTCATGTTCTGATCTGTCTTCATGCTCTCCAGATCGATTCCCCTCTCCAGAAGCATTTCCCGAACCGTTTCTTTTTTAGGATTCTTTCTCCATTCCCGGATAAATGTGTCTAGGGAAGCATACTCTCCACGCACATTTTCCTTCGTGTAATCTACGATGCTCTCCTGGCGAAGAAGCTTGCCGTTTGCATCATACACAGATACTGTCTTGTGAATGATCTGCACCCGGCAGCCATTCCGGTCCACAACCGGTTTCACATTATATTTTGCCGGTTCTTCCCTGATCACACCCGGCGGTACACCCGGATCATCTCCGTATCCCGTTTTTTTCGGTTTCGGATCAAATCCATCATCCATTTCAATCGGACCATCCCAATCCGGATCCGCAAACAGTCTGCTGACGTTACGGAAGTCCATCACGACAAAATGAGTTTTTCCTTCTTTTTCGCGGAGTCTGGTTCCACGGCCAATGATCTGCTTGAACTCGGTCATGGAACCGATCATTTCATCCAGTACGATCAGCTTTGTCATCTTGCAGTCTGC
>JABUSW010000285.1 GCA_021443885.1 Blautia sp.
CGTCAATAGTTCATCGAAATTCAAAGAAGATCTATTGGTGGAACTGTCCTCACGGTCATTCCTGGCTGGCAAAAGTCTCGGAGCGAACCGTTGACAAAATCCCCTGCACGAAATGCGAGGAGGAATTTCTTCAGAACCTGCCCCAGCTTCTGATTTTGCTTTATGCAAGGCAGAACAGGCTGCGGGTGGTATTCGGCACCGATGCTCTTGTAGGTATTCCCATAGATATCCTGATTCCGGAGCTGATGCTGGCCATCGATTACCTGCCCGACAAGAAGATGATGACCAATGCCCAGAAGGTAAAGGACCATGTCCTGAAGTCTCGCGGATACGAGTATGTGCTCTTTCAGGCAGAAAAGACAGCGGAAGGGATTACAGAGCAGATTCGTGCGCTGTTCCGGCGCCAGCATATCTATATCGATTCAGATGCGGCATCGGATATCCGCATCTGCAGGAAGCAGTTTGAAATACTCAGGAGGAATGAAGAAGATGAAGGATAACAGACCGCTTTCAGAAACCAATCCGGAGCTTGTCCCGGAGTGGTCAGAGAAGAACTTTCCGTTTCTTCCTGAGGACGAGACAAGAGATTCCTACAGCAAGGTCTGGTGGAAATGCAAAAGGTGCGGTACCCAGTGGCAGGCGCCGATATGCAACCGGGCCAAGAAGGAGACCGGCTGCCCGTGCTGCGCCGGAAAGCTTGTAAAGAAGGGCTATAACGACTTTGCAAGCAAACGGCCGGAGTTGGTCAAGGAATGGTCAGAAAGAAATTATCCCCTTATGCCAGATCAGGTGGTGGTGCATTCCTCGCAAAGCGTCTGGTGGGTGTGTGCAAAAGGGCACGAATGGAAAACAACGGTAGGCAACAGATTCCAGGGAAATACCTGCCCGATATGCGCCAGAGAGGAGCTGATCCCCGGCGTCAATGACCTTGCAACAACGCATCCTTCGATTGCAGCTGAATGGTCGGAGCGTAATGTCCTATCTCCTAAGGACATAAGAGCCTCCTACAGAAAGCAGGTCTGGTGGATCTGTCCTAAATGCGGGAATGAGTACAAGGCCCAGACAATGACGAGAGTATACAATCCTACAAGACCCTGCCCCTATTGCAGGGGAAAGCTTAAGGAAGATAAGCCGCCGGGACCATCCCCTCCGGAGAGCAAT
The DNA here is from genome assembly GCA_021443885.1 of Blautia sp. Classification (GTDB taxonomy): domain Bacteria; phylum Bacillota; class Clostridia; order Lachnospirales; family Lachnospiraceae; genus Blautia_A. Next base: position 1,162 of record JABUSW010000285.1, read on the forward strand.
TTCGGAAAGGACGGTGACGGCAGATGATCGGGAAGATACCTCTTTCGGATATGTATCCGGAGCTCTGCGAGGAATGGTCTGACCGGAATCTACCGTATACACCGGAGATGTTCTCCTACGGCAGTAATGATGTGGTTTGGTGGAGGGGGAAATGCGGGCATGAGTGGCAGGCAAAGATCTCCGGGAGAACCCACGGAACCGGCTGCCCCTACTGCGCCAGTATCAAGGTGCTTCCGGGCTTTAATGACCTTCAGACGCTGTTTCCGGATATCGCCGCCGAATGGTCGGAAAAAAACCTGCCATTAACGCCTTCCGATGTCATGCCCTACAGCATTAAGAAGGTCTGGTGGAGGTGCGGTAACGGTCATGAATGGGAAGCATTTGTCGCGAGCAGAGCAAAAGGCTACGGCTGTCCCATATGCTCAAACAGGATCACCGTCGTTGGGATCAACGATTATGCGACCCGGTTCCCTTCACTGCTTTTCGAATGGTCTGAGAAAAACCCGATGAAGTTCTCGGATGTACGAGCCAAGGACGCACACAAAAGATATTGGTGGAAGTGTCCAGACTGCGGAAATGAGTATCAAAAGGCACTGGTCCGGAAGCTGGACTCACCCGGATGTCCATACTGTGCAAGAAGAAAAGTGAAGACAGGTTTCAGTGACCTTGCCACAACCGATCCTGACATTGCAGCTGAATGGAATGCAGCGCTGAACGGTGAATGGACTCCAAGAGACGTAACACGAAGATCCAGAAAGTTTATCCGCTGGAACTGCGATTGCGGTCATATATGGGGCTGTAAAATCAGCGAACGGACACTATCCGGAAAGACCTGCGTGATATGTGATGCTGAGTTTCGGGCGGTACTTCCGCTTTGGCTTATGGTATCGGCGGCACATAGGAATAGTCTGAAAATAGAGATAAACCGTGTAATCAGCGGTATGCACTTGCAACTGTATTTTCCGGAGCTTCAGGCTGCCGCAGAGGAAGCAGGATGCAGCGTTCAGTATATCGTAGAACGGGAATACACTCCTGCACCCTTTGAGACCCGTCTGGATGTGCTGAAGGCAGACATTGAATACTACAAAAACGTCATGAAATAAAACAAATAAGATACAGCCAGCCTGATCACGGTCTTTTCGAAGATACGCCGGATGAATGGCAGAGAAATGAGGAATTACATGAGTATGACAGAAATGAAACCGGTAAAAGAAGGAAAAGTGCGTGAGATCTATGATAACGGCGATCATCTGATCATGGTTGCAACTGACCGTATCAGCTGTTTCGACGTCATCCTGAATAATACCGTTACAAAAAAAGGCACTGTCCTGACACAGATGTCCAGATTCTGGTTTGAAATGACCCGGGATATCCTTCCAAATCATATGATATCCGTTGACGTGAATGATATGCCTGAATTCTTCAGGCAGGATCGCTTTAACGGAAACAGCATGCTGTGCCGCAAACTGGAAATGCTGCCTGTAGAGTGTATCGTACGCGGCTACATCACGGGCAGCGGCTGGGCCAGCTACCAGAAAGACGGTACGGTTTGCGGTATCCGGCTTCCGGAAGGCCTGAAGGAATCCGACAAGCTGCCGGAACCGATCTACACTCCGTCTACCAAGGCAGAAATCGGCGATCACGACGAAAACATCAGCTATGAACAGAGTGTTGACTACCTGGAAAAACGTTTCCCCGGCAAAGGAGAAGCGTATGCTTCCATGCTTCGCGACTATACGATCGCTCTTTACAAAAAATGCGCCGATTACGCACTGAGCCGGGGCATCATCATCGCAGATACCAAGTTTGAATTTGGTCTGGATGAGGACGGCAATCTGGTGATCGGTGACGAAATGCTGAC
>JABUSW010000162.1 GCA_021443885.1 Blautia sp.
CCTCCAAGAAGGTGTCGGACTGGGAGAGAGCATACAAAGGTGAACCGACAGAAGGGGCAACATCAACGGCATTGAAAACTTGCCCCCAAAGACAAGGAAGTTTGCAACGAAGAGGCGGGAATCTAAGGCGGTGAAGGAGGTGTCAACGGTGGACGGCAAACGGTTGCTGTGGGCGGCAACAACAAAGGATGTGGCAAAAGAAGCAACGAAGTACACCTATTGTCGCATCGGAAGTTATGTGACGATGGTTTACGGCAAACCAAAGAAGGATAGTCTGTTCGAGGTGGCGAATGATGACTTCCTGTCGCAGTTGTCCGATGAAGACAAGGCGTGGTTGGCAAATGCGATAACGGAAAGTGCGAGACATTCGGTCAAAAGTCAGTTGGCACAGATACAGGCAAATGACCGAAAGTTCATGGAGGACTTCGAGAAGGAACTTCAGATCGAGAAGGAACGATTCAAGCGGGAAACGAAGGGAGCATTAAGCAATGAGTGACGAGAACAAGACGGAAGTAAAGACGGAATCCAAGAAGGGGTTCTACGGGTCTTACAGCGAGTTCTTCCGGCAGATGGCAGACAAGTTTGGGGATTTGCCCCAAGACAACATCCGAGCGGCGTATGACCGTTCTATTTCCTTCAGCAAAGGCTTTACGCTGAACCAGGATATGATCGATCTCTACACTCGTCGCAGTGATAAAGAACAGTACAAGGATACTGTGGCCAGAAGAAACGGTCATTCTGTGATGCCTTCTTTCGGAACTATGTACGAGAATCCGGCAATCTACACTGTGGGTGAAGATACGAAGGATATCTATGATGATGCCATTCTGAAATCTGCGGATGATACGGTTGCTGTTGTAGTGATTTCCCGTGACAGTTCAGAAGCAGCGGATTACAATCCTGATATGAAGAGCGGGGATGCAAAGGATAATTTTGAACGCCCCCTGGCACTTTCAGATAATGAAAAAGATATGCTTGCCCTGGCAAAAGAGCACAGCACAAAAGTTGTTGTTCTTCTGAATACCTCCAGTACCATTGAGGTGGAGGAACTGAAGAATGATGACGGGATCGATGCGATTTTATGGACCGGTCAGCCGGGTGTGAACGGCTTCCTCGGTATCGCAGATGTTCTTTCCGGAGAAGTCAATCCTTCCGGCAAGATCGCAGACACCTACGCTGTCAATTCCGCTTCTTCACCTGCGATGGTGAACATGGGCGTATACCTGTATACCAACAATTCCAAAGACGGCAGCGGTGATCAGCTGGCAGAGGAAAACAAGGGCGACTGGTATATCGTTGAGTCGGAAGGAATCTATGTAGGATACAAATACTATGAGACCAGATACGAGGATGCCATTGCAGGGAAAGGTAACGCATCTGCAGCAGAGGGTGCATCCAACGGAGCCTCAGAGTGGAAGTATGAAAATGAGGTATCCTATCCGTTTGGTTATGGACTGTCTTATACGACCTTTGAACAGAAGCTGGATTCTGTGGAAGTAGAAGTTGGCGGAAAGGGAAGTGTAAAGGCAACGGTAACCAACACAGGCGATGTGGCAGGTAAAGATGTTGTTGAACTGTATGTACAGACACCTTACACAGAAGGCGGCCTGGAAAAGTCAGCTATTCAGCTGGTTGGGTATGCGAAGACCGCTATTCTGGAACCGGGAGCTTCCGAGGAAGTAACTATCGAGTTTGATCCGGCTTATATCGCAAGCTATGACGAAACGGCTGAAAAAGCTGACGGCACCGTGGGTGCCTGGGTTCTGGAAGCAGGTGATTATTATTTTGCGATCGGAAACGGTGCTCATGAAGCTTTGAACAACGTGCTGGCAAGCAAAAACGGCGGAGATCAGGATCTGGTAACCATTACAGAAAATGAAGTGATCGAAGCTGATCGTGCTGTGGTTTGGAATCTGGCCCAGACGGATCTGGAGACGTATTCCGTGAATGTCCAGAATCAGCTGCAGGATATGGACATCAACAAACTGATCGAGAATACGGTTGAATATACCACCAGAAGTGACTGGACAAAGGGCTGGACCCCGGTGGAAGCAATCACTCCGTCAGAGGCAATGATGGTGGGTCTGAGAAATCAGAATTATGAACTGAACGAGAATGGCAGCGGAGTGACCTGGGGACAGGATTCAGGTATGAAGCTGGTAGACATGATGACCTTTGACGAAAATGGCAATTACGCAGGTGTGCTTTCCTTTGATGATCCGATGTGGGATCAGCTGCTGGATCAGATCACTCTGGATGAGGCGATTCAGTTTATCGAAAAAGGCGGCGATGATATAGAAAATGTTGACTCAGTCGGACTTCCCAGGACCTATGCGAATGACGGACCGGTTGGCTTTGCCAATGACCAGGTGGGAGGCTATTTTGTACGCTGGTCAGCAGATCTTTCCGGTGAAGCAACCTATACGAAGGAAGAGGATGAGTGTGCCAAGTATTCTATGGCTACCATGCCTACAGAACCTGTAGTAGCTGCTTCCATGAATAAGGAACTGGTTATCCGGGAAGGTGAGCTTTTTGCTGAAGACGGACTCTGGTCAAATGAAAGCAGCATTTTTGCGCCGGGTTCCAACCTGCACCGCACGCCGTATTGCGCACGTAACCACGAATACTATTCCGAAGACTCCATGCTGACGGCGCTGATGTCCAATGATCTGTGTATCGGCGGTAAATCCAGAGGCATTATGATGGAAGCAAAGCATTTTGCTTTCAATCATCAGGAATCCAACCGTTCCGGTTTATCCACTTTTGTGCAGGAGCAGGCTGCCCGTGAAAATGAGCTGCGAGGTTTCCAGCTGATGATGAGTGAGAATAATACCATGGGTGTTATGACAGCATTCAACAGAGCCGGAACCGTCTACGTAGGTGCATTCAAACCGCTGCTTGTCAATATTGCAAGAGATGAGTGGGGCTATATGGGCTGGTTCAATACCGATATGATTAACGGTGCAGATTACATGAACTGGAGAGATATCACGGCAGCAGGCGGCGGAAACTGTCTGACCAC
>JABUSW010000064.1 GCA_021443885.1 Blautia sp.
CTTTTCCATCTTTTCCAGGTGGGGTTGTCATGATAATATTGGGTACACCAGCCACTTTCGCAGGTACCACAGTCATTAAGACAGACGATGGATATACAGCTTTCCCGCCGGGGACATACACGCCGACACGCTCCAATGGGGTTACTTTCTGTCCCAACATGGTTCCCTGCGTCGTAGATGTAAACCAGCTGTTCTGTCTTTGCTTTTCATGAAAATCCCGGATGTTTACAAGCGCTTTCCGGATAACGGAAAGCAATGCGGGATCTGTTTTTTCATAGGCTTCTTTGATCTCCTCATCTGTTACCAGAATCGAATCCTTGGTAATCTGGACTTTGTCGAATTGCCTGGTATACGAGAATAATGCTGCATCTCCTTTTTCTTTAATATTTAACAAAATTTCGGCAACAGCATTTTCGTATTCACCGTATTGATTAGGACTTCTTTTCAGAAGGTTTTCCAGAATCCCTTTTGTTGTTTCTTTTGTTAATCTGACTGTACGCATAGTATTCATTCCTTTTTTGCTTTCTGATAAGAATGGTTTGGATGTCAAAAGTGTTTACAGATTGTTTAAATAACCGTACGTAATTTTGTGATCAGCTCACGGATCCGTTGGTTTTCCATTTTCATGCTCACCTGATTAACTACCATACGAGCAGACAGCGGGCACACTTCCGCCAGAACATTCAGACCATTTTCCCGAAGAGTGCCTCCGGTTTCAACAATATCAACGATTACTTCGGATAATCCTACAATGGGTGCAAGCTCAATGGAACCGTTCAGTTTGATGATTTCAACGGTTTGTTGTTTCTTATTATAGAAATAGTCTTTGGCGATGTTCGGGTACTTTGTCGCCACTCGAATAAGCTGATTTGTTTCCAGATATCCCCGGGCGCTTTCGGGACCGCATACACACATACGGCAGGCACCAAACCCAAGATCCATAACTTCATATAATTTTCTGTTTTCTTCCAGAATCGTATCTTTCCCGACCACGCCGATATCTGCTGCACCATATTCAACATAAGTCGGAACATCCGGCCCCTTTGCCAGGAAAAACTTCAATTTCAGTTCTTCGTTGACAAAAATAAGCTTTCGTGTATTTTTATCGCGCATTTCCTCACAGGTAATTCCGACCTGTTCCAAAAGGTTCAAGGTTTTATCAGCAAGTCTTCCTTTTGTTAAAGCAAATGTCAGATATCTCATTGCAGGTTCTCCTTCTTGGGTCTTATAGAAACAGCTTTGCCTTGCTCTCTTAGCTTTTGAGCACTGCAGATGATTTCTTTCATATTATCAGAATCATAATATAAAACTTCTGTTTCAGGCGTTTTGTCATTGGCAAGATTCTGCCGGTTGATGGCTTGCAGAAGATCGTCAATAATAATGACAAAGCCAACCGCTGCTGCAGGAGTGCCAAAATGCTTCATCAATTCGTTGTACCGGCCGCCTTTCACGATTGGCTCTCCTTTCCCATATGTATAAGCATGGAAAATGATTCCGGTATAGTACTGATACTTGCTGAGCATTCCAAAATCGAAGCAAATATACTTTTCGTATCCATAAATTCTCAGCAGTTCATAGATTTCTTCCAACCGCTGAACAGATTTTAAAGCACTTGGATTTGAAGTAAGACTCTTTGCCCTCTCCAAGGTCTGATAGGAACCGAATAATTGCGGCAGTTCGACAAACACGCGTGCAAGCAGCGGATCCATATCATGTTCTCTGATAAGCTCTTCTACTCCGAAATAGTTTTTTTGGGAAATCAAGGAACGCAGTTTCTTTTCTTCCTCATCCGGCAGACCGGCTTCCAGCAGCAAGGATTTAAAATAGTCTACCTGCCCGATGCTTACCTGGAATTCTTTTAAACCGGATGCTATCAGGCATTCGATCAACATGGAAAGTATTTCTGCATCTGCAAATGCGCTTTCGTCACCAAGTCTCTCCACACCCATCTGGGTTGTTTCCTTTAAGCGCCCCCGAAGACTGGAGCTATTGATAAATGCATTGCCGGTATAACACAATCCTACCGGTTCCTGGTCCGGAGTAAAATAGGATGCGCAAGCCCTGCACACGGAAGGCGTGAAGTCCGGTCTTAAAACCAATGTATTGCCTTCCCGATCGAAAAATTTATACAAATCTTTGGAAGGAATCGTTCCAACCTCATTGCTGAATACTTCAAAGTATTCAAAAGTAGGTGTTTCGATATCCTGAAAACCATACCTGTAAAAAACATCGTGGATCTTATGCTGCAACCGTTTTTTTTGCGCACATTCACCATTATATATATCTCGCACACCCTCAGGTGTATGAAAAATTCGCTGCATGGGAGCCTCCAATCTCACTTTAGTATATTACCACGTTGCCGCATTACCATGCGAAGTAAAACGATTATAAACGATATATATTCATAAGTCAATCCCGTTCCTGCAAATCCATTGCGATCCCATCCAGATACGGGACCAGATATCCGCTTTTGCGCTTCAGATAGTAACGTTCTTCCAGTTCGTCCCGGCGGAAGCTTTTGCGGCCGCCATTCTCCATGCGTTTCCAGTATTGCAGTAACGTACGCAAGGGCAGATAGTAAAAGGTATCATCCTTACTGAAGTAGATCAAAAAGAAAGCTACGCCATCCTGCTTTTCAAATGCCTGCATGAAATCCACCTGATGCCGGTGGATATTTGCCAGAGGAAATGTGTCTGTACCACATTCTTTTGCATCAAAGCAAACAGGGATCCCCTGTACCGCGCCAATGTAATCTACGGTGCTCTGCTGATCAAAATAAGCAAGCGTGATATGTCTTGTTTCTTTTTCGATCCGGACCGGTGTGATGGGGGTAGGAATCTTCTGAATCAGTGCAAGACCGTTTTCCTGATATTGTTCGTTTGTACGATTGATGAGGTCTTCAAGGGTTGACCCTCGAAGACCTCTGCTGTTCCAGGTTGCCATAATTCAATTCACTCTATTTCAGTATTTTAATGGAAGGAAAATAACGGAAAAGTGCTTTTCCTACGATCTGTTCAAA
>JABUSW010000237.1 GCA_021443885.1 Blautia sp.
ACTTAATTCCAGCTTCTCTTGTTTTTACTTCTTCAATAATTGTATTAGTTTCTCTATCGCATACGAAATATCTTGTCATTTTATTTTCCTCTTCTTTCTTTTAAAATTAGTGTTGTTAAAGTGTTATCGCTTCACTTGATTACTTACCAGAAGTATTTTTTATACTCGCACAACAGGAATATGGCAGCCGGTATGGATTGAGGCGGTAGATTCCGTACACCTTGATAACGTTCGTATAACACCTGTTTATGATAAAAAGATGGTCGATTTTTCTTTTGTTGTTTCTACTAAAGAAGAGATTGAAATTGAAACCGAGATTCGTTTTCAACAGGAAATGCTCTCAAAGATAAAGACAACCGTAACCGAGGGTAAAAGACGAGTTTCGATTATGCTTCATGAGGCAGAAACGAAAGGTTGGAATTTCTATGAGGACCTTACCTGGTCTCCTGAAAATCCACGATTGTTTGATGTTACATTTCGAGTTATCAGTAATGGATATATCTGCGATGAAGTGACATCTTATTTTGGAATGAGAAAAATTTCAATAGAAAATGGACACGTATTATTAAATAACAGACCTTACATACAGAAATTAGTTCTTGATCAGGGATATTGGCCGGAATCATTAATTACAGCTCCCGATGACGACTCTTTTGTTAAAGATATTATGCTGATTAAAGAAATGGGATTTAATGGTGCAAGAATACATCAGAAAGTTGAAGATCCCCGCTTTTTATATCATGCAGACAGACTGGGCTTGCTTATATGGGGTGAGATAGGATCCGCTTATGTTTATTCGCCTGAATATGCTAAAAATATGTATGCTGAATGGCAGGATTGTATAGAAAGAGATTATAATCATCCTTGCATAGTTGCCTGGGTTCCTCTTAATGAATCATGGGGAGTGCAGGAAATAAAGACGGATTTGATGCAGCAGGCACACAGCATGGCTTTGGTATATATGACAAAGTCCCTTGATGATACCAGAATAGTTATAGATAATGACGGATGGGAACATACAGGAGGCGATTTATGCACTATTCATGATTATGAAAGTAATCCTGAAATACTGAGAAACAGATATGCTGATTTTGATAATATTATGAAATATTATCCGGGAGGAAGATCGCTTTATTCAGATGGATATTCATATAATGGTGCACCTGTACTTGTTACTGAATTCGGAGGAATCAGTTTTAGTGTGAATAGTGACGATGGCTGGGGGTATTCATCAGAAACTGACTCGGATGAGTATGTTAAACATATAGCCGGTCTCGTGGATGCTATCTTAGATTCTCCGTTCGTCGAAGGCTACTGCTACACCCAGTTATGTGACATAGAGACTGAGCAAAATGGACTCTTGTACTATGATCGTACACCGAAGGTGGATTTGCAGTTGATAAGAACTGCAAACAGGGAGTAAGAGCATTAAGAAAAATAAACTTATAAGTTGTATAGTGAAAAATGAGTTTGACTTTTGTTATTAAAAGTCAAACTCATTTTATTTTGAAGTTACTTCAAAGTCTTTTTGAAGTGACATTGAAGTAATTATTGAAGTTTATTGAAGTTGACATTGAAGTGACATTGAAGTAAGATTGAAGTGTAGTTGAACAAGTTCAAAATAGGAGCATTATATGTATTTGGAAGAGATTGTTGAAGAGATAAATTTAGAAAGCGATAAATTGGAATGCAAATCGCGTCTGGATAGAGAAGATGTACTCGGGTGGCTTAAAAGCATAGCTGGATTTGCAAATGCTTTCGGAGGGGTATTTTATGTAGGTGTTGAGGATAAAACAAATAAGCTGATTGGCTTTGACAGGAAAGACGCAGATAATGAGAGAAATTATTTCAACAATCAGGTTAACGAACATTTGACACCAAGGCCTCAGACAAGGATATCGTTTATAAGGTATGAGATTAACGAAAAAGAGCGATTTGTAATAAAAGTTGAAATAGAAGAGTCCACTGTAAAACCGGTCATACTAAAATATAAAAATATACCATCAATATTTATGCGCAGAGATGGTTTTACTAATGGTGCAACTTATGAAGAAATAATAGAAATGAGTATAAAAAGCAGGAATACTCAGTATGATATATTAGCTTCAGAAATTAAATATGACCCGGATAATCTCTCTGATCTCAAGAACTTTTACGCAGAGCATAATGACGGAAAGGAATTGAAAGAAAAAGCCTTGAGGTCATTAGGTTTTATAAATGAAGACGGATATCTGCTTAACGGAGCGGTGCTGTTTTTAGATGATTACAGCGATAAAAAGACGGAGGTACAGTGTTCGGTATTTTCGGGATTTAATAAAGGCAGTGAAAGAATAGTAACAATAAACAGGTTCAACGGAAATATTACTTCGACAATAAAATATATTGTGGATTTTGTAAATCAGCGAATGAACCATACCATGATAAAGCAGGACGACGGACGAGTAAATATAGATGCATATCCGGCAAGAGCCTTATTTGAAGGTATAATTAATGCCGTAGCTCATAGAGATTACTATCTGGACGGAACTCAGATACAGGTGGATATGTTTAGGGACCGCCTGGAGATTACTTCTCCGGGAGGATTTTACAGAGGAGAGAAATTAGGAAAGACATATGATCTTTCAGGCATAATATCTAAGAGACGAAATGAGTTGATAACCGGAGTTTTAGTGGCATGCAATGTTATGGAAGCCGCAGGAACAGGTTTTGATAAAATTACGGAAGAATATTCAGAAGCAGACGATAAGCATAAACCGTATATTTATTCGTCATCGGATCATTTTACATTGGTACTTCCTGATATGACTTATGAAATGGGAGTAGAGGATAACAGGCTTCCTAATCTGGGATTCTCACCGGTTTCTAACGGCACAGAACTGGATGAGAAGATTTTAGCATTTTGTTTTTTAAAGGCGCGTAAAGCTTCTGAAATAGCAGAATATCTCGGAGTAAGTGATTCGACGTATCTTCGTAAGCAGGTTCTTGGG
>JABUSW010000256.1 GCA_021443885.1 Blautia sp.
GTCAAAGATCCGGACAGATCATATCCGGTACCTGTTTCTGCGGCAGCATTCGTTCCTTCTGATGCAAATATCGGTGTCACGCATGTCGAACATAAAGCAAACGTAAGAAAAACAGCTAAAACTTTCTTCTTCATCCCTGCTCCCCCACAGATAACCTGTTGAACCATTTTGAAAAGTGTACTTTTCAAAATTCATTTCGAGTAGTAATGATTTCTTACGAAATAGAGTTATTATCCTTATGATTTTTAACAATTAGTGATATAATGTTCATATATATTTGTGCTTAAACGAATTTGTAAAAGTACACCTTTCCAAATTTTTGCCCTTGTTTTTCAAGTGAAATTTTCAGATTCTCGTGCCTTTCCATAGAATGTTTCTGCCGGCTTTCCACAAGTTTCAGTGGCTTGTCGGAGGGTTATTTTTTGTTTCTCCATGCCCGATACACTTCATAGAAGTTTTCCGACGGGGCAACATCGGTCTTTCGAACTTCAGCCTTTTGCTTGGCTCCCGCAATTCCTTCCAGCTGCCGTTTTTTGATATTCTCACGCTCTGATTGTTCTGCAAAGGATCGTATCTGCGGGGAAGAAATTGGAGATAAAGGTTCCCATCAGGTCTTTGCCGGAATTCTTGTTCATGAAAATCTGCTTTTCCAGAACATTCATCTTTTTTATCGCCATAAGCGGTCTGTCCTCGCTTGGATCCATGCTGGATAAGTGGATTTATCCGTACATTCTTCCTTTCATCTGTTATCTCTCTATTTTCTTTTCCAACGAAAATGCGGCGTAAAGAGTCGTTATAAAACATCTGTCTTGACCGCGGATTTGTTGCAGACGAACGAAAGCACCGGCTGTTATAGTCGGTGCTTTCAAGTCCTTAAACTCTACTCAGTTGTTAAAAATCGGCCCTTTCCAAAACTCTCAACAATGTTGAGAGTTCTCCGGGCTTCATAAACTGACGAACGGTCTCAAATTGTTCAAATGTTTTTTTGTCGGCGGTTTGAATCAATAATAGGGGTTCCGTTCTATTGAATGATTTTCCAATACCCGGTTCTATCTGACCCAATTCGTTCGATAATGCCTTTCGCTTTGAGAGATTTAATCCATTTGTAAACGGTTTTTTCTGTCACTCCCATTTTGGCAGCAATATCGGAATATTTGAAAGCGGGGTCCTGTACAAGCAGCTGTAAAATGTCTTTTTCGCTCTGGGTGAGTTTTACACCTACCATTTCTCCTACCTTTACACCTACCGCATCTCCTACCTTTACACCTACTGCTCCCGGCCCAAGAACAACCCGGTCGGCCGGCGCCGAAAACTTTACCATTACGTCGCCCGGATGAATCGTATATTCCGGCAACGGCAGACCATCCGCAGTACATGCTTCGCAGATTTTCTCAATACCGCGCCCCCAGCTCTCAATGAATCCTGCATAGTAGAATATCTGTGCAATTGTAGGATTCCCGGGCCTGGAGGCATGCTTTTTCATAAGATTTTCAGCAGTCCAATCTGCGGGAAGGCTTCCAACATTGGCAATATAGATTTTATCGGCATATACACTAATCTGAATGGGCACACCATAACTGTACTGTGAATGACACAGCGCATTGAAAAGTGCTTCTCTGAGTGCAGCATCCGGGACGATGTATCGTTCCCTTCGCTGCATACCCACGTAGGTAATTTGTGCCCGCATATATTTCAAGTGCATTACTTCTATGATGCGGTCCACTATTTCGAGCAAAGACCCTCGGATTTCATCCTGATATTGAAGGTCTGAATCTGTCTCAAAATAGCTAACCTTAACATATGCTCCAACTTGATACTTCTCAGGGTCTTTTGAAAAAAGCAGCATGGCAGCATTGGTCAGTGCCTCCCCGGACTTCAAGTGGAGCTTTTCCAGTAGGATCTCTTTCGGTTCTCTCAGCAGATTTTCGTCAATCCTGCCTTTAGCGGTGGCAAGCTTCCTGAACCGCTCGACCAGACCGTCATCCACATCTTCCATTTGGAAAGCAGGCAGTGGAAGACTATCCCATGAAACACCGCGCTTTTTAAGCAGAAAGGCCTCCAGTGCAGGACCCGTCAGCTGCTGCTTTGTACTGCCACTGCGATAATGGTACACCCCCTTATAGGATACTCCGATTGGATATGACGGCACTGTGATTTCAATATACTCTTTACCGTCCTCTTCTAAAAGATTCACGTCTACAACAATTCCCAGCTGTTGAACGACCTTATTAGGGATGTCTTCGAGCAACTTTTTAGAATCTTCGACTCCGACGACCTTGCCGTCATCATCGCAGCCTATATAAATCCTACCACCCTGGGCGTTTGCGAATCCGCAGATCCATTTCAAATATTCATCGCGCCAGGATTCCTTCCATTCAACATTCTGGCTTTCAGACATATCATCACCATCCTGATTTCATGATAGACAGGCAGAAGATCACTGCCCAATTCCGTCTTCTTATTCTCTCGACTCTACCAGTTCAATCACGTCCGTGATCTCACACTGGAGAGCATCGCATATCTTTTCAAGGGTCTCCATGCTGATACCCTTATTCTTGCCCATGTTGGCAATCATATGGGTGGTTCGGCCGGCCGTATGCGAAGATCCTCTTTGGTCTTATTCTGATTCAATAACATATACCATACCGGCTTATAGCTTATCTTTCTTACATTTACACCTATTCAATTCAATAGCTGGACAAAACATGCTACGATACCATTATAACGCCAATCTTGTGTTTTAAAATCATATCTTGCTCGCAAAACCATGTTGTTTCGAATTTTTCCATGAGACTATGATTTCTTGCCTCTTCGTTGGTTATATGGCAGAAACCGTATAGTCTCATTCGTTTCGAATTTACAGATAAGCTGGTTTTGATTTCATCACATGCTTACCTTATCTTCCATACGGACATTCCATCTGTGCTTCTTTCATGGCATTCAATGCATTATTTCTGCAGAAAATTCCTGAATCTGAAGTAT
>JABUSW010000351.1 GCA_021443885.1 Blautia sp.
CAATATTATAGCAAGGGATTCTTAATCGATCATAGGTTAAACCTTAAGATAACCTTAATTTAACCTTAATTTAACCTTTCATTATGTTTGAACGATTGTGAGAGCAGCTTTGCATCAAAGCTGCCTGTAAACACACTTGACACTGGTATTACCATATTTGGCCCGGGTGTCAAACGTGCTTACGGATTGTATAAATAATTGCAATTTACGTAGCCACACTTGTCATCTTTTGCAGAATAAACATACCAGTAATTGGCAAAGCTCTTCTCGATCAGTTCAACGGTATCCCCGGTTTCCAGCTTGCCGATCTCATTGGTGTCATCGTATGCCGGTGCCGTTCGCAGTGCAAGGTATCCCGATGCAACGTCTACCGTATATTCCTCCTTTCCGTCTCCTTCATGCAAATCACTGTCACACGGAATGATAAAATTCTTATTTACATAGCCACGGCAGCCTAACCGGGAAGAATATACATAATCATAAGCCGTATCATCTGTTTCCAATACCGTTACAATATCATCGTTATAAAGCTTTCCCAGTTCGTTGGAATCATCATATTCTTTTTTGTAACGGATCGCCAGGTATCCGGATTCCACATTTACTTTATATTTCGGGCCTACCGGATTGTATTTGGCATCATCCGTCTTTGCATACGTACATACTGTCCCGAACATTCCGAAAACGGTAACCGTAAATAATAAAGCGAAAAAAAATCGTATTTTTCGATACATATCCATATTGTTTTATTCCTTTCTTTTTCCAGTCCTGCCACTCTGCTTCGCGCTCAATCTCTGTTTTGTTTCCTTTATTGTAGCAAAGCACTCTTAATAGACCATAGCGCTTCTCTTAAACTAACCTTAATTAACAACAAAGCCTAAATACTCGTCCCGGGATACTCACATCCCGATCATACTTTGTTCCGAAAACTTCATATCTTATTTTGCAGAATTTTCACATATTTGTGATATATTTCTTTTGGGGAGCATTTCCAGATCTGTGAAATATATGTAAATCGATTGAAAAGACGTACCGAAAGGAATACCAATATGAAACAAACAATACTTTTGAAATATGCCCGGATCATGATTTCCGCTTTCCTGGTACTGACTGCAGGGATAAGTGTTTTTGCCGAAACACAGCCGGACAATGGCGAATCTACGGAGGAAATCGTTACTGCGGATAATGCGGCCTGCCGCTTTCAGCTAAAAGCCCGCTCATTAAAAAGCAATATCCTTTGGGATAGTACGTATGTCCTGGATTTTCTCATGTATGACGGGAGTACCTTAACAGGGGCTGTTCTTTTGGACAATGCCATTTATGGAAACGGGAAAACAGGTTACGTCGATCTTTCCATCAGTGCGGATTCTTCCTGGATCGTGACAGGAAACAGTATTCTGCGCTCTTTGTATAACGAAGGAACCATTGTCGATACCGAAGGCAGAAATGTCCGGATCAAAAACGCAGACGGTACCATATACGTGGAAGGAGACAGCGAATACGTCATCACCGTAAATAACTATGAAACAACTGCCGACCTTCCGGATCCGGAAGAAGAGGACACCAACAACAATATGAATACAGAAGAAAAACTACGACTGTTATTTATCGGAAACAGTCATACTTATTACAACGATCTTCCAAAGTATGTCGCAAAGCTGGCCGGGAAATACGGCATTGACTGCGATGCAAGAATGATTGCCTTCAGCGGCTGGAGCTTATCGCAGCATGTATTATGGCCTGCCGCAAAATTCAACCTGAAATATGGCGATTATGACTATGTGATCCTGCAGGAGCACAGCCACCCCTTTGCACCAAAAGAAAACTATTATAAGGCCGTTCAGAAGCTGGATCAATGGATCAAAAAAACCGGTGGAAAAACGGTGATCTACGAGACCTGGGCGAAAAAAGCCGAACCGGAGAAGCAGGCTGCTATGAATACGATCCATCAGACTGCTGCAGAAAAACTCGGCGCAATACTTGCTCCCGTAGGCGAATATTGGTGGGCATATCAGAAAAAGCATCCGGATGTGGAGCTCTATACCACAGATGGTGCTCACGCATCTCCTGCCGGAACAAAACTGGCCGCAAAAGTAATCTGGAAAAGTATCTACAAAGATATAATTAAGGATACGTTAAGGTAGTCCTCATTCATCATTAAGATTCCCTTGTTATACTATGCTTATCAAAAGCATAAAACAAAGGGAGGGACTGTTATGAATACATGGGACAGATACGAACTGAAAGAAAACGCAAAAGTAGCTATTAAACTGAATTACTGGAAAACGGTACTGGCTGGTTTGATCATTGCATCGGTTACCGGCGGATTGTTTTATCTGCAGGGTCTTACATCCATCGAGAAAAACGTCCAGGCAACAGAAATAGCGAACTTTACCACTTTTCTGGTAAGATCTCCAAAATATACGCATTTCAAAACAGGCTTTGGATTTACATTGCTGTTTATCGGCACATTTGTAATTCTGCAGCTTTTCCAGACTTTTATCCTGAATCCCCTTGAGGTTGGCAGCAACCGGTTCTTTATCGGTTGTCTGAGCGGACGACCGCAGGTAAGAGAGATCTGTTTCTCCTATGACAATGGATATCAAAGCTGCGTAAAAGTCCTCTTTCTCCGCAATCTGTACATTGCACTATGGTCCTTCCTGTTGATCGTTCCTGGCATCATTAAGTCTTATGAATATATGATGGTTCCATATATTCTTGGCGATCAGCCGGAAATATCCTGCTCCGAAGCGTTTGCACTGAGCAAAAAAATGATGTATGGTCGTAAATGGAACGCCTTTGTTCTGGATTTATCCTTCTTATTGTGGGACATCCTTGGTATCCTTACATTTGGAATCGTTACCTTTTTCTACGTAATACCTTATAAGCAGCTGACCCACGCAGGAATGTATCAGGAATTAAAAGGCAGCTCCGTTAACAATCTGTAAGCGCTTTTGACACCAACCCCATATTTATAATCGAG
>JABUSW010000020.1 GCA_021443885.1 Blautia sp.
ATACTATAACAGAATATCTGTTCAGCCAGGATTTTTTCGATGATGATTTTGATCCGGATGGAGAGGAAGTCAATCTGAACAAGGCTCAGGATTTTATGGAGCAGTATCCTTGGAATGATATTTTCGGCTTTTGTATAGCTGTTTTATAGTATTTCTATCTCTATTGTCTCCGACAAATGTTATGGTCATACCGGGATATTGCTTCATAATTAAGGAAGCCGATTGCAGCACTCTCTTCAAGAACAAATCTCGCGCCGTCTTCGCAGCCGAATTGTAGTCCAAAAGGATAACCAGTTCCCTACAGTCAGGAAGCCGACCTATCAGGTTTAGCACATCCAATTCTGAATGGAACGACAGAAGTTTCATCCCTGACATTTTGCGGCGACAAACGGGAAAATCAAAAATATTGACTCCTTCTTCCAGTTCGCAGCACTCTGACGCTTCTGTGGCATCAAATATCCTCGGGTCTTGTTCCGGCAATTCTTGCCCATCAAGATAAGTGTTCAGAATCTTATACGTTGACTTCATTGCTATATTCCTCAAAAATCAAACGAAATACCTGTATCATGTATAATTGCCTTTTTTGCGTAGTCAAGCATCACTTCGTATACGTCCCTGACGACTGGATTTACTTCTTTTTGCAAACGTGTTTCCAACCAGATTTTAAATATCTTACATTTATCCGGCATGAAAAAGTCACAGTCTCCCCAGTCAAAAAGCGCATCTAATCTATCCCACATTTCTGTAAGAAACCCATCCTTTTCAAGTGCATCTGCGACCGTTTGATCAAAATAGTATTCTTCAGTATTTGGACCATCAATGTAGGAATAGCTAACGGACTTATTGTAATGAACAGAGTCCTTATTCAATGCCACACGCAGCCACATTTTACATTTCCTCCCGCCGTTTAATCTTAAAGTGAGTCAGCGAATTGTCCTTGCTCGGTGTGCCGTCCAAAAGGCAATATGACTTTGACTGCTTATCCCAAATGCGTAAATATCCGGCAACCTTATCGCATTTTACAATATAGCGTTCTCCTTCAAAATCATATTTGACTCCTCCTTCTGAATGCTGTTCCACAAATCCCTCGACGGATGGAACGAATCTATCAACGATTTCATTAAGATTCACTTTTCGCTTTACCCATGTATCATTATGAGCAGCTTCACGAGCTTTGCTTCGGTCATAGCGTCCCTGATCAACTGGATTTGAATGAACTGCGCTCTCTAAATAATCTTTTGAAATATTTGAATATGCTGATTTATAATCTGCCATTAGACAGCCTCCTTTTTACAGCGCCGATGAAAATCTTCATAATAACGATAATTTATTCCCATAATATCAAGTTGGCAGTTAACCTCTGGATCTTGCTTTCCATAAATAATAAGTCTACTCGGCATAAGACTTAAGATTTTATTTATATACTCAGCAGTTTCTGAGAAATCCGATGTTTTATCGCATCCCAAGAAACTCGATGCCCAAATTACATTTCGTGGGATTTGGCGAAGATATCTCTGCGTCATATTTGAGCCGCAACGGGTGTTTGCAACAAGTTTGATATTATTGACTGCAAGCACCGCTGCATACAACTGATTCGCAAGTAATGCCAGTTTTTGAAACTCAACATCCATATCTTTGGTAACGGTTATATCCGGGAATACTGCGCCTAAGTATTTTTGATACTCTGCGATATCACCCATAACCTTCGGAAACCGTCTGTAGTTCTGACTGTCACTCGCAAAATGACATATAAGTGTTTTATTTCTGGTAACAATTAATTTGTTTTTCCTGTTAGCATATGTAACTATGTCATCCGGCCATTCGCTCAGGAAGTGGTCTTTCTGAAAAACAGGCCAACCCTCAGCATCAAAATCAATCTTGCCATCAAGAAGCATATAGAGATCATTTATTATATCCAAAAGATCTGCTAAATTAGTAATCGAATGCATAATCTATCCTTTCTTCTGCCTATGCAGGTAAATCAGGTATGAAACCCTGTCGTCATTTGTTACATCCGTGTTTATTATTTGTAACTTCCGGCAATTGCACTTGCGGAAATAATGAAGTATAATAGTCATCACCATAATGAAAGATATCTTCGTATCTTTCCGCAAGAGAACGTATGGCTATTGGCGTAGCTATACGTTTTTCTTTTCTCTGTGAACAAGCAACAGACATCACCGCCTTTCCTTCGACTTCACGCTGTAATCCCATACAACTCATTCAGTTTCATCTCATACGTGGTAAATCTGCCATATGCAGAATGGAAGCGTTTCCAGTTGCAATAATAATCCCACGCATACCATGAAGCTTCGAAACTGATGCAAAAAGTATCAGCAATTTTCTCCGGACACTCCGGCCGGATCTTATGTACCAAAGGAGGCGGAGCTATAGCGTACTTTGCAAAGAAAGCGGCCTCTGCTTCAGCAACTTCCGGATCGGTATCTTCGGAATGTCCCAGAACCGCATGCCCTATTTCATGCAGTATGGTCATATTACAGCGCTCATATCCAACCTGATCGTTATAGTAAATATATTCCTTTCCGTCCCCCGGCTCTAAGTAAAATCCATCAGAACTGATTCCCTGAGCCGCCTCCAACTGTTTCGGAGATAAGGCAGAATACGGTATCGAAACAATTCCCATTTTTGCAGCCAACTCGTACCCGTCAATAGGAATACACTTAACATCATATCTGACGAACAGGTCGATCACTTCTTCTTTGACATACTCATAAGTACTATCATCCAGCCTCATGGATCTGCTTACTCCTCCCCCAGGAGAATACCCATAATTTCCATTTTCTCCTCTTTTGTCATTTGCTTAACATTTCGGGCGATTAACCGTTTTGCTTGTGCAACCTCTTTTTTTGAATCTGTTTCCGTACCATTCAACAGAAACTCAGAGGTCGTCCCAAGTGCATCTGCAATTCTTGCCATAA
>JABUSW010000030.1 GCA_021443885.1 Blautia sp.
AACGTCAAGAGGCGGATTTCCCGGCAACGGAACAATGCCGGATGGTTTTCCGGGAAGCGATGATGCGGCAGATAGCGCAGAAGCTTCGGAAACAGAATCAAACGTTGGGGATAACAGTGCGGCAGATGGCGGGGAGGCAGAAGCTGAGGAAGAAACCAGTATCATCACGGACCGTCTGAATCAGGAGAAGATTATCCTGACGGAGAAGGATGTTCAGGATATCCGAAAATATATATCCGGTATTCGGGACGTCACAATCTCATACAGCACCAGGGCCTCTGTAGAAGGCGGGCAGTTAACCGATGCCCAGACATATACGCTGGCAGGAGTGAAGGATAACTATGCCGACATCAGCAAGCTTTCTCTGATGGATGGAACATTTTTCACCGAAGAGGATGATGAGATCCGAAGCCGGAGCTGTGTACTGGGAGCTTCTGCAGCCAAAGAAATATTCGGAAGCACACAGGAGGTTGTGGGGGAGACCATTTACATTGAAGACCGGACATACACCGTTACAGGCGTTTTTGAAGCATCTGCAACCGTGGCTTCCAATGTCAGCACAGATACTGCAATCTTTGTACCCTACGAAACGGGAATCAAATATATTACCGGGGAAGAGATCGATCCGATTATCACGGTAATCGCTGAGGATGTGGACGTACTGGATTCTGTAATTGAGAAAACACGTATCGTGCTGGAAGAAAATTACAGCAATGCAGTCTTTACCTTTGAGGATTCCGGCAGTAAAATGCAGGCGGCCAAGGCATCCAATCGAACCCTGACCATGCTTTTGTCCGCAATGGCAGCGATCGTCTTCTTCGTAGGCGGTATCGGTATTATGAACGTATTATTCGTATCGATTAAAGAACGGACCAATGAAATCGGTATCCTGAAGGCCATCGGAATGAAGCAGTCCAAAATATTGCTGGAGTTTCTGACGGAGTCAGCGGCAATCAGTTTCCTGGGAGGCATGATCGGATGCGGGATCAGCTATGTGCTCATTCCGGTGATGGAGCATTTTGGTATTCGCATCGAAACCAATCTTGCGGCAAATCTGACAGCGCTGGCATTTTCGGTATTGACGGGTACTGTTTTCGGGATCTATCCGGCATGGAAAGCATCCAGACTGGAACCGGTTGATGCTCTAAATTCTGAATAATGGTTACTATTTACGGCCGTCGGAGATATACTGAGAATGGAAACGAAAATGAAGGGAGACAATAATCACATGTATAACAAAAAACGACTCAGTTTTATGATGATGCTGGGATTGCTTCTAAGCAATCCGGCATATACCTTTGCACAGGAGGAAGTGCCTGTGGAAACACAGGAAGTGCAGGAGACACAGGAGGCAGAGGCTGCACAGGACCAGAAAGATGCAGAACAAGGGGAAGCAACAGAGTCTGCAAAGGGAGATGAATCCGCTGAAGATAAGGAAGAGGAGCTTCCGGAGGGGCAGAGAAAAGCCACGATCTATATCGTATCTATTACGGGTAATGAACTGACATATTATGAGAAAGACAAATCCGGAAAATCAGATAAAACCCCGGATGCTGTATCCGGAGCCACAGGTAAAGAAGGAACTGAGAAAAGCGAAGGAGCGGACGCGGTATCAGGCGCGACTGTCAAAGAAGACAGCGAAAGCGGTGAAGAGGCAGATGCTGTATCCGGAGCAACCGGAAAGGAACGACCGGAAGGTGGTTTCGGGAAGAATTCCGACGGAAGAGAGAAGCCACAGGGCGATTTTAATCCGAAAGGTGGAAAACCGGATGCTGTATCCGGAGCAACCGGAAAGGAACGGCCGGAAGGAGGTTTCGATAGGAATTCGGAAGGAAGAGAGAGACCACAGGGGGACTTTAATCCAGAGGACTTCGAAGCTGGTGATTTCAAACCAGGTGACTTTGATGGCGGTGATTTTAATCCGGGAAGCTTTAAACCAGGAGAGAACGGGAATAATGACACAACGACCGTATACCTTTCGGTGGCTGTAGAGGTTTATTCTAACATTGGAGAAAAGAAAACCTTCTCCATCCTGCAGGAAGGGGATGAGGCGGAGGCGCTGTTTGAAAAGGGTGATGACGGGACCGAAGTGATCACACAGATATGGTTAAAAAGCACGGGGGAAAGCATCTGATGCAGCAGACAATTGACATCGCCAATGTAAACAAGTATTACAAAATCGGGGATTCCAGGCTCCATGTCCTGAAAAATGTAAGTCTTCAGGTGCAGCCGGGAGAGTTTCTGGCGATCCTGGGTCCTTCCGGGTCCGGAAAAAGTACTTTGATGAATGTCATTGGCTGCATGGACAAAGCAGATTCCGGTACCTACTACCTGAACCAGATTCCGATTCATGAAGCGAAGGAACGGCAGCTCTGTAATATCCGCAATGAACAGATTGGTTTCATTTTCCAGAAGTATCATCTGATCCAGACGTATAATATTCTTCAGAACATTGTCATGCCTCTTCTGGTAAGAGGTATGTCATTGAAAGAGGCACAGGAAGCAAGCATGGATATGATCCGCATGCTGGGATTAGAGAACCGTATTTCGCACAAACCCAGAGAGCTGTCCGGAGGACAACAGCAAAGAGTTGCCATTGCCAGAGCTTTAGCCGGTAATCCGGCCCTTCTTCTGGCAGATGAACCAACCGGTGCACTGGATCAGAACAGTGGCAAGGAAGTTTTGAAGTTATTCCGTCGACTGAATGAAATGGGGAATACGATCGTAATGATTACTCACGATCTGAATGTTGCGCAGGCAGCTGGCAGAGTGGTCCGGATCGTAGACGGGGAACTGTTCGAGGATACGTAGATATATAGATGTTATTCAGATAAAACAGGTTGCTTTACAGGCGACCTGTTTTTTGATAACTTAGGATAATAAGCGGGAATCCTCGGTAATTCAATTACCGCAGATGAAAGCGTTGCACC
>JABUSW010000129.1 GCA_021443885.1 Blautia sp.
GCAAAAAAGTACACAAATTTGTCAATTAGGAACGGGGAGGAAGCACTATGAGCACCGGCAGATTTCTGAATATTTTAGATGTGATCAAATATGAAGGAGATAACAGTACATTCATCTGGAAGCATCCCTGTGAGGATTTCCACACCGGATCCAAACTGATCGTTCATGAGAGCCAGGAGGCCATCTTCATTGCCAATGGACAGGCCTTTGAACCCTTTGGACCGGGTCGTTATGACCTGGAGACCGGTAACCATGTGTTTACTCAGTGGCTGAAGCGCACCTTTGTGACCAATGGCATCGATGCGTTCCACTGTGAAGTATACTTTATCAATAAAACCGTGCAGATGGCCGTGAAATGGGGAACGGATTCCAAGGTGCGATTTGTAGAGCCTACCCTGGGGGTACCGGTGGAACTGGGAGCCTGCGGGGAAATGAATCTGGCAGTCTCCGATGGGAAAAAGCTGCTTCTGAGTATTGTTGGAACCATGAAGGGCATCAGCTGGGAGGAAGAAGGCTCGGATTTCACAAAATCTCTTCAGAAATCCTTCCGCCCACTGATCTCCACCGCTGTCAAATCCAATCTTTCGGCAGCAATCAAGCAGAAGAATCTGGATATCGTAGAAATCGATGAGCATCTGATGGAACTGAGCAATGAACTCCATCAGAAAATACAGCCCGGTTTTGAAGAATACGGACTTACGATTCCGCAGTTCTATGTGACAACGATGGTACTGCCGGAAACAGACCCGAATTATAAACGCCTTCGAGATCTGCATACCATTACATTACAGAAACGAATGGCAGAGGCAGAAGCAGATGTTCGTTCAACGCAGTCCAGAAGCAAAGCTGATTATATGACTGCGGAGGCAGAAGCCCAGGCTCGTATCAAGGCGGCACAGCGAGGCGCAATTCTGGAAGAGCAGACAACGGAAACGGAAATTGCCCGCAGACGGGCAGAACGTGACCTGATTGCGGCACAGGCTGCCGCTCAGGCAACACAGATGGCCGGTATGGCAGAAGCGGCTGTGATGCAGGCAAAGGGCTACAGCCAGAAGGATGTACTCCAGACGGAAGTTCAGAAAGCTTACGCAGAGAGCATCGGCAATATGGGACCGACAATCTCTACAGGAGGTGGCGGTGGCAGTTCCGTTATGGGTGAAATGATGAGCATGGGGCTTGGTATGGCTGCCATGCAGACCATAGCACCGCAGATGCAGGAGATGATGAAGGGATTTCAGGCAAGTACACCATCCGGGAGTTCTGCTGTATCCGGAACACCTGCACAGCAGGATACCTGGGAATGCAGATGCGGTGCAAAAGGTATTACTTCCAGGTTCTGTCCGGACTGCGGCGCAAAGAAGCCGGAAGCGGCGGCAGGATGGGATTGTCCTGCCTGCGGATGTAAGGGCATTATGTCCAAATTCTGTCCGGATTGTGGGGCAAAGAAGCCGGAAGCACAGGTTGGTTGGGACTGCCCGATTTGTGGGTGTCAGGAGATCATGTCCAAATTCTGCCCGGAATGCGGGAATAAGAGGGGAGATTGAAATCTTAGAGTGTTATGGATGATAAGGAGATACATTTGCAGGACTATGCATAAAATGAAGATGTTACCTACTGAAAGAAATAGAATAAGCGAAGTTGACGAATTGGTGGATAAATGAAGAAGAAACAAGCAGAAATTAAATCTGTGATGGAAAAAAACAACATGACTGTGCGTATAAAGAAATCACATACATATTTTGAAGACAAGACTCATACGATACTTACAGATGATGTTTTTACATATGTGGATTTCTATTTTAAAACTCATGCAAGAAATTTAAAATCTCAAAAAACGGGAAAGAAGATTGAAGAAAACTATGAGTTCTATTGGCAACAGGCACGACATTTCTATTTGGCAGCAAAGCAGCTTCCAATAGAATCAGCACCATTACCAATGTATTATGCAATGTTGAATGCTGCGAAATCGTTGATTCTGTTCAAAACAAAAGATGTAGATGCCACAGTTAAGAATATGGGGAATCATGGATTGCATGAATTCAATGATAAACAAGGCAGTGAGAAACAGCTAGATACAATAAAAATAGAAAGAGACAGATATGGAGTATTTGTAGAATTTTCTAAATATTTGGATGCTGAGTTTGACGAAGTATGGAAAGATAAGGGACAGAATGGGTACTATTCTGTAAAGGAGCTGATGTATCAGCTGGCATTTATTCACAGAGCTTATGCTACAACATATTCTTTGCCTAAGAGCCAGGAACTCTTTATTCCGTTGGATCCAGGAATTAGTCCTACTTTTTATAAGTTTTCAGATGGGAAATCGTATTTGGTATGTAATCTTCAGAAGAGATATTTCAAATCAAGTGCTGTAAATATTCCACAGGATATTGTTGATAGTTTGCCAATTGATTTTGTTCCGTATTATCAAAATGATTTTAGAATAGTAAGCAAGGATCCTGTTTCACAGAAGGATATAAAGAATGTATACAGAAGATATAGAAAAAACTTTCAATATATAGTGTCCGAAGACAGGCTATGGTATATCAAGAGGAAATCAATTACAGATATAGGGATTCATAATATTAACTCTTTATCTGCAATAATGGCAATAACACATAGATTTAGCGAAATCGTACGCTATAAACCAGAACAGCTGTCAAAGCTTCTGGCAGGGAAAGAGAATTGGATTATTCATGAGTTCATTAACCTGGCATTAGATCAATTCTTCGATGAAATTGCATGTGAGATAACAGGATTTGAAATAATGATGACAAGAAAGAAGACAAACATATAAGAACCATTAGATACGGAGGGAGAAGCTAATGTCAGTATTTAAATGTAAAATGTGTGGCGGTGCCCTGGATATCAGCACCGACCAGAAAACAGCGGTATGTCAATACTGCGGCACGGA
>JABUSW010000321.1 GCA_021443885.1 Blautia sp.
AAGACGAAGACAGATCGCGTTGATGCACGTACCATTGCAGCTATGCTTTTGTCCGATGTAAGCCTCAAGCCCTACACAGACACAACATACCACAATGAGGAACTAAAGTCACTAACAAGATACCGCTTTGACAAGGTTAAGGAACGGGCGAAACTGAAATCTTCTGTTTCTCGTCTTGTCTGCATTCTGTTCCCTGAACTGGAGAAGTTGGTGCCATCGCTTCACATGGCCTCTGTTTACGCGCTGCTATCGGAGTTTCCCGGTGCCAAACAGGTCGCTGAAGCACATCTGACGCATTTGAAGACTGTCCTTGAAAACGCGTCCCGCGGACGCTACGGACGGGATATGTCAGTAGAGATCCGAAACGCTGCCAGAGCTTCCATCGGCTCCGTTATGCCGGCAAAATCTCTTGAACTCCGGCACACCATCCGTCTTATCCGTGAACTGGATGCCGAGATTGAAGACATTGAGCGTGAAATAGAGGCGATGATGGAACAGATCCAGTCGCCGATTACAACCATTCCCGGTATTGGCTACCGAATGGCCGCAATGATTATTGCTGAGGTTGGCGACTTCTCCTGCTTCGACTCGCCGGACAAGATCCTTGCCTACGCCGGACTTTCGCCATCCACATACCAGTCAGGTCAACTGAACAATTGCTACGCCCACATGGAGAAACGAGGCTCCAAGTATCTCCGTTATGCTATCTTCAATGCCACAAAATACGTTTGCATCTGGGATCCGTCTTTTGCTGCATACCTTGCCAAGAAGCGTGCAGAAGGAAAGCATTACAATGTCGCTATCTCTCACGCTGCAAAAAAACTTGTGCGGCTGATCTACGCCATGCAGAAGTCGGGACAGCCGTATCAGGCAAGTGCATAACTGCCTTTTGAGCCTGAGCTGAACTCATCTGCCATCCAGCCGGCGCAGCGAACCCTTGACAAGCAGAAGCCACCAAATGCTATGCTTGAAAAACGAAGGGTCGCTGGGCCTGGGTTTGTACTGCCTTCCTCGCCTTCGCTGACACATCCCCAGCATTTGGTGGCTGCTTGTCAAGGGCGGCGACCAATCTTCGCATTTCCCTAATTCAGGGCTTGACTTTTAATAGTTAGATAATATGTAATGACCTCCGATTTGCAGGAACGTGGATTTACCAGTATACTGTAGATCGACAAAAACCAAGGTAACTGGGTTTACCACATACAAATGGAGGTCATCAAATGAAGTATAGCACAGTTTATGTCGGAATGGATGTCCATAAGGAAACTTTTTCTCTTTGCTGCTACACAAACGAAAAAGAAACCGCTGAATATCCTCAGAAAGTCGATGCACATTACAGCAAGGTAATCAACTATCTCGAAGCGATGCGTTTCCATTACGGTGATGATGTTCTCTTCATATGTGGCTATGAGGCGGGATGCCTCGGGTATTCTTTGTACCATGAGCTGACAGCTCACAATGTTAAGTGCGTTATTATGGCGCCGACAACAATGGTTGTTCCCAAAGGGAAAAAGCGAGTCAAAACCGACAAGCGGGATGCTGCTCTGATTGCTCGTTGTCTTGCTCACCATGATTACAGTCCTGTTCATGTTCCAACCGAGACGGATGAGAAAGTCAAAGAGTATATCCGTATGCGGGACGATCACAAAGCAGCACTCAAAAAGGTTAAGCAGCAGATCCTGGCGTTCTGCTTACGTCACGGATGTACCTATGACGGTACCAAGAACCATTGGACGCAGGCACATTATATTTGGCTCCGCAGTTTGAAGCTGTCTGGGCTTTATGCCGAGGTTCTTGAGGAGTATCTGATTGAGTACGAATACCTTGTGAGTAAACTGGAGCGGATCGATCATCGAATTGAAGAGCTCGCAGAAGCAGACGAATACAAGGAGAACGTTCATAAGCTTACGTGCTTCATGGGAATTAAGACCCATACTGCTCTGTCGGTTATTGCAGAGACCGGAGATTTCAAACGGTTTGCCGACGCACAGCATTATGCTTCATTTTTGGGACTGACTCCGGGCGAGGATTCAAGTGGAGAGAGTCAGAACCGGCTGTCTATCACGAAAGCCGGGAATGCACACCTGCGAACACTCCTGACGGAAGCTGCACAGTCATATACCAGAGGTCAAATCGGATATAAGTCCAAGCTCCTTGCAAAACGTCAAGAAGGAAACACTCCCTCTGTTATCGCATATGCGGATAAGGCAAATGAAAGGTTACGCCGGAAGTATTATCGATTGACCCTCAAGCAGGGGAAAAAAGCCAATGTTGCCAAAACAGCCCTTGCCCGGGAGCTGGCATGTTTCATCTGGGGCATGATGACAGGTAACATCGCATGAGATCGTTATTCTATTGAACATGGCAGAAACATTCCGCCACCCTTGACCTCACCTCGAAAATGCTGTTGAGGTGTTACACCGGCGACGAACTCAGAAGCAAATCATTCACACTACAGCTGCCGCCGTGAGATTCAGTGTAGCATTTTCTGCGGTTAGAGCTCAAGGGCATGGCCGCTGCGCGGTGGCTGAGTTACGATTCCGGCTCGGAATCTAAAAGCAAATCACACAACAGAATACTGAAGGTATCGTGAAGGGGCTGTGGTCTTATCAAGGTTCGAGCTATCTACGTTAAGACTATGTCGGCACAGTTTCAACTGTGATCCACGCTGTTAGATGGTAGAGCTCACGGCGGACCATTAGCCTGTCGGTAGGGATGTGTCTGGCATTTCCTGAATCCACGTATATCAGAGTGGCCAATGCCGGAAATCTGATTTCATAGCTCTTTCGCGATGCCTTCAGCACTCAGTAGGAAGAAAAAATCCGAAATTGGGGCTGATTGCCTCTTGACAACGGTCATTACATATCAGTCTTACTCTTATCAGTATTATTCGTGTCTGACTCACAG
>JABUSW010000192.1 GCA_021443885.1 Blautia sp.
ATCAGCTTCAGATCCAGAATAATGGAATAGTTCTCAATGTACATCAGATCCAGCTTTAACTTGTCGTAAGCCGATGTATTGTACTTCCCATATATCTGGGCATACCCTGTCAGACCGCCTTTTACCTTGGTTCGGAATTCAAACTCCGGGATGAGTTCGCAATATTCTTTAACGTGCTCTACTCGTTCCGGTCGCGGTCCCACAATAGACATATCATTTTTCAGGATATTAATGATCTGCGGAAGCTCATCAATTCTTGTTGCACGAATGAATCTTCCTACTTTTGTGATTCGCGGGTCATGATCCTTTGCAGGAATGGCAATTCCCTCTTTCTCCGCATCCACAATCATGCTTCGGAACTTCAGGATCTCAAATTCACGATTATATCTTGTAACCCTTCTTTGTTTGAAAAACACCGGGCCGCCATCTTCCAGCTTGATGGCCACAGCAACTATAAGCATAATAGGCCAGGTGAGCAGCAAAGCCACACTGCATATCACCAGATCCAATATCCGCTTGAAGAATCTTTGCTCATAGTTCAATCCATTTGGCTTAATTCGCAGCAAGGGGGTATCAAACAGGTGAATACTGTTGGCACCCCGAATCATTACGTCTGAGATTTTCGGAGTCACATATGCACGGATTCCCTTTTGATAGCAGAACTTCAAGATGTCATTCCGTTTCTGGGCCGGAATGTCCGAAACCACCACGGCGTCATATTGGAGTATCGCCTCCTTCAGTTTACCCATATCTTCACTCGCAGAAATCAGGTCCTCGATCTGATATTTATCTGCCCGCTGATCCATCTTAACCTTCAATGGAACAGCATTGATGTTTCCGTAAATCATCAGCATCCTTCTGGAGTGATTTAAAGTATGATATACCCGCGTGAATGTATAAGTACAAACCAGAGTTACAATGACACCGATCCCTGTAAACGCGAGCATTGGCAACGCATTAATCATCTTATTCGCAATTAGACACAGCTGAAAATAAGTGATAGCATTCGCGATTATGACGGATATCCACTGGGATATCAATACATCCGTCAGTTTTAAATATCCAAATTTTAAGCCTTCACTATAATAAAGCAAGATATATAATATTACAAAATACACTCCTGCCAATACATACTTGCCTTTTCCATAGTATGTCGGAAAACTTTTTAAGCGATAACAGTACTTCCAAATAAGAAAATAAATAATTGTCAATAACGCAATCTCCAAAACCCCTTCTAATTTACGGATCGTGTTCTTGATGTTGTCAAACCTTCTTTGCTTCATAAAAGCTCTCCCCTAACCTCATTATTCGTTACAGACCTTACCCTCAGCCTGTAGCATTCTATCATATTTCAAATGAGTTTTCTTGTACAATAGCATAATATCCCTGTTTCTTGTAAGAATTAGCAAAATATGCGAAGATGTTTAAAAACATCTATATCTCATCGATTTTATCATGCTTCTATTCCCTCGTCAACGATACCCCTCCCCATAAAAAATAAAATTTTTCAGGGTGATTTCAGGTTTTCTTGGATATGATGACCATAATCACAGAACCTCAAGCTTCTGGTCCACGATCTGACACCTCCTGTGGCAGATCTCCAGAGCTTTCATTCTATGCGTCACAATAAGGCAAGTCTTGTTCTTCATTTTAGCTATGGATTGCAAGACCTTGCATTCCGTATCGTCGTCTAAGGCACTGGTGGCTTCATCCAATAACAGGATCGGTGCATTGCTAAGGAAGGCTCTGGCGATAGCGATGCGTTGTGCCTGTCCTTCGGAGAGTCCCAATCCATTTTCTCCGATGACTGTGTCCAGCCCATCCTCCAATGACAATATAAACTCGTCGATGCAGGCCTGTTTTGCCGCCCGCATAATCTCTTCTTCCGTCACCAGTTCCCGGAACATGCTGATATTCTCTCGTATGGTGCCGGAGAACAGGGCGTTTCCCTGGGGGACATAACTGAAAAGCCGGCGCATCTGTGTAGGTTCGTAGTACACAATCCCTTTTCTTGAGCCGGTATGGTATTCGTTGATAGCAAAGCGGATATTGCCTTCCCCCGGAAGATACAATCCTAATAATAATAGGAAAAAGGTGCTTTTTCCGATGCCGGAGTGTCCGGTGATGGCCATGATTTCCCCCGGATACAGCTTCAGGGAAGCATCTCGAAAAATGGTATCCCGTCCATAGGTAAAGGATATGTGGTCGATGTCTATCTCCAGAAGTCTGGCATACAGATCTGTTGTCTGCGCTTCCTGCATCTGCTGGTACTGGGCCCGTTCCTCTGCGTTAACTGCCGGAATCTCATCCTCCGGCAGGGCCAGAATCTCATCCAGGCGTTCTGCTGATGAGATGGCAGCATAGGCCTGGGCGATGTAATGCGACAGCCCGGAGATAGGGCCCTGGATCTGTCCCACCAGTCCCAACAAGGCAGCCATGGTCCCATAACTCATTGCACCGGTATAGATGCGGATGCACCCCCAGATCACGGCGAAGCCTTCGCTTACCATGAAGACGCCGGTTACCACTACATTGGTGCGCTTCACGTAGCGATTTCGCAGGGACTGGATTCCGAAATACGCGGTCTGGCGCTGCCGTACTGCACTCAGCGCTTTATGCTCGATACCTGCCGCCTTTACCACCCGAAGGTTCCGCAGCATTTCCTGCGTAGTGGATTCGATCTGATCTTCCTTCTCTCTGGCTTCCTTGTGAAACCGTTTGGTTTTGTTTCCCAGAAAAAACACCAGAAAGGCGGCCAGCATACCCAGAATGACAATGACCAGCACCAGGACGTAATCCAGCTTCAGCAGGATAAAGAATGCTCCTGTGAACTGGGTCGCCAGGCAGAGAAGGCTGGGTATGATCTCTACCACACCGGCGGTGACGGTACTGGTATCCCGCATCAT
>JABUSW010000269.1 GCA_021443885.1 Blautia sp.
ATTTGGGTTCCCTTTCTTCCCGCTTATTATGCAAAGAGCGGATCAGAAACTCAACCATTCCCAAACCTAAAAAAAAGGACCCCTTTGGCAAGCTTTTTTAAGATATACGAGTAAACTTTTTGTGAACGAATCTTCAATCAGAAATTTCGGGCTTTAACGTCGGTACGGATCATGTCCTTGAGTCGGTCTTCCAGGGTAACTTTGGCTTTCTTCTTGAAGTTCAGTCCGATGATGATGGTGGTGTTGCCATCCTGGAAGCGGATGGTCGGGGCAGCTTCTTTCACTTCCGCGGAGGTCATAATGTTCATTTCGTTCATAGTCATATCCTCCATATATATTATCTGGCAGGGCGGACCATCCCTGGCTTGAGTTGATTTCTGTTTCGATTTGGTGACGGCAATGACGGCATGACAGTAATCATACAGTGTGGGGTCATCACCTCCACTGCCGTCATGACAGCAAAATCAGCAGACGGCACACCCTGTTTCGCTGTCATTTTCTGTTATGTTGTCATCGTGCAGCTCCGACCGGGCTGTGTGTAGCAGCGTAAAGGTTCTCCGGTCGCTGGTACGTCTGTTGAGCGTGTAGGCAATTCCGAATTCGTTGAACAGAATTGACACGAAAACGTTCAGCTTCTTGGTCAGGCTGTTGGTGGGTTCTCCCAGGTCGGGAATCGCCTCCAGCAGCTCACCGGTGAATCCCGTCCATTCGGTCTTGTCCTCCATAAACGCCGCGATCTTCTTCAGCTAGGGCTCCGGCTACCGAAGGTGTACTACGCAGGCCACCTTGGTCAGCTTCCATACGCAGCTCTCCTGACTGAATTCCAAAGTCAGCTCCTGATCCGGCTGATCCCGGCCGACCACCTGCATCACGGCAGTAGGATCGGTGCACTTTTCTTCTGCAGGATGAAAGCTCCATCGCCAGCCCCCAGCAGACCGTTCGTGCCGGAGATCATATCAAAGCTGTCGCTGGCCTCTAACTTTCCTGTGTGGTGAACCACAATAATAGCCAGGCTGTGCTCGTCGTCGAAGGTCTTCAGTGTCGTGATGTTCTGGTAATCCAGGGAGTAGCTGTAGCTCTCGTTACCCAGCTCCCTGACCATTTGTAGGGTGTCCACGATGATTAGCCGGGTATCCGGGTGCAGCTGCACAAATTCCTCCAGCTGTCCGTTCAGACCATCGGTGAGGGTCCTGGCCTGCGTGGTGAAATACAGCCCATCCACGGTCCCCACACCGAACATGGTATTGAGTCGCCCCTGCAGGCGGCAGAAGTCATCCTCCAGCGCAAGGTAAAGCACGGAGCCCTTCCTGACCGGATAGCCCCACAGTTCCTTGCCGGTGGCGATGTGATAACCAAGCTGCGACATGAAGAAGGATTTGCCGATCTTCGGGGAACCAGTGAAGAGATAGGTTCCGCTGTAGAGCAGACCTTCAATGACCGAAGTTCTGGGCGGGAAGCTCATGTCAAAGAGCTCGGTCATAGAGACTGCGTGCAGGCTGGGCTTTCGGATCACCGGCCTGTTGATCTCCCGAGCAGCCTCCAGCACGGCTGTTTGTTCTTCCGGCGGTAATGCCGTAGACCTCTGCGGTGGTTCTTGTCGGAATTGTCTTTGCTGCTTCAAATAAATCCATACCTTGCATCTTCCTTTCCTTGGTATGTATAAGCCGGTATCACGCAGATACCGGTAAAACAAAAGAGGACGCCAATCACGCTGTCCTCAGATCTCAATATCCTTCTTTTTCTGTCTGGCGGGCTGCTGCTCTTCCTGCAGCCTTGCCTTCTGCTGGTTGGCCTCCAGATTCTCCCGAACGGATCTCTTTCCGTCGGCGAAGATGGTGGGCAGAGCATCGGGGATGATCTGACGCACACACCAGCTTCAGCTCCTCCAGCTGGTCCTGCACGGCCTTCAGCTCCGCAGTAAGTTCTGCATTCTCTTTTCGCAGATTTTTCTGCTCTGACCGGAGTGCTTTGCTATCCAGCGGTAGCGTTGCCTCGAACTTCTTCAACAGGCGAAAAGCGGAATTGTATTTCTTCAGATCGATGGCGTGCTCCTCGGCAAACTTTTCTTTTTTCGCCTTCCATCCGATCTTTGCATATTGATCGTGCAGGGGCTGGAGCTTCTCCACAGTGGTCGCCGCTTCTATCAGTGTGCCGATATACCGGCATCGTTTGCTGTTGGCATTGATGCTGCTCTTCAGGGTTTTGGCTTATTTACCGGTCTGATTCAGATGGATGCCCAGGTCGTGCACCGACCGGATTCCTTTCTCTCTCAAAAAGATCATGGCATGGGATACCCGGTTCAGATCATTGACCGCTGCCTTATTCTTGCTGTACTGCGACCAATCGGCGCGGTTTGCCTTGCGTTGGTTCATATAGTTCAGCAGGATACCGATGAGGTTTTGCTGTCCGGGGCCTGCTCAGGTTTCTCGGCTCTGAGCTTTTCTTTCAACTCGGTCAGCCAGCTCTGCAGCTGCCCGATGGCATTCCGGATCGCATCATAGAGGTCGTTCATCTCCATAATCTCTCGGTTCAGGTTGCCGATATTGGTCTCAATTCCTTTGCGCTCCATTGCGGAGACTGCGGATCCCAGGTGAATCTGCGGAGCGTGAGGATTGCCCTGCCGCTCAAAGGATCGCATATCGATTCTCTCGGTTCAACCGGTAGCCTCCAGGTATCGGTTCTGAATGGTTTCCCATTCATGTCGTCAGATCTCGCCATACTTCTGCTCGTTCCAATCGACGGTGTTCACCCGGCGGCTTTTCCATCTGCCGTTGGACATTTTGATGCGTTCGCCGTTCTCGTCCAGAACATATTCTTTGTGGCATTTGGGCAGCCAGCGGCCCTGTTCATCCATCGCCCGAAGGGTGAGCAGCACATGGGCGTGGGGATTGTCGTCGCCCTTGTC
>JABUSW010000119.1 GCA_021443885.1 Blautia sp.
CATTGTACAAAAACGCATCCAATGAACCGGTAGTTTCTGATATCGCTTTCCCAGAAAATAGCCTGCATATTTAAATGCACTCTGAAAGAAAAGCTGAGGCATCAGCCATATACGACCGGTCCGAAGCAGGAATAACACACTTTTTTTTACCAGACGGATGCCTTCTCCTTCCGATGGGATTCCTTGAAATATCTCGGGATGTTCTGCCTGGGATACCCCCAGATCAAAATTCCGATGAAACTGCTGCATACAGGAATAATTGTGGGAATGAATGACCTTTGCATCGGATGCATAGGCAACTTTATATCCGTTTTGGATCATCGTCGCCGCATAGATCATGTCTTCATTAAAGATCGCTCTTTGCGGGAAGCCTCCTGAAGCATCGTAAATCTTTTTGTCATAGGCTGCACACACATTTGAACAAAAATACGTTTTAATACCGGTGGTCAGCACATCCGCCTGCCCTTTCACGGAAGATACCTCCGGATAGTTAAAAGAGCGTGTATATTTTTCCAGGATGCTGCAGTCTTTTGCCGGAAGCTGTCGTGCATAAGAAGCGCCAACCTCTCCCTGAATCGGCTGAATCAGATTCCCGATCAGTCTGGCATTGGCAGGCATCGCATCCTGTGTCATGCAAACCACAATATCCGCCTCGGACAGTTCCATTCCTCTTCTTCTGGTTCCGCCATGATCAAATTCTTCTTTCAGGATATGATGAACCTCCAGCTTCGGACACTGGTTCTGCCACTCACAATTCCAATACGTTTCCTGTGTATTCATCACAATGATCTTATGAATGGGATATTCCTGTTTCATCAAGCGCAGAAGCAGCTCCGAAAACCTGTCATCCGGACGATAGGAAGGAATTAATACATCGACTTTCTTCATAAAATATCTCCGTTATTTCGGACCTTTCGTATTTTACAGAAAGGACCATCCTTTCCATGGATGGTCCTTTGTTTATTCAACCTCAGCTTCAGATATCGCTTCTACCGCATCTGCCACGATATCCCCTCCATAGCTTCCGCCGGTATAGCTGTTGTAATCGAACCCGCCGGTATAATCACCACCGCCGTAATAATCTCCGCCTCCGGGATATTCGCCACCGCCGTAATAATCTCCGCCTCCGGGATTATCTCCGCCTCCGTTGTATTCCGTTCCGCCGCCGGTATTGTCCCCGCCGCCGGTATTGTTATTGTTGTACTCATTATACTCAGGCAATACAACATCCGGGTTATCTGTCCAGAAGAAGTTATCGTTTGCTGTATTCTCCGTTTCCTCCGATACAGCCGGTGCTTCATCCGTAAGGCTGGACTCGCCATTTACAATGTCCAGGATCCTCTGGCTGTACGCCACTACCTCAGGAGATGGTGTATACTGCACATTCTCACCATACAGAAATCTGTGAAGCTCGATCACGTTCGTCTCCAGCGTTGTTGGCACAATAATGCTGCCTTTAATATTGGAGAATTTATAGCTGGATGGGAATCCGCAGGTATCTGCAATGTAGAACCCCAACATCTGTGGGATCAGCTGCATCATTTCCGTCTGTGTAACCGAGGTCTGTACCATTGGTGCGACCTTGTCAATAATGTCAAAGATGGTAGTCAATCCCGCCTTTTTTGCCTTTTCGGTAATCATATGGATCACCTGACGCTGACGTTCTGTTCTTCCCATATCCAGACTCGCCGTATAGCGAATACGACAGTAAGAGACCGCCTGTACGCCATTCAGGTGGAACACACCCATATCCTGTTCCAGATCTTCCGGAGGTGTAGGTGCAAGCCCGATAGGTGTATAATCCTTTCCGGTTTCCTCAGATGTTTCCACGCAGTAATTATTCATATGAACGATTTCTGCGTAGCTCATGGGAATATCAAGACCGCCAAGGCAGTCGATCACTTCAACCAATGCATTGAAATCAACGGTAATGTAATCCGTGATATCCAGATCGAGACTTCTGTTCAGCATGGTAATCGCCTGTTCCGGGCCCCCATATGCATAAGCAGCATTCGCTTTGGCATAAATATCGCTTCCAATGTTCAGCAAAGTATCGCGGAATACGGACACCAGCCGAACCTCTCTTGTATCATTATTGATGCTGCAGATAATAATCGTATCACTGTTCTCACCTGCCAGCGCAGTATTCTTGTCTCTATGGTCAATTCCAAACAATGCATATGTTTTAAATCCGGTCAATGTAGACTGGTTCTGCTGCATTTTGGTAACTTCCTGAATGCCCTGTTCAGCCGGAGCCGCAGTATCTTCTTCCGAATTCATTAATGTACTATTCTTCTCCTGCCTTACAGACTCATTCATTTCGATTCTGGATTGATCCAGCGGTTTTACCATCTTTCCTGTTCCGGTATTGATCTTGCTGATTACAAACAGACCACCAAGAAAAGCCAGCAGAACAAGAATTTCCAGTGCAAACAAAACTTTCTTCATCAGATCCCCCTAACTATTCTGCTTATTTAATAAGCGTTCTTATTAATAAATCCTTTGAACACAGTCAAAACCATAATCTTAATATCAAAACCGATCGACCAGTTCTCAATATAATACAGATCGCATTCGATTCTTTTCCGAATAGACGTATCTCCACGATAACCATTCACCTGTGCCCATCCGGTCAATCCCGGACGCACCTGGTGTTTCACCATATAACGCGGGATCTCCTCCCGGAATTTCTCCACAAAAAACGGTCTTTCCGGTCTTGGACCGACCAGACTCATATCCCCTTTCAGGGTATTAAACAGCTGCGGCAATTCATCAATGCTGGTTCTGCGCATAAACTTCCCGATAGGTGTTACCCGCGGATCATTTTTGACAGTCCAGGCTTTCTTTTCCTGTGCTTCCGGCTGTATCTCCATAGACCGGAATTTGTACATCTCAA
>JABUSW010000363.1 GCA_021443885.1 Blautia sp.
ACGTTGTTTTTGATGTTTTCCGCATAGGACGTAACAATGGGGCAGTTGTAGTGATTGACTGCATCCGGGAATTCGTTGCGTTCATAAGGAATACAAGGATAAAAGATGAATTTTACC
Source organism: Blautia sp. (assembly GCA_021443885.1). Lineage (GTDB taxonomy): Bacteria > Bacillota > Clostridia > Lachnospirales > Lachnospiraceae > Blautia_A. Next base: position 118 of record JABUSW010000363.1, read on the forward strand.
CCTTCATTTAACAGCCAGCTGACATGTCCGTGAGCCAGCTTTGCAGGATAGCATTCCGATTCGCTGGGGATGGATTCAATCCCCATCTCATAAATCTTACGGGTGGAAGTGGGAGATAACACCACCTGATATTTCAGCGACGTGAAGAATTTAAACCAGAACGGGTAATTTTCAAACATATTCAGAACCCGGGGGATCCCGACTTTACCACGCACGGCCTCTTCCTCGGAAAGGGGCTTATAGCCGAAGATCCGGTCGTATTTGTACTCGAAGAGGTTCGGAATGTTGTCTTTGTTCTTTTCCTGACCGATTCCACGTTCGCAGCGGTTTCCGCTGATGTATTTCCTGCCGCCGGTAAATTTGTTGATGGTTAAGCGGCAGCTGTTGGTACAGCCGCGGCAGTTGGCCATGGACGTGGTATACTCCAATGTGTTGATATCATCAATGGAGAGCATGGTGGTCTGCTTTGCTTCGTCATAACGCTCCCGGGCAATGAGTGCAGCGCCAAAGGCTCCCATGATACCGGCAATATCCGGACGGATGGCTTCGCAATCTGCAATTTTCTCAAAGCTTCTTAAGACGGCATCGTTGTAGAAGGTACCACCCTGTACAACAATGTGTTTCCCGAGCTCAGTTGCATCGGATACCTTGATTACTTTGTAAAGGGCGTTCTTGATCACAGAGTAAGCAAGGCCGGCGGAAATATCCGAAACCGTAGCACCTTCCTTTTGCGCCTGTTTTACTTTGGAGTTCATGAATACCGTACAGCGTGTGCCAAGGTCGATGGGATTTTCTGCAAAAAGAGCTGCCTTAGCAAAGTCCTGTACCGAATAATTCAGTGATTTCGCAAAGGTCTCGATAAAGGAACCGCAGCCGGAGGAGCAGGCTTCGTTCAGCTGCACACTGTCAACGGTCTGATTCCTGATCTTGATGCATTTCATATCCTGGCCGCCAATGTCCAGAATGCAGTCCACCTCCGGATCGAAAAATGCAGCCGCATAGTAGTGAGATACCGTTTCCACTTCACCCTCATCTAAGAGAAGGGCGGCTTTCATCAGAGCTTCCCCGTAACCGGTGGAGCAGGAATAAGCAATCTTCGCATCGTTGGGTAAAATGCGATAGATTTCCTGAATTGAGGTGATAACAGTTTTCAACGGATTGCCGTTGTTGTTGCTGTAGAAGGAGTAAAGAAGCGTTCCGTCTTCGCCGACAACGGCTGTTTTCGTGGTAGTGGAACCGGCATCGATACCCAGGTAACAGTTGCCCTTGTAGGAGGCCAGATCCCCTTTCTTTACTTCGTATTTGCTTTGCCGTTCATGGAATACGGCATAGTCCTTCTGCGCTGCAAAAAGAGGTTCCATGCGTTCTACTTCGAATTCCATGGCAACGGAATTGCGGAGACGGGATGTGAGTTCCTCCAGAGAAACCCACTCCTCTTCTTTGGCATTCATTGCGGAACCCATAGCTGCAAAGAGATGGGAGTTTTGCGGTGTAATGGCATGCTCTTCATCCAGCTTCAAGGTACGGACGAAGGCGGCTTTCAATTCCGTCAGGAAATGTAAAGGTCCGCCAAGAAAAGCAACGTGTCCCCGAATCGGTTTTCCGCAGGCAAGACCGGAAATGGTCTGGTTGACCACCGCCTGGAAAATGGAAGCAGCCAGGTCTTCTTTGGTGGCACCATCGTTGATCAATGGCTGAATATCTGTCTTTGCAAAAACGCCGCAGCGGGCAGCGATGGGATACAAGGCCTTATAATCCTTCGCATATTCGTTCAGACCGGCGGCGTCACTTTGCAGCAGAGAGGCCATCTGGTCAATAAAGGAACCGGTACCGCCGGCACAGATTCCGTTCATTCTCTGTTCGATATTGCCGCCTTCAAAGTAAATGATCTTGGCATCCTCGCCTCCCAGCTCAATGGCAACATCTGTCTTAGGTGCAAGCTTTTGCAGTGCGGTAGAAACGGCGATAACTTCCTGGACGAAAGGAATGTTCAGATTGTTTGCCAGGGTCAGACCGCCGGAACCGGTAATAACAGGATGCAGTGAAAGTTCTCCCAGCTGATCGAAGGCTTTTTCCAGCAGATCCGCCAGAGTTTCCTGAATGTTGGCAAAATGACGCGCGTAATCCGCGAACAACAAGGTTTCATTCTGGTCTAAAATTGCAATTTTGACAGTGGTAGATCCGATATCGATACCTAATGTGTGATTATTCATAAATGAAAATTATGCCTCCTCATACAAAAAATACATAGGAAAATAAACTGTTTTGCTTCTTATTAAAATGGAAATGCTGCCGAAGCAATATTCCGTATTATTATAAGACAAGCATTTTCTTTTCGCAAGAAGAATGTTAACTAAGAAATATGGGCTGACCTGGGAAAAACTGTGTATATTTATGAGCGAAAACGAGGATTTTTTATTCTATCGAATGGTGATGAACGATGTTAAGGGAAAACCATTTGACGGATAAGAACTTCCTGTTTATAATTGATGAGACATATGATGAAAATTGAAACATTGCGCGATACATTTCATGTAACAAATACAAAGTGGATTACGGACCATTTTGCTGCAGCCGTGGAATGCGTTTCGAGAAAAGGAGAAGTATGGCTGAGTATCGATTACTTAAGACGGAAGGAATGGCAAAAAGAGCAGAATTTCATACGGTTCATGGTGTGATCCAGACCCCGGTCTTCATGAATGTGGGAACCGTGGCAGCGATCAAAGGCGCAGTTGCCACAACAGATCTTAAGGAGATCGG
>JABUSW010000058.1 GCA_021443885.1 Blautia sp.
GATACGTTCAAAGGATCCCTCTGCATAATCGGAAGCCCTACTCTTAGTACGAACAGGAGCCGCCCTGCCAGGCGGCTCACGGACTGCTTCACTCACTTCGGCGTCAGATAGATGCTCCTCTACAAGGCCATCCCTTGTCATTTTCTGCACGGATTTCCTTTTTGCTTTATACTTCTTCGCCACCTGCGTTCACCTCCCTTCCTGCGAGTCCTCTTACGGATTCAGGTGCTGACAGCAAAGCATCTGCTCCCACTTTTCCAGTTCCTCATCTGCCCGGTCCGCCAGGCGCCTTGCCTGTTCCTTCAGATATTTACACGGTTCCTTTTCCTGATCCGGCATGTACTTGTTGATATAGTTACTCAGCCAGTCCATGTTTCTGGCAAACATGAAGAAATCCAAGAGCATCTCGAAAGGGACCTTTTCATACGCTTCAAATTCATCATTCTTCAGACGCTCCTCGACTTTCTTATAAAGTGCTTCCCGGTCGATGCGGTACACACTGTCCCTGGACAATTCAATCATTCTTCGCATGTAACTGTACTCCTTTCTCAGAAATAACCGCATCTGTACTCTTCCTTTCCTCCGGTTTTGTGGTCATCAAAGCATACAGTTTGGTGCTCCGGTCAAACTTGTCCTTGAACGGAATGATCGTATTGCCATAGAACAACAAGCCCTCGCCTTCCCCGCTGTTCGTCACATACGACAGCTGATACGGCGAAATATTCAGCTGCTTCGCAAGGATCTGCCTGTCACCGGCAGCCTGGTTCAGCATCAGAATAAAGTCACTGTTCTCGAAGATATTCTCGATTTCACGGGATGCCAGAAGATCTTTGATGTTCTGGGTAATGCCCGTCGGAATACCGCCCCACTTCCGGAACCTTTTCCATATCTCCACGGAATACGCCGCCGTCTGCTCCTCCTTCAGGAGCAAATGAAACTCATCAATGTAGTAACGCGTCGATTTGTGGGACGAGCGATTAATGGTTACCCTGTTCCATACCTGATCCTGGATGATCAGCATACCGATTTTCTTCAGCTGCTTACCCAGCTCCTTGATGTCAAAACAGACGATGCGGTTATTCAGTTCCACGTTGGTCTGATGGTTAAACACCTTCAAAGAGCCATTGACATAGATTTCCAAAGCTGTTGCGATACGCTGTGCCTGTGGCTCCTTCTGGGAACGAAGGCAATCATACAGATCACCCAGTGTCGGCATGTTTTCCGGAACCGGATTCTCGAAATACTTCTGATACACCAGCGGCAGACAGCGGTCAATCACCGACTTTTCCTCCGCCTCGATACCGTCCCTGGAGCCCATGATCAGCTCACAAAGTGACAATACAAAGTCACTTTTGACGCCAAGGGGATTATCATCAGCTGAGTATTGTCAAGAGTGTTTGTAACCTTTTGGGCAAAAAAATAAGAGCATCGGATAATCTCCGATACCCTATTACTAAACAAAAGGCACCAGATTTCTCTGATGCCTGATGTTTTGCTATGTAGATTTGAGCAGTTTCACATTGGGTCCCAATTAGCTTCTATTTCTGGCTCATCGCAACAATGGCGAAGCTTGCATCTCGAAAAAAGAGAGTTTTTATACTGTCTCCATGCGAAGCCATTTAATAAGGCTTTAGATCACTTCATTATACACCCTGTCAATCAGATTCTTTGCCTTCTGGAAATCCGCTTCTGACTTAATAGATACCTCAAGATCTCCGGTACCATAATGCCCGATTCCACGCATATCTCTTGTGAATCCGTCTTCAAGCTCAACCGTATCCGGATTCAGTTTCAATCGGAGCAGAATCTGCTTGCTGTAAATCTCAATACAGAAAATATTCTGCACTTTCTTGTATGCCAGATACAGCTTCAGCTGATTTGCAACCAGATCATCGCCTAATGATTCAATATAGTCGCAGAGCGATGTATACAACGTCTTAATATGATTGCTAGCGGCAGCCAGTTTCTCAAGGTGGGTCTTCTGTGAATACGTGGTTGATGCCGGAGCTACGGACACCTCTGTTACCGGCTTAGCCACAGGCGTATTAAGATGCTCAAAGAGCAACAGATCATCACCATATGCCCGGTATTTGACAAGCTTGATATTTCGCTGCATCTGATTGACAGCGTGAACATCATACTTCGTAAAATCATTTGCAATGCATATGACACACGGAACCGACCAGTCAATCTGATCAGCAACATCCATTCCCAGCTTCTCTATAACAAGCAGTTTGAAATCTGCTTTATGATCCAGCAGCCAATCCAGATAAAACAGCCCTTGATTGATAACATTCTCACTGGTGCTGCGCTTATATTCAAAGATAACCGGGCTGTTATTCTCATCAATACCGATACTATCCATTCGTCCGGACGTGATAACGTATTCACTTTTCAGGAAACGCACGCCGAAGAAAGTCTCCATATTCTGTTCAATTGTGTTCTGAAGTTCCTTTTCCAGCAGTACCGTAGATGAAGTTCGTTCCTTTACGGCAGTCCCTACTTCAAATAGCTTAATCTCAGACATTACACTCACTCCTTTTTCCCGTACTGTACTGAACCCTCTGCAACCATACCAAGAGTATTGCCGTTCATCTCGTAAACAAAAGACTCCTGATCCGGCTCTGCAAATGATGTACTTCCAAGCCCAAAAAACCTCTCAAAGAACCCTTTCAACTTATCAATCACTGTCTGCTTCTTCTTTGCCCTTGCACCTCCACCGCCGAAGCGGGACACCGGAGGCATCAGCTTGTCGATCTCTGTGCCGGTGGTCTTGATTTCACCATCCCGGAATGCGTTCTCAAGGAATTTCCTGGTCTCGGTCTCCTTCAGTTTTTCCTCGCCGATAATCTGCATCA
>JABUSW010000029.1 GCA_021443885.1 Blautia sp.
GAACGGCAAAATTTTTTACACTTCTATTGCTTCTTTATCTAACACAAGCAAAGGACCAAGGGATCCGGTTGTCCGTATTGTGCATCCGTAAAAGTACTGAAGGGCTTTAATGATTTTGCCACTCTGCATCCGGAACTGGTGCCGGAATGGTCCGAGAAGAATGCACCGCTTACTCCGGATATGTTTTCATCTCATGATATGAAGAAAATCATCTGGAAGGGCCCCTGCGGCCATGAATGGGTAAGCCCGATTCATACGAGATCGCTGGGACACGGATGCCCTTATTGCGTCAATGAGGCTGTCCTTCCGGGATTTAATGACCTGGCATCAAGATATCCGGACATCGCGATTAACTGGTCAAACAGAAACCTTCCTGTTACACCGGATAGGATATATTACCGAACCCAGAAGAAATACTGGTGGCGATGTCATATATGCGGAAACGAATACTATCGGTCACCGGAAATCATACTGAGGTATCAGCTAAATTGTCCTTATTGTGTAGGAACAAAGCTTGCCAAGGGAATGAATGACTTGACCATTACGCATCCCGAACTGACCAAGGAGTGGGACGATGAGAAGAATGACGGCCTTACGCCGGATATGTACACAAAGTCCTCTAAGAAGTATATCCGATGGAAATGCAAGTACGGTCACACCTTTGGCCTTCAAATCCGGGAGAGGACCAAGCTCGGTAAAAACTGCTTTGTCTGTGAAGCAGAGTATAAGGTCGCTCTTCCACTGTTCCTTGTCATAAGGTGGATGAATTCCGCAGGGCACAAAGCGATGGTAGGAACTAAACTGTGCGAAATGCAGGTTGAGAATCTATATGAAGATGTCGGTCTTGCCTTTGAGCATGAATATTTTTCTCAGCAAGCTAAAATGCTTCAGCTTGATAAACAAGCTGCACTGCGTGAAAAAGGCATTCACCTTGAGATTCTTCCTAAGGCAAAGGATCCGCCTGAAACGGTAATGCAAATCAAGGCTCTCATGGAGAAATACGGGATTCAGGCACAAGATGAGCCCGATGAAAACAACGCACGGGAGGATTTCTTCCGAACAAAAGACAGATTGCTACGTGAAAACATACAGGAAAGAGAGATGGACACCATGAATGAAGAAATGAAGCTCCTTTTGAAGCTGCTGCTGGCACAGGAGGGCGAAACAGAAGCGGGGCAGAGGACACCTAACAAGAAAAAACTTGCCCCGGAGCCGGTATCCGGGATCGATTACCCGCCGGAAGGAAAACCACAGCCAAGGAATGAGAAGGAATACAGGGATAACGATTTCAGTAATTCCAGGCGGGAGTTGTACCCTGACCATACAAATAATGTCAGCTCTGTAAAGGCCGTCCCCATCTGGGAGAAGTATGCATTAACGGTCCCGGAGGCAGCCGCATATTTTCATATAGGAGAGACCCGGCTTCGCAAATTGATAAAAAAAGACCATTATGCCAATTACCTGATCTGGAACGGCGGGCGGGTATTCATCAAGCGGAAGCTGTTTGAGGAATACCTTGACGGCGAAAACGACCTGTCATGAGGTATACGCCATGATCAAGATAAGAAGAGACAACAAGGGCCGGGAGCTCTTTACAAACGAGACACAGCTAAAGAACGGAAGCTATCAGTACCGGTATGTAGATTCCGACGGTTCAAGGAAAAGTGTAACGAGCTGGCGGTTGATTCCGGAGGATATAGGCACGGAAAGGCATAAGGATCAGGAATGCCTGCGGGACATGGAGCTGCGAATCAGTAAGAGCTTAATCAGGGGATCCGACCCAATATTGGACAGGAACCTGACAGTCAATGACTTCTGGGACAAATACCTTTCCCTGAAGTGTGAGATTGCCGAAAGCACCCTCGTCAGTTACATCTATCTGTATAACCGTCACATCAGAAACGGCTTTGGCAGGCGCACGATAGCCGGTGTCCGGTACAGTGATATTAAGAAGTTTTACGTCGATAAGATCAAAGAGGGTCTCAGCGTTTCTTCCATCGCAAACATGCATAACATCATCAGCCCCGTTTTTCAGCTGGCACTGCGGGATGGCTATATCGACGCAAATCCTGCCTTCGGGGTGCTGACAGAGTTTCAGCGCAGGCGCGACTGGAATCAGGTGCATCGTGAAGCCTTGACAAGGGTCCAGCAGACAGCGCTGATTGAGTTTACAGCAAGTCACTACGAATTTAAGGGATACCTTCCGATACTGACCGTATTTCTCGGCTGCGGCCTGAGAGCCGGAGAGCTTGCAGGCCTTACCTGGCAAGATGTAGATTTTGAGAAGAATCTGATATCTGTCAACCATACCCTGAACTACGATATCGCCCTGGATGGCAAATGTCAGTATTTCATTACCTTCCCGAAGACCCATTCCGGTATCCGGGACATCCCCATGCTGGATGATGTGAGACAGACACTCCTAGCCATGTTCGAACGCCGGTATGATTTCAATGCGGATAATCAGGTCACGGTGGACGGCTACACGAACTTTGTCTTCCGAGATCTGTACGGCAACGTGTATAACGACTCCAAGCTAAACCGGATCCTGAAGAATATCCGCACAGCCTTCAATAAAGAAGAGGAGAAGAAGGCAGAAGCGGAAGGACGAAAACCTAATCTTCTGCCCCACTTCACCTGCCACCACCTGCGGCATACCTTCTGCACAAGGATATGCGAATCTGGAGAATTGAGCATCAAGACGATCCAATATATCATGGGACATTCTCATCCGGAGACGACCCTCCGAATCTATGCCCAGGTCAGTGATTCTAGAAATCAGGAGGAGATGGCAGCGCTGAACGGGAAAATGAAAATCAAATAATAACT
>JABUSW010000276.1 GCA_021443885.1 Blautia sp.
TACAAAAGATTTTCTTTGGCCCCTTGGTATTACCGAAGTTCATGCCGGGGTATTCGGATACATTATGGATGTTAGACCTTCCGGATACTATGAACTAACAGAATTCTTTGTTGGTACAAAGAAACAGAAACAAGTTAGATTCAAATCATTCAATGCAATCGCCGATGCAGCAATAAATATTATCCAGTCATTTAGAGAATTACATAATAGTGGATATAGTTATCAGGATATAAATAATGGAAACTTTTTCATCAACCCAGAGAATGGAAAAGTGCTTATCTGTGATAATGATAATGTCTCTCCATTCGGTGTAAACCTTGGTATTCTCGGTAAGCAAAGATACATGGCTCCGGAGGTGGTTACAGGAAAAAATGACCCCGACAAGCAATCTGATAGATTTTCGCTTTCGGTAATCCTTTTCAGACTCTTGTTTATTAATCATCCATTGGAAGGAAAGCGCTCAACTCCTCCGTGCATGACAAAGGAATTGGAGAGAAGATATTACGGAGAAGAACCGGTATTTGTTTTGGATCCAAAGGACGATAGAAATAGACCGGTTCCGGGAACAGATAAAAACTTAAAAACATTCTGGCCGATTTATCCTCAATATATCAAAGACCTTTTCGTTAGAGCATTCAGTTCTGATGTAATGCTTAAGAAGGCGCCGAGAGTAATTGAGAAAGAATGGCTAGATGTATTCTTCAGATTCAAGGCAAGTATTGTAAAGTGTCCTCACTGTAAACAGGAAACATTTATTACTGGACAGGGCGACAATACATGTATTGAGTGCAAGAAGAAAATAACAGTTCCTAATGCGATTCAGTTCAGTACAGTAACGGTACCACTTTATCCGGGAACAAAACTCATGATGTGGCATGCAGATTCATCACAGAATGATGTGGAGACAAAACTTGGAGAAATCGTCGTTAATCCAAGCAATCCAAATGTATTTGGAATTAAGAATCTCAGCACATTGAGTTGGAAGGTAAATCTTCCAGACGGAAGCCAGAAACCATTGGCTCCCGGTGCAGTAGTCCCTGTAAAAAAGGATTTCACGATTGAGTGTACAACTAATCCAAAAGATGCAGGAAAGATTATTTAATTAGGAGGAAACTAAAATGTCACTGTTAGAAGAAATCACACCTTCACCCAGAAAGGTAATGACTTTATTTTATTTGGTAGATACATCCGGAAGTATGGGTGGATCAAGAATAGGAACTGTAAATGCAGCTATGGAAGAATGTATTCCTCTTCTTAAAGAGGTTGCTGCAGCAAATGATGATGCTGAAATTAAGGTTGCAATTCTACAGTTCTCAAGCGGATCTTCATGGGTTACACCTGCATCTGGTCCCGTAGGTCTTGACGATATTATTTGGAATGACCTTCAGGCTGGCGGAATGACTGAATTCGGTGGAGCACTATTAGAATTAGATAAGAAACTCTCAAGAAATGAGTATCTTAATTCTCAAACAGGAGCATATGCACCGGTAATCTTATTGCTTAGCGATGGCGGACCTACTGATAACTGGGAAGTTGGCTTGAATAAGATAAAAGAGAATAACTGGTTTAAGCATGCAATTAAGATTGCTATTGATATTGAAAGTGGGTCTGATAGGTCTGTGCTTGCGCAGTTTACAGGAAATCCAGAGGCTATTCTTGACGCCAAAGACACGGCTACCCTTAAGAAAATGATTCATAAGGTAAGTGTTCGTGCATCTGAATTCCAGAGTCATAGCAAAGCTTCTTCAGACACAGTCACATCACCGGATCAGGACTCAGCAGATATTGTATCAGCAGTTGTAAAGGACGTAGATGAAGATAATGGTGCATCAGTAAGTGCAGATGATAATGATTGGGGTAACTGGGACTAATTGTAAGAATGGGACTGCTTGCCTGATGGTAGGCAGTCCCAATTTTTAAGCAGGAGGCGCATATGACAAACAATATATTTTCGTTCTCTGCTACAGAAACGGGATATAACCATATAAAAGTAGAGCCGAGCAAAGCATGTGAGGATGCATCCGGTTTCTACGATGATGATCAAATGCACATTTGCGTTGTTGCTGATGGACACGGAAGTGATAACTATCCACGTACAGATAGGGGCTCTCAGTTTGCAGTAGATGCAGCAATTGAGCAGATTAAGGCCTTTGTTGGAAAGATATATGATCCCGATTCTGAGGATATAGAGACAAGCAAAAAAGAAAGCAATGAGCTTATAGACAAGCTTTTACATACAAAAATTAATGAAACACATCTTCTCCAGTATCTTTCAAGAAACATTCTTATGAAGTGGCGTGAATTCGTAGAGAAAGACGTGAAAGAAAACCCATTTCAGGAATCTGAGATGACGAATGTTTCAGAGAAATACAGAAAGAGATATATGCCTGAAGATATTAGTGAGAGGAGAGCAGAAAAGGCATATGGATGTACTTTGATTGCCTATGTGGTTACAGAAAAGTTCTCTTTTGGAATGCAGATTGGCGATGGAAAGTGTGTTGTTATTGATAAGAATGGGTCGATTTCCGAACCCATTCCCTGGGATGAGAATTGTCAGATGAATGTTACAACATCAATATGTGACAGTGATGCAGCTGATGAGTTTAGATTTTTTGTGACAGAAGAGAAACCGGCAGCGGTATTCTGCGGTTCTGATGGAATTGATGATTCGTATGCAAATGTTGAAGAAATGTACGCGCTGTATAGATCAGTTCTTAAAATATTTGTGGAGCATGGTATTGATGTTGGAAAGTCGGAAATCCAGGAATACTTGCCGGTACTGACAAAGAGGGGCAGTGGAGATGATGTATCAATTGC
>JABUSW010000109.1 GCA_021443885.1 Blautia sp.
CCAAAGGACAGGTTCAGGTAGGAAAGAACAAAGTAAAATACAGAGATGAAAACGGCAAGAAACAGAAAATAGCCTTTTAAGGCCGCTTACAGGAGAGGTCACAGCCTGCTGTGATCTCTCTGGGAACAGGAATCAGCCGTCCGGGAAGCGTTTGTTTCTGACAGAATGCTTCCGCGGCTATGGCCTGTTCTGTTGGGTCAAATGTGATAATGATGCTTAAGGTTTTTCGGATCATCCAATCAGAAGAGTGCATGCATTGATTATTGTCAGAGAAAAAGATAGAATAGGTGAATGAACATTGGTGGAAAGGAAGAGGAGGCAATCCGTAAAATGGAAAAAATCATGGAAAAAGAATGAACCAGGACAAAAAAGATTCAAATTGGCGCAAATTTTAGTTCACATTTCATTATTTTTAGAGTATAATACTAACTGACAGGGGCTTACAGGAAGGTTCTCACCTTTTGTTAGCAGAGTGGAGTGCTTCGAATATTCCGGGAGAGTGTTTTACAGGTTTTAAGGGTTGGTAAAAATAGATAAATCGGTTGTTGATTTTCAGAATGAAAAGGGTAAAAGGCTAGGTTTTAGGCCTAAAATCGACGATGCATCCTACAGGCTTGATGATAAGACGAGTGTTCTTAGACACTAGCTATCGTCCTGATTTACTTATGGTACAGTGCGGATTGATTAGCAGAAATGCTTAATCATTCCGCTTTTTTTTGTACAAACGTAATTATAGGACCCTGATTTTCAAAGGAATTGCAAACATTTGAAAGTATTCCTGTTAGCAGTTTTCTAACAAATAAGGGATATTTCCAACATCAGATAAGTAGTTTTCTAAGTGATTTTGACGAGGCAGCTGTTATTGCTGTATTGGTTAGTGTCAGGTATAGTTAGAATCCATATCATCTTAGTAAAACCATGGAAAGTATAACTCTATATGAGCTTAGTATGATAATGCTCATTCACTAGGTCTTTGATTGATCTATTGAATGAGCATTATATTTTATAGAAAAATAGCTGAAAAGGAGGAATGCTTAGTGGACTTTATGAAGGGAGAAATAAACGTTTTTGACGGCGAAAAAGAGATGATTGTCCCTAAAAAAGAAATGGTAGTAGAGATCAGTATACAGAGACTCAGTTCTTTTGAGAATCATCCATTTAGAGTGAAGGATGATGAAGCCATGGGGCAGCTGACGCAGAGCATAGAAAAGTACGGTATCATGAATCCTCTTCTGGTCATGCCGACTTTGGAAGGCGATTATCAAATCATTTCCGGGCATCGCCGCAAATACTGCGCCGAGAAGCTGGGTTATTCCAAGGTGCCGGTAATCATCCGTTACATGAAGGAAGAAGATTCCATCATTTCCATGGTAGATTCTAATCTCCACAGAGAAAGAATTCTCTTCAGCGAGAAAGCATTTGCCTATCACATGAAGAATGAAGCCATGAAAAGGAAGAATGGCAAGAGACGAAACACACAGGCAGGACAGCAGGAATCCTTAAAGGGAACCAAGACAATCCAACTAGTCGGGCAGGTAACAGGGGAAAGCCCCAGACAGGTACTCCGTTATATCCGTCTGACGATGCTGATTCCGGAACTTCTGGACCTGCTGGATGAAGGGAAGATATCTTTCAATCCTGCAGTAGAGCTCTCATTTCTCTCCGTGGTTGAGCAGGGATGGGTCGTGGAAGCCATGGATTATGCCCAGTCCTCTCCTTCAGTCTCACAGGCAAGACGGATCAAGGCTCTCAGCTTGGAAAAGTAGCTGACCCTGGCAAAAATCCGGGAGATTCTGAGTGAAGTGAAGAAGTCGGACATGAGCTGGGTCATCTTTAAAAATTCCCAGATGCACAAGTACTTTCCCAGATATTACAGCACGGAGCAGATGAAGACAGAAATCATTGAACTACTTGAAAAGGATTATAAGCTCAAACAGCGTCAGATAAAGAAGGAACAAAATAAGGAGGAAAAGAATCATGTGTAAGGTTATTTCAATTGCAAATCAGAAGGGCGGTGTCGGAAAGACCACCACAGCCGTGAATTTGGGGATTGGACTTGCCAAGGCCGGTAAGAAGGTGCTATTAATCGATGCGGATCCCCAGGGAGGCTTAAGTGCCAGCCTTGGTATCGGCGAGCCGGACGAGGTAAAGACCACACTAGCGACGATCCTGATGAATGTGGTGAATGAAGATCCCATTCAGCCAGAGGAAGGCATCATCCATCACGAAGAAGGTGTGGATTTGCTTCCGGGAAATATAGAACTGTCTGTAATGGAGCTGAACATGGCCAATGTTATGAGCCGGGAAATGCTTATGCGGGAGTATATCGAAATGCAGAAGGACCGTTACGATTACATCATCATTGATTGCATGCCGTCTCTGGGAACCATGACAATCAATGCTTTGGTAGCATCGGATTCCGTACTTATCCCAGTCCAAGCAGCCTATCTTCCGGTGAAAGGTCTCCAGCAGCTGATCAAAACAATCTCGATGGTAAAAAGAAGGCTGAATAGGCACCTGACCATTGAAGGTATCCTCCTTACCATGGTGGATTTCAGAACAAATTATGCGAAGGACATTTCCAATAAGGTGAGAGAAACCTATGGAACCAACGTGCCAATCTTTGAATGCGTAATCCCGGTATCTGTCAAAGCTGCCGAGGCAAGTGCAGAAGGAATCAGCATATACGGACATTGCAGAAATAGTAAAGTATCTAACGCATATAAAGAATTGACCCAGGAGGTATTAGGCGATGGCAAATAAGATGAATGAACGACTG
>JABUSW010000364.1 GCA_021443885.1 Blautia sp.
ATCAGAGCACATCCGACAACCGACTTCCATGTCATCTGCTCATGCAGGAAAACAAATGCCAGCGCCAGAGTAATGACAACGCTCAGCTTATCGATCGGTACGACTTTGGAAGCTTCTCCCATCTGCAGAGCCTTGTAATAGCACAGCCAGGAAGCACCTGTCGCCAGACCAGACAGGATCAGATAGATCCAGCTTTTGCGGCTGATCTCCGCGATACCGTTTTGTGTTCCGGTGATAAATGTGTAGCGTATAATAAAAGTACCTCGAATCAGAAACAAAATTCCTTATTATCAGAAAGGGAATTCCTCAAAAAAGGACATATTGAAAGTCTTTAACCAATCACATATCCTTTATCTTAAGCACCACCAAAAGGTAAAGGAGGAAAGGAAGATGCTCAACATGTCCCAAATCAATCATATCAGAGATTTAAAGAAAAAGGGACTGAAAATCTCTGAAATTCATGAAAAAACAGGTGTTGATCCAAAAACTATTAAGAAATACCTTGAAGAAGACGATTTCTCACCTTCCGTTCCGGTGACTGATAAAAAGTCATCGATTTTAGATCCTTTCAAAGACAAGATTTCGGAATATCTTGAAGAGGACAAGCTTCACTGGCGTAAGCAGCGTCATACAGCCAAAAGGATCTTTGACAGGCTGGTTGCTGAGGAAGGATATACAGGAAGCTATGATACCGTTCAGAAATATGTAAAGGATATCCGCTCCAATGAGCCTGGCAAAGCAAGTCTGGAATTGATCTGGGATCCAGGCTGTGCACAGGTGGATTTTGGCGAAGCTGATTTTTACGAAGACAACGTGTGCATCCGAAGAAAGTTCCTGACTGTGTCATTTCCTTTCAGCAATGATAGTTTCAATCAGGTCTTTGGCGGAGAAACCGCCGAGTGTGTCTGTCAGGGGCTGATCGATATTTTCAAATATATCGGAGGAGTTCCCAGAGTATTGGTTTTTGACAATGCCACCGGCGTAGGACGACGTATTGGTGATACCATTCATGAAACAGAACTGTTTTCCCGCTTCCGGGCCCATTATGGCTGTGAAGTACGTTTTACGTCTCCTTATGCTGGGTATGAAAAAGGAAATGTCGAAAACAAAGTCGGCTACAACAGACGAAATCTATTTGTACCGGTTCCCCGTTACCATGACATCATTGAGTTTAATAAAGAACTACTGGACAAACATCTAATCAAAGCATCTGAGCTTCATTACAAGAAGAAGGAATGCATTGAAGATCTGTTTGAACAAGACAAAAAAGCACTTTATCTCTTGCCGGTTCATGAATTTAATGCATGTACATACAGACAGTTCAAGGCAGATGGCTACGGAAGGATCTGTATAGACGGAAAGCACTTCTATTCCACCCGGCCACAGAATAGAAATCAGAAGGTCTGGGTAGGATTGATGGCTCACTACATCGACATTTTCAATACAGATGGAAGCGTTCTTGTCCGTCACAAAAGGATGTACGGTGAGGACCGCACGGATATTTCTGATCCGAGTACCACACTGGAAGTATTGTGTAAAAATCCGGGAGCATGGAAGAACAGCGGTGTTCGCCGGGATGCGGATGCTGTCCTCCGGGACTACCTGGATAAACTGGAACGTGCGGAATTAAAGACAAATCTGAAACTGATGAATGATATTTCAAAACAATACGGCTATCACTCAGCACTGGAAGCGATGTCACAGGCTATTCGGAATAACAGGATCGCCAGATCCGATGCCGTTATTCTTGCAGAAAGAATGAAACGTTTTGGAATTGACACACCACCCGAAAGTGGGCCATCACTATCCGTGTATGATGAAGCCTTTCTGAACAATACACCAACGAAGGGATGTGTGTCCGCATGATCACTCCCAGAGAACGCGGTGAACTGATCGAAAATATCCGTCAGGATTGTCGAAAGTTATTTCTATCTCCTGGTATTGCTGACCGCTGTGATGCAGAGGGCACGCCAAAGCAGCTGGAGTTTCTGCTTGACATGCTGGAAGCAGAACTTACCATCCGTGACGAGAACAAGAAAGCACGGCTTGTAAAAAGAGCACGTTTTCCGGTTTTCAAATCCTTTGAAGGATATACCTATGACTGTGTAAAGCTGCCTCCTGCATTAAACAAAGAAAACCTTGAAAATGCTGACTTTGTAAAGGAACACGACAATCTGGTATTATACGGACCCGTTGGGATCGGAAAGACACACATGGCGATCGCAATCGGCATAGCCGCCTGTATCCGCGGATATAAAACAAGATTTTATACTGTTACAGAACTTGTCCTGAAACTTGCTGAAGCCCGAAAAAGCGGAACACTGGAACGACTCCGAAATGATCTGAATAATCAGGATCTGCTTATTCTTGATGAGTGGGGTTATGTTCCTGTAGACCGTGAAGGGTCACAGTTGCTGTTTCAGGTGATATCCGACAGTTATGAGAAAAAAAGCCTGATTCTCACAACTAACCTCGAATTTTCCAAATGGGGTGGCATATTTACCGATGACCAGATGGCTGCCGCTATGATAGACAGACTGGTACATCATGGTCATCTGCTTGTATTCCAGGGAAACAGCTACCGGATGGAGCATGCACTCATGAAGCAGACGGCAAAGCAAAACTGATCCATAGGGCGCGGGAATGGAGTCAAGAAACAGTACGCTGGGCGCTGGCTTTGCGCCCGGGCAGTTCTTGACGAAATGACACGGGATACCCTTATTCACGGAAAGACGATCGTCTTTCCTGCCGCCCCGGCGAGGGGGAGACTG
>JABUSW010000095.1 GCA_021443885.1 Blautia sp.
TCCTTCTCTTCCTTCATTGCAGTTCCTCCCTGTTTCTGTTTACCTGAAAAAAGTCCCTGTCACTTCTGACAGGGACTCCAGCGCACAATTAGTTATATTTACGTTTTCTTGCGGCTTCAGATTTTTTCTTACGACGAACGCTTGGTTTCTCGTAATGTTCTCTTTTGCGGATTTCCTGCTGAATTCCTGCTTTAGCACAGCTTCTCTTAAATCTGCGAAGAGCGCTATCTAAAGTCTCGTTCTCTTTTACGATAACATTTGACATAGACTCACACCTAACCTCCCTCCAGTTGTAGATTGTGCTTAAATACAACTGTCTGGGTATTTTTCTTGCACAAATAGGATTATATATCATTGACATGAATTTCGTCAATATTTTTTAATCAATTTTTCTATTTTTTTACGTTATTTCAGCTGGCCCTCCAGAATTCCCGGTACTGCCGCAATTGCCTCCGGCACTTTTTCCGGATTTTTGCCGCCTGCCTGTGCCATATTCGGACGGCCGCCACCGCCGCCGCCAACGATTGCAGCGATTGCTTTAATCAGATTTCCTGCATGCGCTCCGGCTTTCTGGGCGGATTCTGTAACCATAGCCAGAAGGTTTACCTTACCGCCATTCACAGCTGCCAGTACGACAACACCTTCCCCAAGCTTATCCTTCAGCTGATCTCCAAGGTCACGAAGACCATTCATGTCAACACCTTCGACACTTGCTGCAAGAAGCTTCACGCCCTTGATCTCCGTAACTTTACTCATGACATCACCAAGAGCACCCTGTGCCATCTTACTCTTCAAGGATTCGTTTTCACTCTGAAGGGATTTGATTTCCGCCTGAAGATGTGTGATCTTATCCAGAACATCCGCCGGCGTGGTTTTCAAAGCCTTTGCAGCTGCATTGATCAATTCTTCCTGTTTCCGGTAATACTCCAGCACACCTTTTCCGGTTAACGCCTCAATTCGACGTACACCTGCCGCAATACCGGATTCCGAAACGATCTTAAACAGCATAATGCTGCCGGTATTGGATACATGGGTACCACCACAAAGCTCTTTGGAAAAATCACCCATGCTGACAACGCGCACTTCTTCTCCATACTTCTCACCGAAAAGTGCCATTGCCCCGGATTTCTTAGCTTCATCAATACCCATGACATCGGTTCTGACTGCAAGGTCATTTTCAATCTGCTGATTTACGATCGCTTCAACCTGTTTCAGCTCTTCAGCAGTCATAGCCTGGAAATGCGCAAAATCAAAACGCAGTCTTTCCGGTGTTACAAGAGAACCCTTCTGTTCCACATGAGAACCAAGAACTGTCTTCAGGGCTTTCTGAAGAAGATGCGTTGCGCTGTGGTTTTTCTCGGTATCCCTTCTGCCGGATGTATTTACCTTTAAGGCAACAACATCCCCAACAGACAGCATACCAGACTCCATATAACCTACGTGTCCGTATTTTCCGCCACGGAGCTTAATCGTGCTTTCCACAACAAATCTGCCGTTTATAGTCTCGATCACACCGGTATCGCCTTCCTGACCGCCCATCGTCGCATAAAAAGGCGTCTTTTCAGCAAACAGAGTTCCCTGCTGTCCTTCCATGAGAGAAGTTACAACCTCTGTTTCTGTCGTGAGTACCGTAACCACGGAATCGTATTCCAGGTGCTCATAGCCAGTGAATTCTGTTGTAACAGAAGCATCGATCTGATCATAAACCGTGGCATCTGCACCCATGTAGTTCGTAACTTCCCGGGCGTCACGGGCTTTCTTACGCTGAATATCCATAGCCTTTTTGAAGCCATCCTCATCAATGCCGTATCCCTTTTCTTCCAGGATCTCTTTTGTAAGATCGACAGGGAATCCATACGTATCATAGAGCTTAAATACGTTATCCCCGGAAAGAATCTTTTCATCGCCCGCCTTCATTTCCTCTTCCATATCGGAAAGAATGCGAAGTCCCTGGTCAATGGTCTTATTAAACTGATTCTCTTCATTTGTAAGCACTTTATAAATGAATTCTTTCTTCTCTTCCAGTTCAGGATATCCGTCTTTTGAACCGTTGATCACCTCAGAGCTGAGCTTTGCAAGAAATGTACCTTCGATACCAAGAAGGCGGCCATGACGGGCTGCACGGCGGATCAGGCGGCGAAGTACATATCCCCGGCCCTCATTTGCAGGCATAACGCCGTCGGAAATCAGAAACGTAGACGAGCGGATATGGTCCGTGATCAGGCGGATGGACACATCATCGTTGTATACTTTTCCATATTCTTTTCCGGCAATCTCACAAACCAGATTACGGAGTGAACAGACGGTATCAACATCAAAAATAGAATCAACATCCTGAACGACCACTGCAAGCCGTTCCAGTCCCATACCGGTATCTATATTCTTGTTTTTCAGCGTTTCATAATGGCCTTCCCCATCATTTTCAAACTGTGTAAATACATTGTTCCACACTTCGATATAACGGTCACAGTCACAACCAACAGTGCAGTCCGGCCTGTTACAACCATACTTTTCACCACGGTCATAGTATATCTCGGAACACGGACCGCATGGCCCTGCGCCATGCTCCCAGAAATTATCTTCCTTACCAAAACGGTAAATGCGGTCAGCCGGTATTCCCACTTCTTTGTTCCAGATATCAAAAGCCTCATCATCATCAAGGTATACCGACGGATACAGACGATCGGGATCCAGACCAACGGTCTGCGTCAGGAATTCCCAGGACCACGCAATGGCTTCATGCTTGAAATAATCACCGAA
>JABUSW010000187.1 GCA_021443885.1 Blautia sp.
GAAAATCATTGATTTTGAACGGTTCACACGTGCTTCAATTACCTCTAACAAAGCATAAGTTTCAGCACGTGTCTGCGGACGCATGAGCCATTCGTCCAGAATAAAAAGATCGACCTGGGAAATAGAGTACTTCGCATGCGCATCCTCAATAACTTCGCGGAAAATGAAATTGGCAATGGCTTTTTCCATAATGGAGCCGTCTCCCTTCAGAGACATGTACAGATTCTTTTCAAAGCTCATATCTTTATCCCCTTATTAATTTACCCCTTCGTACCATGAGAAACGAAGGGGTATGTAAGTAAGATTAAACGAATTGCACTATTTACTGGTTTCTACAGAGACCTTTTTTCCATCGGATTTTACTATAATATCACCACTTTGGTCCGTCCTGTATACTTTCACTTCCGCATCGTCAAGAAGATCTAACGTTTCTCTATGTGGATGCCCATACATATTACCATTACCAACAGATATGACCGCATAATCTGGCATAAACGTTCGGATAAAACGATATAACGAGCCGGTACCATTAACTGAATTCGGACTTGTTGAACCATGGTGCGGCATTTTAATCAAATCGATTTTGTACGCGTCATCTTTCTCGTTTTCATATTTATCGGATATTCGTGTCTGGGCATCATCCTCGATATCACCAGTAAAAAGAAATCTTGTCTTCCCATAAGTAATCATGAGAACCAGTGAGTCGTTCCCATTCTCAGACGACACATCTATCACTTCGATTTCTGCGCTCCCCAAGGAATACTTATCACCCACGTGTGGAATTGAAATCGCTGTTCCATTGATGCCGAGTTCATGTTCAAATTTTCTGAAAACATCTTTTTCGGAATAATCAGAGTTCCCAATGGTCTTATCAATCTTTGTCGCATACGATAATGCTTTAATCAGTCCTCCGATATGGTCCTCATGCAAGTGAGATATCGCTAAGATGTTTAGATGTTGAATCCCTTTATCCTCAAGAACTTGATACACCTTATCTCCGGCAGCTACAGGACCACCGTCTATAAGCATATATTGTCCATCGCATTCAACTAAGGCTGAGTCGCCTTGCCCAACATCAATAAACTGAATACTGAAGGTTGAAGAACCTTTTCCGGACAAGTCCGGAAGAGATACATTCGGCAGCGAATCTGTGCTCGATTTAGAGCAGGCGCAGAGGCGCAACAGGACCACTATTAAGAGAAGACCCGTTAATAATCGTTTTTTCATAGTGCTTTAAATTCCACCTTATTCCCATACCAATGGGATTCAAATTTATCAACCGCAAAGGTAAATTCGGCTGTCTTGTTATATGCGTCCCCGTATGTAATCTCAATAGTAATTTTTGAATTTGCTGTCCACTCATACTTCTTCAGTTGCTTGCTGGTGACATACACGCTGAATGTATCAATACTACTGCCTTTTCGTTCCACCTTGGTCACAACACAATCCTCAAACGACTTAACACTTCCGTTTTCGGTTACATACACCTTAATAGTTGAATCAGCAGTTAGCAGATAAGCAGGAATGATTATCTCTTCCTTTGAGAAGTTAATAGTATTCTTATTATCACTCTTCGAGAAGGAATAAGCATCGTTTATAGGTTTCACGATAAATGTTCCGTTGCTATCTGTTTTCAGAATGGCTGCAATCTCGTTCTTTTCAGCAAGACTAATGTCCATCTCATCAGCAAGAGCAAATAACAATTCACAGTTCAACACCAACGGTTCATATAGCGAAGGAAGCTCTGTTTTTCTGCTACCCTTAAGCGCCTTGTTATAATCTTTTACGCGCTTCTTTTCTTCTTCGTACTCCACCTTTGCCTCCTTCTTCTCTTGATCCGTCATATAACGATAATCCGGCTCAACTGCTGTCTGCTCAACAATTTCCCCTAAATATGCGGAATTGATAGAACGCTGGTTCTTAAGCAGTACGGTGACATTATCCAGTGCTATCGTATACGCCTTTTCAAGATAGGAATGCTCCTTGGTTCTTGTGAAAAGATCGAGGTATACCTGTGCCGCAAAATATCTTGAAGACCAATCCTCGGAATTGGTATTTACAATAATAGCGTCTGCATACTCGGAAATCTTACTAATGTATTGCTGCCCGGAATAAGTGCTCTGTGCAGCAACAATAGCCTTGGGTAAAATTTGAAGATAATTAAAATCCTGCCGATATATTCCGGTTGCCAGCTCGTTGTACTTATCTACACATTCTAAGCACTTCTTGTACTGAGATGTTTCAAAGTACGCATCTGCTAATTGAAGCCAGTAATTTCCCAGCAGACTGTATTTACCTTCTTCGGCCTTTAACAGCTTTATTCTCTCGGAAGCGTTCTCTGTTGCGCAGATCTCGGCAAATCGTTCTATCGCCTTCTCATTCAAGGTCTTTAAACCATCCAGATTATACTCTTGAACCATATCGACCATGTAGTCAAATGCCCGATCTCTGTTCTTCATTACGGTGTCTTTTTCTTCATCATCCAGTTCCCAGCCACTCATAATGAAAGCTAAATCTGCGCTCTCCCCGGCTTTTTTATAGTTGTTGTACGAATCAACTGCTGTATATGCAACTGTAAGAGCCAGCTTTTTCCAATCCAGAGAATTTGATACAGATAATATCGCAAGCGGATTCGGTACGGCATTTCTTATTGCGGCAGCCTTCTCTTGATTGTAGATAAACTGCAGCCTTTCCCTCTTGGTAGAAATATTCAGATAGGCTTTTGTTTCCCCTTCTGCAGGAATTTTTTTTTTTAAT
>JABUSW010000333.1 GCA_021443885.1 Blautia sp.
AACTTCCGCCTGTTCTTTGTTGCATCTCAGGGGCAGGAACTCTATATCAGAATCTGGGGCCATGATACTGCAGTCAGCGGAAACACCGAATTCTATGTTCGAAAAGTATACAACATTGAATATAAAGACTGTGAGACAGGAGAGAACCTGAAGCAGAACATGAAGTATCATGGTGTTTCCTGCAGCATTACGTCGGAGATTCCTGATAAATCGTATGTTGTAACGTTCAATGCAGGTTCCGGAAGCTGCTCTGAGCGAAGCAGGGAAGTAGCAGTACCGTTCAGGGAATGGAATACATCCGGGCTTGGAACCGGATCTGTCATAAAGGCAGGCGATACTGTCACGGAGAACAGGGATCTGGTCTTATATGCTTTGTGGAACGATGTGGCAATGGGTGCATTGCCCGTTCCAAGCAGACCCGGTTACTCCTTTGCAGGATGGTTTACGGAAGAAGGAACAGAAGTTAAAGAAACGACTTTGGTTGCTTCTGATATGACAGTATATGCAAAGTATTTGGAGATCTATTCGATTCAATTCAATGCAAACGGGGGAAAGAATGCTCCTTCAGATGTTTCTAAGATTGAAGGAACAGATATCATGCTCCCGGATGCCGTGCCGGAGAAATCCTATCAGGTGTCGTTTACCGGTAACGGAAAAGTATATATGGACAGCAATAAATCCGTATCCTGTACTTTTAAAGACTGGAATACCGATCCGGAAGGCAAGGGCACATCTTATGCCGGAAACGGTAAATATTCGCAGGATGGGAATGCTGTATTATACGCTCAGTGGAAGAATCCTGTGATCGGAACGATGCCGGAAGCATCAAAATGGAACTATAAGTTTATTGGCTGGTATACCGACAGAACAGGCGGTACAAAAGTCACAGAAAACACTACTGTCAGTTCGGATGTGACGTTGTATGCACGGTATGAGATGGAGAAGCTTCCCCATGCCGTGTCCAAAGAAGCGCATGTAGATAAGAATGAATATCTGGATTATGTCATTGAAGTACCCTCTGATGGCCGGTATATCATTGAGTCGACCGGATTTGCGAATGTCTATGCTTATCTGTGTGAAGATGAACTGATGCAGACACAGATGATGGATTACTCATACAGTGGGAGCAACTCCAATTTCAAGATCGAGTTTGATGCGAAAGCCGGAGAGAAATATTATCTGCGAGCATGGATACACCTTCAGGGAGAGGGTGACTTTGAGCTTTCTTTCCGAAAAGCCTATAAGATCACTTATATGGATCCACAGACCTCCGGGATAATGAAGGAAGCATGGAAGCGTCATGATCTGCCTTATACAATGGAAGAAGAGACCTCCTACAAAATATATACCGTAACATATGACTCCGGAGAAGGCACCTGCGCTAAATCGTCAGCAACAAGGAATGCTTATTTTAAGGAGTGGAATACCTCTTCGCAGAATAACGGTACGGTTTATAAGCCGGAAGATGAATACACGGGTAATGCTGAATTGACAGTATATGGAGTATGGGCAGTTCGATTAGCGGCTCTTCCTGATCCTGATCCGGTCAGGACTGGTTTCTATTTCTCCGGTTGGTATTTTGAGAACGGAAAACGAGCCGGCGCTGAGGATGAGATCATATCGGATACGACGCTTTATGCAAGGTATTCCGATCAGGTTCGTGATTTGAAGGCAGGTGAACTGATAGAGGACACCGTCGCTGCAGGAGAAAGAAAGGTATATCGGATCCCAATAGAAGCTTCGTATGACGGCTTTGAGGCTGGCGCATCAGGAAGCAGCAAAATCAGCGGTGCTCTGTATACATCTATAGAATTGTCAAAGCAAGTTTCAGGGCATGTAAAAACTTCAACCTTTGATTCTTTCTCATGGCTGAAGTGGTTTGGAAGTACAGGGAAACCGGACGCTGTCTACCTTGTTGTAAGCAATACGGATACATCGTCTTCTGAATCGTACAGGGTTGGCTTCTTTAATGTTTACAATTTTATATTTAAAGAAAGAGACAGCTCATCCAAAGGGTTCAGTATCCGAAAGAAACAGGGTGAGACGATCACTATGCCGGAAGTGCCATCAGATTACGGTTATCGGAACCATATCTACTTTAATGCAATGGGTGGATCGTGCGGGATGAATTCGAAAGTTGTGTATGATACGTTCAAAGAGTGGAACACGAGGGCAGATGGAACAGGAATATCATATCATCCCGGAGATATTATCACCGCAGAAGATACAAGGACATTCTATGCGGTATGGGATAAGCCGTTCATAGGGACGCTTCCAGAGGCAAGTCTTGATGGGCATACGTTTATCGGCTGGTTTACACGCGATATCGACGGCTCCATGATAACTGAATCAACGAGATTCTCTAATAATGATTCTATAACAGCGTATGCACATTATGAGAATTATCATACCTCCCATGAGCCCGAAATACGGAATGCACGGGAAGCAACTACCGAATCGGAAGGTTATACCGGTGATACATACTGCTCCATTTGTGGAAAACAGATGAAAAAGGGAAGTATCATTCCTATGATCGTCCACATCTGGGACAGCGAATATACAATCGATCAGGAGGCAACCTGTACAGAAGACGGAAGCAAATCAATTCACTGTTCACATTGTGATGAAAAGAAAGAAGTAACAATAATTCCGGCAACCGGGCATACAGAAGAGGAAGATCCAGGGATTAAAGCTACCTGCGTGTCTGAGGGCATGACATCCGGAAGCCATTGCAGAATCTGCAGTGCAG
>JABUSW010000006.1 GCA_021443885.1 Blautia sp.
TCCTTCGGCATTCTGTCAAGCACATCCCGGACAAGCACATCTCGGAGGGCAATGATTCTCATATCATATAATTTTTGCTGTATGCGTCTTTCTTTATAAAATATGCACTGACAAGCTACGACGGCCGCTTGCTGCCAAAGCGGATTTTCAGTCCGCCGACCCGGTTTCCCGCTCGCATTCCCTGTTTACGATGCTATTCTACATGTCAGTCTCAGTATTATCACGGAAAAAAAGTTGCGAACACTTCAATGCTCGCAACTTTTCTGATTTTTAAGGCGTTCTTTTACTAATTCAACAAAATGCGTCGGTGCGGTGACCTTGACCATTGGACCGAAGGACAGAATCCGTATTAAAACCTCTGTTTCATCGTCCTTGTCGTAATGCACGGTTACTTTATACCGGTCATCCCCGATTTTCTCTGCTTCCTTTTGGAAATGTGCGAAGTGAAGGAGCACTCGTTCCAATGCGCTCCTGCGGTCGGATAATTCAAAAATGACACTTCGTGGCCTTGCCTGATGCTTGCTTTCGCACAACCCATCGATTGGCTTTTTGTATGGCTCGCACCTGATTATGCGGCTGAGATTGATCGTGTTACCGAGGCGGTTACCCGAAGCGATTAAACGGAACTTGTCATCCTTCTCGGAATATTCCAGATACTCCGGGAACACGACTCTTGTGATGATGCTTCCACTGCGGTTTTCCGCATCAAGCTCAAGGGGATACTTATTTTTGATTGCATCCAGAATCAGACGGAAATTTCTGATATAGTCTTCGTCGGAATAGTCGTCGCCATCAAGATACCGATCAAACACGAGGTAATCGTCAGAAGTAAACAAAGGCTCAACATCGGATAAATCCGGATCAAAATCTCCAAACAACCGGATTCTCGGATCGGACAGAATTGCCTTTACCCATCTCTTTTGCAAGGCAGTCATCGGCATAGACGGTATGTTTTCTGTAACGGAGGTTCTGTCAGGCTTAAGCAGCTGCCATTTTTCTTCTTTAAGCGCACTTGGGATTGACACAAAGCTTTCGCCAAACGCATATTTTTCTGCGATTGCCCGTACACGATCATAATCCACAGGTCCGGAAACTGCCTCTGTGAGAACAGCGGCGACTGCGTTGTAATATGCACTGTATAATTCACTGAAGATCATCAGTGTCACCGCCTTCCAGACCATACATGGAATACATCTCTTTTATATCGCTCCGGAACTGCTCCTCAAGCTCCTTGTCGGAAAAGCTGACAGATTCTATTCTGCAGATGAAGGTACGAATCCATGGAACCATTTCGCTTGCATCGAATACATCTGCGGTAAAACGACTGGTGTGATTGTCCAAATGCTCCACCGTCCCGCAGCGTTTTTCTCTTTCCAGTCTCTGAGGGATGTATCCTTCGTCATCGGCATATCGAATCACAAACTCAACATGCTCCATTCTGTCTCCGGACAGGCTTTGCGTACTGACTCCCCACATGTGAGGCAGCATACCTTTCAAAACGTCCCGTAGTTCATCAAACCGCTCTGCAGTATCATCGATTTTCACGGAAACAATGTTATCTGTTCGAAATGATGTGATTCTGTTAAACCGAGGAACAAAGGCCATTAAATACTGTCGGCCGCTTTGAACGCTGATCATTATTTTAAGAGGAACAACATGGTTCTCCGTAATCCAATCTTTACGCCGATTAATGCTTTCCAACGTGACATTCCTTTTTTCTCTCATGGCGATAAACAGATCACAAAGAATGTCACTGTCAAGGGCGCTTGTTATGTAGTGATGTTTGAAGGCGAAGTGCTCTTCGTGCTCACCGGTTTTGTCGAGAAGGAAAGAACCCACCACGCCGCACGGAGCAATTTCAGAAAAGAAATCGAGTACGTCTGTGTCCGGCAGCTCCGCAGCCGGGGCTCTGCTGTACAGCATGGTTTTTCCGCTTTTCTCAGAAACCACAAGCCCTTCTTTGATGTATTCCTTCAGCTTCTTTCTCACTGTAGATTCATCGAACATTCTGGGTTCGGAAAACACAGAGAGGTATGTATCAATCCTGTCTGTAATCTCCGAAATACTGAAGCTTACACTCGGATCAGAAAGAATATCCATCAAAATGAAATGGAGCGTTATATCTCCGTCCGTAAAGCTTTTTGCTTTCCACGCTTTATATAAAGGGTTGTGACGTGAAACCCGGCTGTCGATAGAGAGGAAAACATTCTTTCCGTCAGCGGTCTGACGGAACTGCATATAATCTCCCAGCCAGCTTTCCAGTCTCCGGCGCTCATCATCATATGAACGGGCACTCTTCTTCGTGTATTCGTCTCTGCGCTTAAAGCCATAGACATAGAACTCCCGCATATAATCTCGAATGCGGTTGAAGTTCTTTACGAGTTCGCTGTATGCCATGATTTCACCCCCTCGTTGCTTAATTAAACCGGCTATTTCCCCAAGGTAATACGATTTCCTGCAGGTCTTTCCTCATCATAGGGATAGCCCGGTTGCGTTGGTATTATATCCTCCTATCATTCCCTCATCAGATTCTGACAATCTTGCAGACATCACATCCCGTCCTGTATTCCTTATTTCTGCCCTAATGGATTTGATTTCACTTCTTATGGAAGCTATATCTGTTTTCATTGTATCAGCTTTTTCAGGAAGTTTCAAATATTTCTGCTTAAAGTCTTCAAAACTGGAAGTCTTATCAAGACCGAAAAACCTATAATCTGATGATTAAAAATCACCT
>JABUSW010000355.1 GCA_021443885.1 Blautia sp.
TTAATAATCATTTTTCTTCCTCCTTAATGCAAAAAGCCCCTGTAATTTTTCAATAATAAAGCTTTCCAGCTAAAAAATCAAGTGCCGGAACTATATATTCCCCCACAATTTTTCCTTAATCAGTGCAAAATCTTCCCGTATAATGTAGTGCAGCTGCATGATAAAATCAGACTCTGCCGGCAGCCCGGTCACCTCTAAATATCCCAGTTTTTCTGCTAATAATATGGATCTCGCTATGTGAAAATCATTCGATACTATTGCCGTCTTGTGTTCAGCGCACCCTGTAATCCTATCCGAGAATATCAGATTCTCTTTTGTGGTTGTTGAGTTCTCTTCTAAGATAAGATGTTTTTCATCCACGCCATTTTGTACAAGATATCTTCGCATGCACTCCGCTTCCGTAATATCTTCCCCATCTCCCATTCCTCCGGACAGAATGAGCAATACATCAGGGTTTTCCTTGTAAAACTCCAGAGCTTTTTGCAAACGTTTCATCAAAGCCTTGGAAGGCCGGTCCTTTTTTACCTGTGCACCTAAAACAATCACATAATCAAGTTTTTCTTTCGGTGCTGTTATCATTCCTTTTCGAACAATAAGGCTTAATCCGAAAAGACCGATCAAACCAGTTATCGTTAACACCAGAAATATGTTTTTACATGTATTGATAAGCGGCAATGCCATCTCCCTGCCAAACCAAAGAAGGATTGCATAGGTTCCAAACCAGATTCCACCCGTAATCCAGATCCAGGCAAAATCTGCGGTGATCCCTGCATACAAAACGATGACGAGATAATAAAAAATGCACAGCAAAGAGATTGCTGTGCATAAAATCATCAATTTCTTCCGCAGCAATGTTTATACTTTTTGCCGCTTCCACATGGGCATGGATCATTACGTCCGATTTTCTTCTCTTTAACGATAGTTCCGGATTTCTTCTGAATCAGATACAATTCCTTTCTCTTATCCGCTGTAAAGATCTCTTCCCACTGCGGCAGTTCATAAAGCCAATCGGCTTTTGCGTCAACCATGTTTTTATACAGCAATTCTTTGTCAAATCCAAGATTCACAACCGTATTCTCGTCCATGGTTTCAATCGGATTCGGATTGATCAGACTGTCATTGATACCATCCAGAAAACCAACCATTGTAAGTACTTCCTGTCCATATTTCTCTGCTAATTCTTTAACAGTTCCTGTCACAACTTCGTCCGGATTCGTAAGAAGTTTTTCATAAATTCCCTTTTCAATTCCAAAGTAGGTTGCCCAGAATTTCTGAAGCACATTACGGTCAGCCTGCTGATCATAAGCCATATCACGCCACTGGTCCAAAAGTGTTTTATCGCTCATCTCTCTTCCTCTTTTCTATATAAATCTCCTTCATCTCAGCCTAACAGCCAAAATATTATAACACTAATTCTTATAAAATTCAATTATTCTTCCACAATATTTTGCATCCAGATACCCTTTTTCACTAATACAAAACCTATAACACACTTAACAATTTCCATCGCCTGCACAATCATAAAGATACTCAGAATGGGCAGAGAAGTATACCTGCTTAAATAAAACGCCAATGGCACATCCACCACCCATACATAGACGCAATCAAATAAAAAGGTAATAAATGTCTTCCCTCCGGAACGCAGTGTAAAATAGGAAGCATGCACAAAAGCATGCAAAGGAAGAAAGGCAGCCGTAACCATGATAAAGCTCTTCGCAAGATTTCGAATCTCCGGTGTTGTATTATACATCCTCGGAAAAAACGGTGCAAGTATAAACATCACGATCGCCACGATACTGCAGCAGAATACCGAGAAAACGATCAGCTTATTATCCGTATCCCGGGCATTCTCCATATCACCGGCACCTAAATATTGGCCAACAACAATTGCTACGCATTCTCCTAAAGCGATAAATACAATATTAAAAACATTCCCAATGGTATTATTGATATTCATTGCCGGAACGACATCAAGACTCCTCAATGAATAACACTGAGCGAGAATTGCAATGCCGGATGCCCATAATGATTCATTCAGCATCAAAGGAATACCCTTGATAAAGTATTTTCGAATCAGCCTTCCGGGAATCAGCATTGTTCGGTATAGTCCAACCGTAAACGCCTCTCCTCCTTTACTAAAGTGTGTTCCAACAAAAATGATGATCAGTTCAACATAACGTGAGAATACCGTTGCAATCGCAGCCCCTCGTACTCCCAGCTGCGGAAAACCAAACCTTCCAAATATCAACAGATAATTAAACACCAGATTTACAAACACTGCTGTAATTCCGGCCTTCATTGGCAGCATGGTTTTACCACCTTCCCGCAAAGTGCTGGAATAAACCATTCCCAACATAAATGGCGGCAGTCCAGCAAGCATGATCCGCAGATACTGTCTTCCATATTCCAATGTAGCTGCTGCGTCTGTTGCACTTCCTTCCCCTTTCAGGTATATCTGAATCAGCGAATCTCCCTTTGCCAGAAAAATGAAAACAGCAGATATCGTAATCAGAAAGCAGATCCACAGCTTATAACGAAAAGTGGATCGAACCCCTTCCATATCTTTATTTCCGAAGTATTGTGCGGTAAAAATACCAGCTCCGGAAACAGCTCCAAATAAGCAAAGATTATAAACAAAGATCAACTGGTTTACAATGGAAGCTCCTGACATCTGCGTCGTACCAACGCTGCCGATCATAATATTATCCAAAAGTCCAACAAA
>JABUSW010000168.1 GCA_021443885.1 Blautia sp.
AAAGCATTGAAAGTGGCTGATCGCGGCTACGTTCTTGAGACTGGCAATATCGTCCTGACGGATACTGCTGAGAATCTGCGGGGAAATGAAATCGTGCAAAGTGCATATCTTGGATAAAGGGAAAGAAAAGGAAGCTGGCTGTGTATATAAGTCGGCTTCCTTTTCTCCGTGATAATCCGGCTGCGCATCAAAACATTTAAGGACATAAAGAGCCCCTTTTCCACAACGCATTACATATGTAAGAAATATTTCCGAATCCAAAGCAAAACACATATGTGAAGGGGATAAAATGCATAGAACAGGTATTTTCCTGGTTTTCCTCGGATAAAACCCCTCTTTCCGTTATACATATTGATCGGTATAAACGCAAAACAGGCTCTCCACTCATAAGCCAGCCAGCAGGAACCAAGAAAGGCCTGGGCAACCCTGCGCTCCTTCAGAAAATACATGATCAGAATAAAAACATAACCCTTCCAGCCATAATCAGCGTTGCATTTTTTTGCAAGAAACAGGAAAAGAAGCATTGCAAGCAGCTGAAAGCCCTGGTTATCCTGAAAATATTCAATTGCACAAATCGCACACATACCAAGAAATAAAGTGAAAAATACGTTCTGTTTATCAAAAGAAAAACCATTGAAGTGCCAGATGTCCCAGGGAATTTCTGAAACGAATGCAAACAGCAGCAGGTTTAAGGCGTATTTTATGCGGCTTCGGGTGTATTTGATTCCTTCAAGCAATAAAAAGCAGAAAATCGGAAACGCGATTCTTCCGATGTTCCGGGAAAGCATATACAGCGTGTAATCTTTTCCAAAAAGAGTGAACAACGGCTCGGAACCTGCCGGGATCTTAGAAAGTATGATCACGCCTGTATGATCGATCAGCATTGTAAGGATGGCAATAAGCTTAAGGGCACTTCCGCTAAGTATCTGCATCTGTGCCGGAAAGACAGATTCTGGAAGAGAAACATTGTTTTTAGCATTCATATCATTGGACTCTCCTTTGGCGGATAATAATTACCAACACTTATTATAGCACAATTATCCATTAAGATTGCGTTTTAATTTTGGTTCTTAGAGAACTCATTCTCCCATTCATGTGCAAGCAAATCGTGGGAAACCTGTTTTGACACTTAATCAAAATTAACTCATTTTTAAAGAAATATTACTAGACGAATGCTTTGTTTTGTGAGAAAATGTCGATAAGATGTTATGCGTATGTCCGCATCATCAAAGCTAACTTAAACTTGAAAGGAGTTTTATAATGATTTATTCACGCGAAGTAGAAGAAATGTGTCCAGTGGCACAGGGCGTGCATCATGGTGCTGCCCCGATTCCTGAAGAAGCAAAATGGGTGCCGGTTAAAGAAGTTAAGGATATTTCCGGTTTTACACATGGTATTGGCTGGTGTGCTCCGGAACAGGGTGCTTGCAAGCTTACTCTGAATGTTAAAGAAGGTATCATCCAGGAAGCACTTGTTGAGACCATCGGTTGCTCTGGTATGACTCATTCTGCAGCTATGGCAGCAGAGATTCTTCCGGGTCTTACTGTTATGGAAGCTCTGAATACTGACCTTGTTTGTGATGCGATCAATACAGCTATGAGAGAGCTTTTCCTGCAGATCGTTTATGGACGCTCTCAGTCCGCTTTCTCAGAAGGCGGCCTTGTAGTTGGCGCTGGTCTGGAAGACCTTGGCAAAGGACTTCGTTCTCAGGTTGGTACAATGTATGGTACTCTTGAAAAAGGTCCTCGTTATCTGGAAATGGCAGAAGGTTACGTTACCGGTATCGCTCTGGATGAAGACAATCAGATCATCGGCTATCAGTTCGTAAGCCTTGGCAAAATGACAGACTTTATCAAAAAAGGTGACGACCCGAATACAGCATGGGAGAAAGCAAAAGGTCAGTACGGCCGTGTAGCAGACGCTGTTAAGATCATCGATCCGAGAAAAGAATAATAGGAGGACATATCAATGGCTTTATTTGAATCTTATGAGAGACGTATTGACCAGATCAATGCTGTCCTGAACAATTATGGAATTGCTTCTCTGGAAGAAGCGGAAAAGATTACAAAAGACGCTGGTCTTGATGTATACAATCAGATCAAAGGCATTCAGCCAATCTGTTTTGAAAACGCATGCTGGGCTTACATTGTAGGCGCTGCTATTGCAATTAAGAAGGATTGCCGCAGAGCAGCGGATGCTGCAGCTGCAATCGGCGAAGGTCTTCAGGCTTTCTGTATCCCGGGTTCTGTAGCAGATACTCGTAAAGTAGGTCTTGGACATGGTAACCTTGGTAAAATGCTTCTGGAAGAAGATACTGACTGCTTCGCTTTCCTTGCAGGACACGAGTCCTTCGCAGCTGCAGAAGGTGCGATCGGTATCGCTGAAAAAGCAAACAAAGTTCGTCAGAAACCGCTTCGTGTTATCCTGAACGGCCTTGGAAAAGATGCTGCACAGATCATTGCCCGTATCAACGGATTCACATACGTTGAGACAGAATACGATCCATATAAAAACGAAGTTAAAGAAGTTTATCGTAAATCCTATTCCGAAGGACTCCGTGCAAAAGTTAACTGCTACGGCGCTAACAGCGTTCCGGAAGGCGTAGCAATCATGTGGAAAGAAGGTGTTGACGTTTCCATCACAGGTAACTCCACAAACCCGACACGTTTCCAGCATCCGACAGCAGGTACCTACAAGAAAGAGCGTCT
>JABUSW010000241.1 GCA_021443885.1 Blautia sp.
TATCGTGACCGACGGCAGCCATATCCAGGAAAATCAGACCAAGCAGGAGTTCCACGACAACTTCAATATTTTGATTGTTGCCGAAAAGTACCAGACAGGATTTGATGAGCCGCTGCTGCACACTATGATTGTAGATAAGAAGCTGCGCAGTGTAAAAACAGTGCAGACGCTCAGCCGCTTGAACCGCACCTGCCCTGGCAAGAATGACACCTTTGTCTTGGACTTTGCAAACGAGAAAGAGGCGGTTCAGGAAGATTTCCAAGTGTTCTACCACCAGACCATTCTGGAGGAAGAAGTCAACACGGATTTGTTGTATAAGGTTGAAAAAGAACTCCTGGGATATCAGATCTACGGATACAACGATATCCAGTTGTTCTGCGAAGTCTATTTCTCCCACGGAGCACAGGGTTCTGAGGCACAAGGCAAGCTTGCCAGCAAGCTCTTCCCGGCAATCCAGCGCTATCATGGCAAAACCGATGACGAACGGTATCAGATTCGGCGGACCATGCGGAACTTCTGCAAGTGGTACCGCTACGTTTCGCAAATTGTCAGGATGTTCGACAAAGACCTGCATAAGGAGTACATCTACTGCTCTTATCTGGTAGGTATGTTGCCAACTGAAGTGGTTCCCATGGAGGACATTGAGAAAATGCTCTCTTTGGAGATGTATAAGCTGGAGAAAACTTTCGAGGGCGACATTAGCCTTGGCGGTGATAGTGGCATTTATACGGCAGCGGAGCCCAAAGGCGCGGGAAAATCCGAGGAGAAAGACCCGCTGGATGAGATCATCGACAGAATTAACGAGCGGTATAAGGGTGAGTTTACTGAAGCCGACAAGGTTATGATTGGAGCTCTTGCTAATAAACTGCGCGGAGATGAGAAGCTTACCAACATGGCGTTGTCATCCGATCCACAGATTTTTGCCGAGAGTATCTTCCCGCAGGCATTCAGCACCGCAGCTCAAGACAGCTATATGGAGTCTCAGGAAACGTATACTACCTTGTTTGAGGACCAGGGAAAATATAATGCTATTATGCACACATTGGCGGATATGCTTTATCGTGAGTTAAGACATCTCAACAAAAAGAAATAAGAAAGAGGCGCCTGCATGGTGCTTGCGGTAATTCGCAGTAATCGCAAATCCATGGCGATTGAAATCAAGAATAATAAGCTGATTATCCGGGCTCCATTGCAGGCCACTAACGAGCAGATTAATGCCTGCATGTTGGAGAATAAAGCTTGGATTGAAGAAGCATTTGGCTGAGGCACAGGCTGAACAGTAAGCATTAGCTAGTGTTGAGAAGTTGACAATGGATGAGGTCAGAGAGCTGGCGGATAAGGCCTTGAAGGTTATACCCGAACGTGTCTCGCATTATGCCCCTCTTATCGGTGTGATGTATGGCAGAATAACTATCCGTAATCAGCGCTCAAAATGGGGTAGCTGCAGCGGCAAAGGCAATCTGAATTTTAACTGCATATTGATGCTCACTCCACCAGAGGTCATTGACAGTGTGGTCGCTCACGAGCTTTGTCACCGTAAAGAAATGAATCATTCGGAAAGGTTTTACGCAGAAGTGCTCCGGGTGTTTCCTGAGTATTGGAAGTGGGACAAGTGGCTCAAGGATGCAGGCACAATGTTGATGAACATAATGCCATAATTTACAGTAGAATCGTCAGGTCTGACGGAGTTTCCTTGTGAATTCCGGCAGAAGGAAGGGCGAGAATATATAGAAAGTACAAACAAACTCAGGCAACTCCATATACTGGAAATCCTGAAAAAAACACAGATGAAACCATTCTCTTACCATTGCGCAGATTTTGAAGGTGCTCAAGGATGATTATGGCATTGACTCATACAGGAAGACCATCAAAGAAGACATAGACCTTCTCATAGAAGCAGAATATGATATTGAGTTCGTGAAATTTTCTCAGAACTAGTACCATTTTGTCCGCCGGGAATTTGATTTGGCAGAGCTTAAGATACTGATTGACGCAGTTGAATCTTCCAAGTTCATCAGCAAGGATAAGAGTAAAGCATTAGCAAAAAAGCTTGCTGGACTTGCGGGTCCGTTTGCTTCAAAGGAACTTGTCCGTAATATTGAGGTTGAGCGACGAGTTAAAGGGAGTAATGATCTGGTTTTGCAAATTGTGGACACCATTAACACAGCAATCAATCAAAAAAAGAAGATTGCATTCCGGTATTTTACATACAATGTAAAAAAGGAAAAGAAGGACCGGCACCAGGGATTAACGGATGTTCTCAGCCCGTACAAGCTTGTATGGAATGGAGACTACTATTATGTCGTTGGTTTTCTGACAAACACAGTGATATAGGTTGTTTCCGGTACTCTCGAAAGATGGAGGAATTTGATTGGTAATGCGGACATTTTATGAGTGTTCTCTTTAACCGTAAGTAGACATAGAAGATATTACCCTGATGGCAACATTCAATTCTCTCAATTTCATCTGGTTCTAAACCCAAGAGTCCTATGATAATATTTTTAGGGATCTTAACCCTCCTTTCTGCAGGTAGTTATTCGACACATCTACCCTAGCAGAAAGGTTTTTTCTTTTTCTAGAAAATTCAAAAATTAGCCGATCCCCACTTTTATCAGAATTTAAGAGGTAAAAATGGGATGGCGTAATTTTTCAGTTTTTGAGATAAGTACCCCCTCAAAATTTAAAGGGGGCTTTCACCCCCT
>JABUSW010000295.1 GCA_021443885.1 Blautia sp.
GTTATGGTGGTTGTGTGCTTTGTAATAGGAATCGCGGTTCCCCTGTTGCTGGAAAAGATCGTGGACCGGTTCAAGCTCCTGCGCCTGCTGCTGTTGGGTAAAAGCTGAACCGCCTACATGGCGAGCCGGCTCGCCTTCCGTATCATACGATTGAATATAACAGCCACCACCAGACCGATTACAAGAGCCACCACGGCTGCCACATATTGATTTGAGATCAGCGCCCCATAAATATAAATGAAAACTGCCCGGTTGCAATTATCGTGTACCAGATATAATTCATAGGATATCTGATTCACCTGCAGGCAGATCTTCTTAACAAAAGGAAGAAATAAATATAAGATCACTGCCGCACTGAGATAACCGCTCATCAGGAAAAAATCATTAAAGGATTTCAGGAATCCACCCTTAACGGCCAGAAATCCCCCAGTCGCCAGTCCGATGCCGGCCACTGCAGCCAGAACCCATAATTTCACCTTCAGATCTTTCCCGGCAAGATACTCTGCAAGGGCCATACCGATGGCAAACTCCCAAAGATACTGCAGGAAAAGGCTGCCCCAGATCCGCTCGGAAGCAATTCCAAGAGACACCGACAGGATCCACCACAGAACGCTTGCACCAACGCAGATGATCACAAAGGTTCGGGTCTTCATCCGCTTCTTCAGATTACACAGCGGAATGAAAAGCAGATAGAACTGAAACAGCGTCGACATATACCAGAAGGGATAACAGAAGCTGCCTTCCAGTTCCGGGACAAACATCTTGAACAGGAACACATGGCTCAACAATGCAACGACCCGTTCCCGAAAGCTCCCATCAAAAGTAAAGGGAAGAAAAAACAAAATCAGAACCACGAAAATATATGGCAGATAGATCTTCAGAAAGCGCTTCTTAATGAACTCCGGAAAACGGAGTTCTTTTTTTCTGTGCGAAGCATACAATCCGAAGCCGGAGCACAAGAAGAATACGTGCACGCCGGTTCCTCCCAGACTGGACAGAGTATAGATCATGCCCGGAATATCCAGGCACTGGATCAGATGCCCCAATGCGATCGTAATGATCGAAAATCCCTTCAGATAATCAATAATCTCGTATTGTCTTTGGTTGCTCTTTATGTAAAGATCATGTGTCATAACTTCCCTCGCTAACGTACATAGTTTCCGTAAACCGCAATTCACAAAGAAGATTTGCGAACGAGTTGTGCGGCCGCTTTTCTGCTTTCTTTCGCGCTCTTCTGCGGTCCTTCCGCAGCTTACCTCTTTGCCGCTTCCGTTCTGCAGAAGCTCCGGTGCAGGGTGCTTCAGCAGAACCCCTGTAAAAGCTCCCGCAAAAGGATCAGCAGCGATCGTATCGGAAACAGATCACACCACAGATGGACATAAAGCCGATACGTTCTGTCTGTCACGTTGATTCGTTTCTGTTTTCGGACAATACCGGTAAGAATTCCCAGAATCTGCTCCTCCCGGACATACTCTCCCTTTCTGCAGTTGTCGCCCACGATGTAGTAATCCTGTTCCCGGACCTTCAGGATCCGATGCAGGATATACTGCCCATTCGGTCTTTTAAAAAGCACCACATCGTACTTCCCGCACCGATTTGGTCCTTTCTTCTCGATGATCATGACATCCCTGCCCTGCCGCAGCAATGGCAGCATACTGACGCCATGATTCGTATAGACGATATGCCCTTTCCTGTTTAATTCTTCTTCAAATGTGGAATGCTCCGCCATCTCGTCACCTCACATCGCAATCCCGAATCCCCGCATATGCCACCCGGGCAGAAACCGGATCCATCGTGCATTCCAACTCGTAAAATTCCGTACATTTCGCCATTTTACCCGCAAGCTCCACTACGCGTTTCAGTCCAAAGCCATCCTCCGGTCGATACGTCTGGGACACCAGCACCGGAAAAGCCGACGCAAAATCCAGCTTCCGGATCCGGTTGTCCATCCCGCGCTTCAGGAGTATCACAGCTTTTAATTCCACCGCCATGTTCTCCTGATAGCCCTCTTTCCCGGCCCAGGGGGTACCATATGCCATCAGGCGTCCGTTTCGCATTCGCAAAACCGGCTTATCCCCATTGACGATAATGGTCTCCGGAAACTCCTGGACCCAGTTACGAATGTGGGTGGTCTTGCCGGTGCCACTCTTCGCCGTGAACAAATAGCCCTGTCCGTGCAGTCCGATCAACGCCCCATGAAACACACAGGCATCCTGATATGACAAATAAACGGCAATCTTCCGGTAAACCGCCGTCTCCTCCAGCTGCCCGGGCGTGTACTCTTCGCAGGGAATCGCCTCCAGCTCTGCCTCCCGTCTGGCCTTCTCCCGTTCATAAGCAATCTCTTCATCCGAAATCGCAATCTCCAGATCTGCCCCTTTTGCATCCGTCACGTAGTCCCGGCAGCGTTCCGGCAAGTCCGGATACCGGGCGTGTATCAGAAAAATAAATCCCGCAATATTTACTTTCAGGTCCGTCATTGTTCCCATCCTTCTGCTGATTTTCCTACCCGACTTTCTATCGGCTTTCTTTCCGCTTTCTACCTGCTGTCTTTCTCTTTTCTTCTCCGGCACCCTGCCGACAACTTACGTTTATTTGCCAAAACCACTCATTCCTTTATAAAGTCACAATTCCTTCCTGAACCAGCTGCTCCAGAAATTCTTTCAGATT
>JABUSW010000278.1 GCA_021443885.1 Blautia sp.
CGGCACGCTTTATTCTGCGTTCTGCACTTTGGAGAGAGGGCAGTTATTTTCAATATATGAAGAGGAGACAAGGGAGGAGTTATGATGAATACCTGGAACAGAGTTCATCTGAAAGAAACGGCGAAAGAAAGATTTCGGAAAAATTACTGGAAGTGTGTATTGATCAGTGTTGTCACGGCCATCGTGGGCACAGGATTTATTGGAGGTTACGGAGCAAGCTTCTTTGGCAGCTCCTCTTATCAGAGCCGTCTGGCTGGTTTGAAGAATTTTAAGGAGAAAATATCGGAGTTCTCTACAGCAACTTTTATTGCAATCGGAGTTGTGTCCATTCTTGCAATTATCTCCGCAGCGGCACTGTTATTTTTCATACATGTATTGTTGATCAATC
Organism: Blautia sp.; assembly: GCA_021443885.1. GTDB lineage: Bacteria > Bacillota > Clostridia > Lachnospirales > Lachnospiraceae > Blautia_A. The sequence continues at coordinate 389 of JABUSW010000278.1, forward strand.
CGGCAACCATCGGATGCAAAAGATTTTATTATAGAAATTTATTTGAGAATGCAGATATCAAAGAAGTGTGTTATACTTACGATAAAGGATATAAAAACGGCGTGACGGTACTCTTTTACCGGGATGTATACACATTTTTGTGGACGCTGCTTCTGGTTGTCCCTGGAATTGTAAAGTCATATGAGTATCGTATGATCCCTTACATTTTAGGGGAGAAACCAGACATGGACAAGGAAGAAGCATTTCGCTTAAGCAAGGAAATGATGACCGGTAACAAATGGAAAGCCTTTCTGCTGGATCTATCCTTTCTTCCGTGGGATATTCTTGGAGTAATGACCCTTTACATCCTGAATATATTCTACGTTACACCATACAAACAATTAACAGGGGCAGGTTTATACAACGAGCTGAAGAAAGAGCGTAAGATGGAATAAATCTGTAATAGGACAGAACTATGACGTATACGATTTTGATTGCGGATGATGAGGCAGAGATCCGGGAGCTGCTTTGCCTTTATCTGGAAAATGGAGGCTATCATGTCATCGAGGCAAAGGATGGACTTGAGGCATTATCGATATTGAAAAAGGAGAAGATCGATCTTGCCGTGCTGGATGTCATGATGCCGGGGATGAATGGATTAAGTGTTTTAAAAAAGCTTCGTGAGTTTAGTAATATTCCGGCTATGATATTGTCAGCAAAGGATACCGATGCAGATAAGATTCTGGGTCTTGATATCGGGGCAGACGATTATCTGACGAAACCCTTTAATCCGTTGGAAGCGGTTGCCCGGGTAAATTCCAACATTCGAAGGTTTTACTCTCTGGGAGCGAAAAATGAAGTTGTGATCGAACAGCTGAAAGTAAAGGATCTGGTTCTGGATCTCGACAGCTGCGTCTTGTATCGCGGAGATGATAAGATCGACCTTTCCTCTGTGGAGTTTCGCATCATGAAACTGTTCATGGAGCATCCCGGAAAGGTATTTACAAAAGAGCAGATTTTCCAGGCCGGCTGGGAAGAGATGTATATGGAAGATGACAACAATGTAATGGTTTGCATCAGCAAATTAAGAAGTAAACTAAGCAGTGATGTTTCAGAATATATCCGCACCATCCGGGGGCTTGGATACCGTATGGAAAAACCAAGGGAGTAAGCTGTCATGGAACAGAAAGATATGCCAAAAGAGCTTGAGCATCTGAAGCGGTTTTTGATTTTGCGGCTCATGAAGGTCATGATCTTTGTTCTGATCAGTGAGGGGATCATCAACCTTCTGTTCGGACAGTTTGCGCTGCCTTTGATCAATGAATATTTCGGAACAGAACTGAATTGGGGAAAACAGGCTTTTGACATGAACCTGCTCACTTTGCTCCGTCTTGCTTTGTATACGATTCTGACGGGACTTTGCCAGGGGCTGCCCTTTGGCGCATCAAATGCCATTTCCGTATTTCTGAACAAATATCTGCTTTCCGATATGCCATACTTCAGCAGCCTTTCCGGAGGACACAGAACCATTTTGATGATGCTGTTGTTCGTCATTATATGTACTTATGTTTTGCCATATGTGATCGGAGTGCTGTATTATAGCGGAGTGGTAGTAAAGAAACTGGAAGAGGTCCGTGATTACGATAAGCGGCAAAGAGATGAATTCACGAAGCGGCGGAATCTTCTTTTATCCGATATCACCCATGACCTGAAGACGCCGATTACGACCATGGCAGGATATGCCCAGGCGTTAAATGATGGCATGGTGAAGGATCCGGACAAGCAAAAACAATACCTGGCTTCCATTCACAGAAAATCACTGGAAATGAGTGAGCTGATCACGATGCTGTTCAATTATGTAAAGATGGACAGCGAGGGATTCTCCTTAAAGCTGGAGAAGGTCAATATGACAAACCTTGTGCTTCAGATCGTGGCGGGGGCGTATACGGATATCGAGAATGCAGGAATGGATCTGGATATGGATATTCCGGAGGAAACGATTTTCGCGAATCTGGACCGTGCGCAATTTTCCCGATCTATTACGAATCTGGTCACAAACGCAGTACGTCATAACGATGCGGGAACCATGATCATGGTCAGCATTACAAGAGAACTCAGTGCGTCCACGATTCGAGTGATGGATTCCGGTAATCCAATTGATGAATCGCTGATGGATACCATTTTTGATCCTTTCGTCATGGGGGATGAGTCGAGAAATCGCCGGGGCGGAAGTGGTCTTGGTTTGAGTGTAACGAAGAAAGTCATCGATATGCATGGTGGGAAGCTGTATATAGAGCAGCC
>JABUSW010000311.1 GCA_021443885.1 Blautia sp.
CCACAAGTATAATGACATAGAAAGAAAACTGTGATAAAGTACAAGGTGAAAAGAAGAAAGCGGATCCAATGATAAGGTTCCGGGAAAGGGAAAAAGATGTCCAAAGCGATTTATTCAGCTTATTTGAACACGGAAAGCTTAGAATATGCAGCACTCGTTCGTACGATAGAGTGGGGCTTTGTTTTCGTGTATTCAGATAAGAATGAGCATGGACGAAATACTTGATGAAGGAAGGTGTCCTGTTATAGATAACAGGAAAAGAAAACCGGATACATGGATTTTAGAACCGCTTATCTTGTGTGGATACACAGAGAAGGCGGTTTTTTTGTGGCTCAGCGGTAATCAGAAAATGGGTCTTATATGTTCAATGTAAAGAACCGCATATGCACCTGTGGCGGAATTGGAAGACGCACCGGGTTTAAACCCCGCAATTCGTAAGAATGTGAGAGTTCAAGTCTCTCCAGGTGTACTGTTCAATGTATGAAGAAAGAAGGTGACGAAAGAATGGATCGGATTGATATTAAAGGAAAAGTAAATACAGCTGTCTGCTATGCAAATGTAATAGAGGATGAAGCGATTGAGCAGATCAGACGGATGTGTGATTATGAAATGACTGACGGCTCCAGAATCCGTATCATGCCGGATGTTCATGCGGGAAAAGGATGTACGATTGGGACTACGATGACAATAACAGATAAGGCTGTACCGAACGTTGTGGGAGTAGATATCGGCTGTGGCATGTATGCTGTCAATCTGGGACGGACAGAGATCGACTTTGCAAAGGTTGACGAAGCAGCTCATTTTATTCCATCCGGAATGAATGTATGGGAAGAACGCCAGGAGAGGTTTGATCTGACTGCACTTCTTTGTTACAGGGAGCTGAAGGATACTAAGAGGCTGGAGAGATCTTTAGGAACGCTTGGCGGTGGCAATCACTTTATTGAGATTGATGAAGCTTCCGACGGAACAAAATACCTGATCATACATTCCGGATCGAGAAATCTTGGAAAACAGGTTGCAGAGTTTTACCAGAAACTGGCTGTCGATCTTGACCGTGGATACGGAGAATACCTGAAAAAGCGTGATATGATCATCAGAACTTTCAAGGAGCAGGGGCGCAGAAAAGAAATACAGCAGGCTCTGAAACAGTTACAGCAACAGTTCATCGAGAACGCGTCAGACATACCGGAGGATCTGTGTTATTTAAGTGGAAAATACCTGCAGGATTATCTTCACGATGTGGAGATTTGTCAGGCATTTGCAAGACGAAGCAGAGAGAAAATGGCTGAGACGATCCTCGGGAGGACCGGAATGAGAGGATACGAAGCTTTCCATACGATTCATAATTACATTGATACCAATGAAATGATATTGAGAAAGGGTGCAATTGCAGCACATGACGGAGAGAAGGTACTGATTCCGATCAATATGAGAGATGGAAGCGTATTGGCAGTTGGTAAAGGAAATCCGGAATGGAATTATTCTGCGCCGCACGGAGCCGGAAGAATTATGTCCAGAACGAAAGCAAAATATGAACTTAGCCTGGACGAGTACAAAGAGACAATGAAGGGAATCTATAGCACGTCAATTAATGAAAATACATTGGATGAGGCACCAATGGCGTACAAGAGTCTGGCAGATATTATCGATGTGATCAGAGACTCGGTAGATGTCATTGATATCATGAAACCTGTTTATAATTTTAAAGCATCTGAGTAGACAGAGAGTGTCTTTCTCTGTCTGCGGAAGCAGAAAAGGAGGAAGAAATGTTTGACTCTTCTACTATATCCGTAATGCCTGCTATTGATATGGTGGCAACGGGAAAAAATATAATGAGACTGAGAGAAGAGGCAGGTCTTACGGTAAGAGATCTGCAGAGTATATTTGGTTTTGCCACTCCTCAGGCAATCTATAAATGGCAGCATGGAACGGCTATGCCATCTGTTGACAATCTGGTTGTGCTATCTGTTGTGCTTGGAGTTCCTATGGATGCCATCATTGTAATCGCAGCAGACAGAAAAACAAGAATCATTGCATGAAAAAGGCAAATGTACTGAATGGATATATGATCGATAAAATGAAATTAATGAGTATTTTAATTGGGCAATGACATTAAATTCTCGAAATGCGTCGAACTTTTTCGATAAACTATTGTTGCAGACGGGTTTCCACTGAACGTATAATTAGAAAAACCGAAGGGAGACCAGTTATGAACTATTTAAGTGAGCTTTTTTACAATCTATAGGGAATGATTTCACGGACAAATCATTACAAGAAGCATTATATGCTTGCAACACTGAATTTCTATCAAGGAATGTCTCAAGTCAGGAGTTACGAGATTTCTACGATGTTGTAAAGGAATTTAATACCGAAAGTATACATATTCCGATACTTGATGCGATAAAGGGGTAGAAAATGGGTATTGATCAGAATGTTATTCAGAGAATTGATAAAACCATCAAGGAAATCTGGTTAAATGAAATTTGTGCAGACTATGGAAAGGTAATACTGAAGATATTTCGAAGTTAATTCATATAATGATATGAAACCTGCATATGAACGAAGGAAATGGTAGTGTATTTTTAACCCGAGCTCCGGCAATTCGGTGATCCCAGGATCGCTTTGTTTACAGCCTGTGGAGAGAGATGATCCGGGGCTGTTCCTTCC
>JABUSW010000250.1 GCA_021443885.1 Blautia sp.
GTATGCTGTTCCGAATACCAAAATTCCATGAAAAGCCTCCTTCCTATCTCCCTGTCGATGATTCATCCCGCAAAAGCACATTCAATCGCAGGATCTGTTCGTCCTCCGGTCCTGTCAGGCTGCAGCCCTTTTCCCGGGCATAGTGAATGTACTCCAGAATCTCCTTTGTGATCCGTTCACCCGGCGCCAGAATCGGAATCCCCGGCGGATAACACATTACGAATTCACTGCAGATACGCCCTTCTGTCTCGTCCAGAGGCAACGATTCTTTTTCCGAATAAAAAGCCTCCTGCGGAGAAACTGCCACATCCGGTTCGAAGTATTCCTGGGTCATCAGATTTCCGCTGTTTTTCCCGCCGAAGCGTCTCCGTATCTCCATAAGAGCGGATACCAGACGTTCCATTTCCTGCTTCCGGTCTCCAATGGAAACGTATGCAAGAATATTAGCAAGGTCTCCGAATTCCGCCTGAATCTCATATTCATCTCTTAAGAGATCATACACCTCGATACCGGCCAGACCGATATCCAATGTATGAACCGCCAACTTCGTCACATCAAAGTCAAATACACTATCCCCATTGATCAATTCACTGGAATATGCATAATAGCCACCGATCGCATTGATCTCTTTTCGGGCATACTCCACCAGCTTTACCACATCCGCAAACTTCTCCCTCCCGTGCAGTGCCAGATTTCTTCTGGAAATATCAAGACTGGACATCAAAAGATAGGATGCACTGGTGGTCTGGGTCAGATTGATGATCTGTCTCATGTAACCGGCAGAGACTTTCGGTCCTGTAAGCAGGAAGCTGCTCTGTGTAAGGCTTCCTCCGGATTTATGCATAGAAACCGCTGCAATATCGGCACCTGCAGCCATTGCGGAAACCGGCAGATCATCACTAAAGTAAAAATGGGTTCCATGGGCCTCGTCCGCCAGGCAAAGCATATCATGTGCATGCGCGATTCTTGTGATCTCTCTTAAATCCGAGCAGATCCCGTAATAGGTGGGATTATTCACCAATATTGCTTTTGCATCCGGGTTGGCAAGCACCGCCGCTTCCACATCCTTTACCTTCATTCCAAGAGGGATCCCCAGACGTTCATCGCTATCCGGATTCACGTACACAGGAATCGCACCGCAGAGAACCAGGGCTCCCATGACACTACGATGCACATTTCTGGGCAGAATGATTTTTTCTCCCCTTTTTACACATGCAAGTACCATAGCCTGGACTGCTGAGGTAGTACCCCCTACCATCAGGAAAGCATGGGCCGCACCAAATGCCTCTGCTGCCAGCTTCTCCGCTTCCTGAATGACAGATACCGGATGACAAAGATTGTCCAGCGGCTTCATGGAATTCACATCCATGCTCACACACTTATCTCCCAACAGAGCCTTCAGCTCCGGATTTCCTCTTCCTCTTTTATGGCCGGGAACGTCAAAAGGAACAACTCTCCTCTTCCCGAATTCATGAAGGGCCTCGTAGATCGGCGCCTTCTCCTGGGGATTTTTCACAGGCTTCACCCTCCGTAAATGTTTCTTCCGCTGAAAATCTCAATCATCTCACAGCGGAGGTTTTTCATAATCTCCAGGCGAACGGCCGGAGGCAGTTCATATACATCTGTTTTAAAGAGATAATTCTGCAGATCGATCTCCTTTAACATCATTTTTGTGTGAAACAGATTTGCAGCATACACATTGATATCCACTGCGTCATAACGAAGCAGCGTTTTCTTATCGATATAATCCTGAATCGAAGTGATTTCATGATCCAGAAAACACTTTTTGCCCTCCATATCCCGGGTAAATCCCCGGACACGGTAATCCATCGTAATAATATCAGAATCGAAGGAACCAATCAGATAATCCAGTGTGGAAAGCGGCGTGATCTCACCACAGGTAGCCACATCGATATCCACTCGGAAAGTGGCCAGAAACGTCTCCGGGTGATATTCCGGATACGTATGTACCGTCACATGACTTTTATCCAGATGCGCAACCCTGGTATCCCCGATGATCGCCTTGGACTCCTCGGCAATTAAAAGTGTCACCGATGCCCCCTGGGGGTCATAATCCTGGGAAGATATATTCAAAACCTTGGCTCCTATCATATCTGTCAAGGTTGTCAGGATCTTGATCAGTCGTTCCGAATTGTATTGTTCATCGATATAGGCGATATAATCCTTCTGTTCTCTTGCAGTCTTTGCATAACAGACATCATAAATGTTAAAGCTTAAAGATTTTGTCAGATTGTTAAATCCATATAGTTTCAGCTTCCGCTCCATACTCATTCCTCAACTAAATAATGGCTTTGGTGTCAAAAGTGCTTACCGATTGTTTCGCTGATGCACAGCTTCCACAACCTGGCGATCAACAAAAAAGGTGACATGCATTAACGCACATCACCTTGCAGTCTCTCAAAACCGATACATGAAAGAGAATTCCCCATCTTCCATCGGAATGTATTCGAACTCTGTATTACCATCTTCTCATGTGATATACAGACCGATGCAGAAGTCCCCTTTCTGCCGGGATACCGAATCTCTCATAACACATACCGTGTAAACAGAGAAATATCCAGCATACTATTCGAAATCAGAGTCTATATAGCAAATACTTACTTTTACTACTCTTATTGACCGGTTTTACA
>JABUSW010000328.1 GCA_021443885.1 Blautia sp.
TATTTCATCATATCGGTTACGAATGGGAGCAGAGCCAGGTGGCGAGCTCTCTTCACAGCCTGAGCTACACGACGCTGATACTTCAGCGAAGTACCGGTGATACGGCGAGGCAGAATCTTGCCCTGCTCGTTCAGGAACTTCTTCAAGAACTCTGGATCTTTGTAGTCAATGTACTTGATACCGCTCTTCTTGAAACGGCAATACTTCTTCTTCTTAACGTCAACACTAGGTGGGGTCAAGTATCTGATTTCTGATTGCTGTGCTGCCATGATTAATCCTCCTTCTTTTTATTGTTTCTACGCTTTTCAGCATACTGAGCGGCATACTTCTCCATCTTTACGGTCAGATAGCGAATGATGCGTTCGTCACGGCGGAAGTTAACTTCCAACTTGTCAATCAATGTAGGTTCGGCCTTGAACTCGATCAGCTGGTAGAAACCAGTTGACTTCTTTTCAATAGGATAAGCCAATTTCTTCAAGCCCCAATTCTCCTCATTCAGGATCTCAGCACCGTTGTCGGTCAAGAGAGACTTGAATTTACCTACCGCTTCCTTCATCTGTTCATCAGACAAAACGGGAGTCAAAATGAAAACGGTTTCGTATTGATTCATACTACTTTAAATAAATTGTTTAAATAATGTTTGCGAAAATCGATGCAAAAGTAGCGCTTTTCCCTGAGATACAGAAATATTCCAGCCTGTTTTTTCTGCATTTGGCGAAAACACCTTATATTTGCATGGATAATACATACGGATATGGCAAGCAACGACCTTTTTTTCGACACCAGCCTGATCTTTGCCCTTCTCAATGGCAAAGTGTCCAGCGCCTTGAACCGCCGCCTGAACCACAACTTCAAAAGCGGAGGACTGCCCCACATCAACGCCGACAAATGGGCCGTGCTTCAGAACCTCTATAAAAAGGACGGAGTGACCCAGCAGATGTTGTGTGACAACACCAAATACGACAAACCCAGCATGACCCGGCTCATCGATTCGCTGGAGGAGCAAGGGCTGGTGCTCCGGAGGGTAAACAAAGAAGACAAAAGAGAGCGGCGCATTCTGCTGACCGTTGCCGGAAGGGAATTAGAGGAGAAGGCGAGCTACATTGCCAACCGCACGCTCAAGGAGTCGTTGCGTGGCCTGACTCCCGACGAAATCCGGATTTGCCAAGAAGTGCTGAGAAAGGTTTTCATCAACAGCTCGCGATAGTTTTTTCGGGGATAATGTCATTTTTTCCCTAAAATGTTTTTTCATCTCAATAATTATGGCTTAATTTGTAACTGATTTCCATGCGTATGGGATTCTCGGTTGAAATAACAAAACAACAAAAAAGATATAATAATATGAAACACTTAGGCGTTATCCTTATCGTTTTGAGTGCTATCACCTTGATAGCAAGCTACTTGACAGAAAATTCCACCAACAATGGCATTACTTTCTCTGCAGCAGGTTGCTTCGTTCTCGGTTTGATCCTGCACATCATTTTGAATAAGAAGTTCACTGAATAATCCTCAGTTTCTTCTTAAAGAAATAAGGGTCCGGATTTTCATCCGGACCCTTATTTCTTACAGGCTTGGCTCTGGAGCAATCAGCTTATAACCCTTTCCGTGGATGTTGATGATCTCGATTTCAGGGTCTGCCTTCAGGTGCTTGCGCAACTTGGTGATGTAAACATCCATGCTTCTTGCATTGAAGTAATTGTCGTCAATCCAAATGGTCTTCAGTGCAAAATCACGCTGCAGGATTTCGTTGGCATGAGCGCACAGCAAGCCTAACAATTCGCTTTCCTTGGTGGTCAGTTTCGTCTGCTCGCCGCCGAAGTCCAAAATCTGCTTTTGCGTGTCAAACACGAACTTACCGATGTGATAGATGTTGCTGTCCTTTGCCTTCTTTCCGCGAACACGGCGCAGAATCGCCTCAATACGGAAGACCATCTCCTCCATGGAGAAAGGCTTGGTGATGTAGTCGTCAGCACCGCGCTTGAAGCCCTCCAAGATGTCCTCCTTCAATGTCTTGGCGGTCAGGAACATGATCGGCATCTCTGAATTCACCTGACGAATATCGGTAGCCAGTGTCAAACCATCCTTCTTGGGCATATTAATATCCAGCACACACAAATCGAAACGATTCTTCAAGAAAGCCTTGTAGCCGGCTTCACCGTCTGGGCACAACTCTGCAGCATAACCCTTCGCTTGCAGGTACTCCCGCAACAACATGCCAAGATTCTCATCATCTTCGCACAACAGAATACGCATTTTTTCTTCCATAACTCTTTAATTTTTTATGGTTGGTATAGTAATTATAAACTTAGTCCCTTTACCGAATTCGCTCTCGGCCCGAATCTGACCGCTATGATCCGTGATGATCTTTTTCACATAAGCCAAGCCCAATCCGAAACCCTTCACATCGTGTCGGTTGCCGTTACGAACCCGGTAAAATTTCTCAAATATCCTCTTCACATCCTCTTTGCGGATACCGATACCGTTATCTTGCACACTGATGTTCAAATTATTGCATCCCTCATCATTCCAAGTCGTAATCGTCAGTTGCAAACAGGCTTCCTCTTTGCGATACTTCACGGCATTGTCCATCAGATTGAAAATCACGTTGGTGAAATGCATCTCGTCCGCATAAATGATGGGGTCTTC
>JABUSW010000189.1 GCA_021443885.1 Blautia sp.
ATTTCGGAAGCTACCCAGGAAAACATTATGCATGCAGCAACTCTGAGAAATTAGGAGGAAGAAAAATGGAAAATTTCAAAAACAGTCCACTTGTGAAAAAGCTTGGATTCAACAGAATCGTACTCGTAGGAGTTATGATTTTAATGTACATCCTGTTTTCGATTGGAAGTATGACCATCGGCAGCGGAAAACCACTTGGCATCAATAATATCATCAGCGCGCTGAATTATGCATATTTCCTTGGTTTTCTTGCATTGGGTGTTACCTTTGTTATCGCAACAGGCGGTATTGACTTCTCTATCGGACCGGTTATGTTCTGTGCGGCATTGATCGGCGGACGCCTTCTGGTAAAAGATGGATGGCCGGTTATCGTATGTCTGTTCGTTTGTATTATTGTCGGTACTATTTTTGGTGTTGCAAATGGATATCTGGTTGCATATATGGGACTTCCGTCCTTCATTTCTTCCATGGCGCTCATGATGATGGCAAAAGGTGTAGGTTCCGTATTTACACAGACACAGTCTATCAGCTGGCCCCAGGCAGCAGATGAGAACGGACTTGGCTGGTTCCGTAATCTTGTCAGGATCAAAATGGGAGACGCTACGTTCCCTATGGGACTCGTACTTCTTCTGCTCACGGCAGTTGTATGTGCCATTGTTTTGAATAATACAAAGGCAGGTCGTTACATTCTCTGCCTTGGAAGCAATAAAGAAGCAGTTCGTCTGTCCGGTGTTAATGTTAAGAAATGGGAATGCCTTGCTTACGTTCTCTGCGGTACGCTGGCAGGTCTTGCAGCAATCTTTTATGTTGGTGCGTATACAACCGTAGGCCCTGGACTTGGAGATACATTTAATAATGAAGCTATTGCCAGCTGTGTAATGGGTGGAACATCCATGTCCGGTGGTATTGCCTCCATGGGCGGAAGTATCATTGGTACTTTGATCATCGCTCTTTTGCAGGAAGGTATTCTGGCAATGAAATTCCAGAAGGATTATCAGTATGTAATTACCGGAATCATTGTAATTCTGGCTGTATATGCGGATATTCGAAGCAGAAAGAGAAAGAACTAATTACATGCAGTTAAGAAAGGATGTATAGGTGAAGACATGGGTGAAGTCATTTTAACAATGAATGGAATTGATAAGTCTTTCCCGGGTGTACATGCACTTGACCATGTAAATCTGGAGATACGTAAAGGTGAAGTACACGCTCTGATGGGTGAAAACGGAGCCGGAAAGTCCACACTGATGAAAGTTCTCACGGGTATCTATACCAAGGATGAGGGAAGCATCGTCTACGAAGGCAGGGAAGTAGAATTCTCAAATCCCAGAGAAGCACAGGCAGCCGGAATCGTGATCGTTCACCAGGAGCTGAACATGATGAACCATCTGACAGTTGCGCAGAACATCTTCATAGGACGTGAAATGATGAGCGGAAAGCTGATCAATGATGCGAAGATGAACGAAGAGGCAGCAAAACTGTTCAAGCAGCTGAACATCGACATCGACCCTACGGAGAAGATGGGCAATCTGACCGTTGGAAAACAGCAGATGTGTGAGATCGCAAAAGCGATTTCCCATGAAGCGAAGGTCATCATCTTTGATGAGCCATCCGCAGCACTGACAGAATCCGAGATCGAAGAGCTGTTCAAGATCATCCGTGATCTGCGGGAGAAGCAGCTGGGAATCGTATATATTTCGCATCGTATGGATGAGATCAAGGTCATTACCGACCGGGTAACCGTCATGCGGGACGGCGGATATGTGGGAACCCTGATCACGAAAGACAGTACCAAGGATGATATCATCAACATGATGGTAGGCCGTGTAATCTATGAAGACCCCAAGACACAGAGCATGGTTCCCCCGGGAGCACCTGTGGTATTGAAGGTAGAGCATCTCAATGCCGGAAAGATGGTAAGGGACGTGAGCTTTGAGCTTCATAAGGGAGAGATCCTTGGATTCTCAGGACTGATGGGAGCCGGAAGAACCGAGACGGCCAGAGCCCTGTTCGGAGCGGACCCGAAGGAAAGCGGAGAGATCTACATAAATGGGCAGAAGGTAGACATCAAGAATCCGATGGATGCAGTAAATCATGGAATCGGATATCTGTCTGAGGATAGAAAACGATATGGAATCGTAGTAGGAAAGAGTGTGGCAGAGAATACCACCATGGCGACACTGACCGAGTTTATGAGCGGACTCTTCATCAACAAGAAGAAGGAAGCGCAGATCGCTGAGGAATATGTAAAATCTCTGAAGACAAAGACACCGACGGTAGACCAGCTGGTAGTCAACCTTTCCGGTGGAAACCAGCAGAAGGTGGTAATCGCAAAATGGCTGGTAAGAAACTGTGATATCCTGATCTTCGATGAGCCTACACGAGGAATCGACGTTGGAGCGAAGAGTGAAATCTACACGCTCATGAATGAGCTGGTAGCGCAAGGGAAGTCTATCATCATGATTTCCTCTGAGATGACAGAAGTATTGAGAATGAGTGACCGCATCATCGTAATGTGTGAAGGAAGGAAGACGGGAGAGATCGATATTTCGGAAGCTACCCAGGAAAACATTATGCATGCAGCAACTCTGAGAAATTAGGAGGA
>JABUSW010000178.1 GCA_021443885.1 Blautia sp.
CTGCTTCATCAGCCATTTCATCAGCTGCTTCGTTCACTGATTCCTCGACAGCTGCTTCCGCTACAGGTTCCTCTTCGTCCTGTTCGGCATCCCAGGATACAAAATCGGTCTCCTCGTTTTCGGAAGAAACAGATTCCTCTTCAAAGGTGAGGTCGTCGAAATCCTCAAAATCATCGTCTTCAAAATCCGGTTCCTTTTCCTCTGATCTGCGTGTAACGGCTGCCGCAATCACACCAGCAGCTGCAGCTGTAAGAGCACCTACTGCAACAAGCCCCCAGTATTTATTCTTTGCCATGATTGTTACTCCTTTCAAATCCATGTCTCATGGAATGTTAATAACGCTATTCTACTATGTTTTGACCCAATTGAAAAGAGGAAATACGAAAATATCATGCAAACCTTGCGCAGGCATTCGAAAGAGAGTATACTTTGTAACGATTTAAGAACTGACGATACACAGGGTTTTGAGGTGGTGTATCTTTTGGGAAAGAGGATAAGAAGATATGATTAAAGCATGCTTGTTTGACCTGGACGGAACACTGGCCAACACACTGGATTCGATGGCTATTGCTGCAAACAGGACCCTGCGCGAACTGGGCCTGCAGGAACTGCCGACGGATAATTTTCGATATTACTGCGGAGATGGAGCAGAGACGCTGGTGCGCCGATGACTGAAAGATGCCGGAGATCCCGGGCTTGCCAACTTTGAAACGGCAGCAAGGAGATACAGAGAGCTTTTTGCAGAAGACCCATATTTCAAAGTAACGCCATACGCCGGTGTATTGGATATCCTGCGTGATTTCAGACAACGGAATATCAAGATTGCGGTATGTTCGAATAAGCCGCATCCTGCTGCTGTACAGGTGGTCGATAAAATGTTTCCGGATATGTTTCATATGGTAGTAGGGCAAAGTGAGAAGATCCGGAAAAAACCGGCTCCGGATGCACCTCTTTCTATTGCCGGAGAGTTTGGCGTCGATCCGCGGGAATGTATGTATGTGGGAGATTCCGGTACGGATATGAAGACTGGCAAAGCGGCAGGCATGTATACAGTGGGAGTGCTTTGGGGATATCGGAGTGAGGAAGAATTAAAGGAAAACGGAGCAGACGAGCTGGCAGAAAGACCGGCGGATCTGTTTAGGATATATGAACGGATAACAGCGGAGGAAAATACGGGTGTACAGTAAGGAAAGCATTGATACATTTTTAAAAAAGCAGGGACAGCTGTTTGATGAACCGGTAGCAGATACCTATGAAGAAGCCGAAGAATTTCTGGAGGACTGCATGGCTGTCGAACTGAACAGTCTGAAGGATGTTCGAGAATATCTGGATGAGATCGGTGCGGACATCGAGGGGTTGTCTTTGAAAGAGATTGAGGAAGCCTGCGAAGTCTTTCGATTGCCGGATGGCAGGTATCTGGTGGTGGAAGGATAGCATTTTGCCGGTCTGTGCCATCTCAGAAGGAGAAGTCCACAGTAAGCGCGCAAATCGCCCGTGAATCCTCTTTGAGGTTCTCTGTTTATAAGAAGTTCTGTCAGAAAATCAGGATTACAATTTCGAGATTGCCAGATGTATAATTATGAAGAAAAGACCTGGCATAAAAAAACAAGATAGGAGACTTATGACATAAGGAGGAGATTATATGAACAGAAAGGGAACACTTGCAGCATTGTTGTCCGCTGCGATGGTTTGTTCTATGAATCCGGTTGCTGCTTTGGCAGAGGCGGAGCTGGAGATCGTCAATGAACCTGTATATGTAGAAGGGAAGCTTTTGATCGATTCACCGGCATACGTGGATGCATATCTGGGTGCATACTATGAAGAGGTCATTCCCGGCGGATTCTCGGATGAGTACTTTGACTTCAGCTGGTACAGAGTAAGCGGGGAAGAGTACGTAGAGGTAGGAACCGATTCCCATTACGGAGTTACGGCCCAGGATCTTGGGTATCAGATTCTTCTGAAGGTTACTGCAAAAGAAGATTATGGATACGGAGGGTCACTAAAAGCGCTCACCAATGATGTGACAGCAGATTCTTACAGTGCAATTGCTGCAGTTAAGGAGAAACCGGATGCTTATAGTGTCCATGTGGAGGATAGCCTTCTTGCTGAATTTGCATCAGCCGAAGCTGCGTTGGAAGAGGTGCCGTCGGAAGATATTCCATCAGAGGAAGTGCCGGCCGACGAACTCTCCGAGGAGCCAATGCAGCCGGAAGAGCCTTCATATGAGATCCCTGCAGGAGATAATTATGGGCAGGAGATGAATGATATTGCAGGAGATATTCCGGAAGAGGATTATTTCAGCTACGCGGCAAGTGAAATTCCGGAGGCAGAAGAGTATAGCTATTCTGTTAATGAGATTTCGGATACAGATGTCTTCAATTGGGCAGAATCCGGAACTGATTTCGCTGCAGAGGAAAACGATGATTTTTTCCAGGCAGGAGTGGCTGATTTCGAAATTACATCCAGTGAAGTTTTAGGAGAAGTTGTGGAAGAGGAACCGGAGCCGGAACCGACCGCAACGCCGGAGCCGGAACCAACTGCAACGCCGGAGCCGGAACCAACTGCAACGCCGGAGCCGGAACCAACTGCAAC
>JABUSW010000042.1 GCA_021443885.1 Blautia sp.
GGGAGAGCACCTGCCTTGCAAGCAGGGGGTCGAGAGTTCGAATCTCTTCATCTCCATTTTTTCCAAGTCAGAATAAAGGGATTCAAAGATAAATGCGGTAATTTCACATGAGGAATGTGAGATTACTGCATTTTTGCTTTTCCTGCCTATTGATCAGAAAGGCTCAGATTGATCAATATCTGAAAATGAGCGAACTATAAATGGGAAATTTGGTTTAAAAATACGAATAATATGGGAACTGGGAAGTATAAATTGAAAAATGGGAAATGATACGATATACTTTATTTTGATAATAAAATGATTGGAGGCTGTTATATGGAGTACTTAACATCTATGCAGGCAGCGGAAAGAACAGGCTTTACCAAGAGATATATTAATACGATGTGTGCAAATGGAGAATTCCCGGGGGCATACAAAAAGGGAAATCGATGGATGATTCCGAATACGGCGTTAGAAAGTCGAGCAACAGCTGCTGCAAAATCAGACAGATTCTTTAATACGACAGGAGTCTGTAATCCGAATGAGCATTATATGGTTGATTTGAATGAACGTCTTGCACGGGTGAAGATTTTCGTTGATCAAGGAATGTATTTTACAATTAACAGAGCGAGACAGTTTGGAAAGACAACAATGCTCCATGAACTGGCAAAGACTCTTAACAGGGATTATTTTGTTGTAAGTATGGATTTCCAGATGCAGATGAGCAATGCAAAGTTTAAAAACGAGAATAGTTTTTCAATTGCTTTTGCTAAGGCATTTATTGCATCCTGTAAGTCTAATGAGAAGAGTAAAGAGCCTTACATTGAAGCGGCTATCAAAGAATTCACGGATATCTACACCACGGATTCGGATCGTTATGAATTGGTGGAGTTATTCCAGGCACTTAGCGTGTTTTGTAACGCAATGCCTATAGGGGTTGTGCTTACGATTGACGAGATAGACAGTGCAACGAATAATCAGGTGTTTCTTGATTTTCTTGCACAGCTTAGAGGTTACTATATCAATAGAGATCGTTTTTCCACATTTCAATCCGTTGTTCTTGCCGGGGTATGTGATATCAAGAACTTAAAAAGAAAGCTTCGGCCTGATGAAGAGCATAAAGATAACAGTCCATGGAATATTGCTGCAGACTTTGATATCGATATGAGCTTCTCATCAGAGCAGATACAAGGTATGCTGGAGGTCTATGAAACAGATCATAAAGTCGGAATGAAGGAAAAGTATCTCGCAAGGGAAATCTATGATTATACAGGGGGTTATCCGTATCTGGTATCCCGATTATGTCAGCTCTTGGATAACCAATATCAGAAAACTGGAAAAAGAAACTCCTGGAATCATGAGAGTCTGTTAAGTGCCGTCAGGGATATGGTGAAAGAGTCCAATTCTTTGTTCGACGATATGGCGAAAAAGGTGAAAGATTTTCCAGCGTTGAAGGCGCTTCTGTACGATATTCTGTTTTGCGGAAGAAGTATTCCGTTTAACTTAAGTACAGAACTTGTTGCTATTGGAAGCATGTTTGGCTTTCTGAAAGATGAGGACGGCCAGGTTGCTATATCAAATCGAATTTTTGAAATCTGGTTCTATAATCTTTTCATTGCAGAAGAAGCAATACGCAGTGAGACTTATCATATTGGACAGGAAAATAAGAATCAGTTTATTCTGGGGGATGAACTCAATATGGAACTTCTCTTGCGCAGATTTGTTCAGCATTTCACGGAAAGTTTTGCGGGAAGTACAGATAAATTCGTTGAGGATAACGGACGTAAGCTATTTCTTTTATATATTCGACCACTGATCAATGGAGCAGGAAACTATTATGTCGAAGCCAGAACCCGAAGTATGGGAAGAACTGATTTGGTTATTGATTATAAAGGAAAACAGTATGTAATTGAAATGAAAATCTGGCATGGAGAAGAATATAATTCACGTGGAGAAGAACAGCTCCTTGGGTATTTGAAGGATTATGATCTAAAAAAGGGATATATGATCAGTTTCAACTTCAACAAGAATAAAGAGGTTGGTGTAAAGGAGATTCATTTTTCGGATGCAACGATTGTCGAAGCGGTAGTATAGAAGTTGATAGAGCAAGGGTGCCGTGTGGTAATCGATGAACCGATTCATACACGACACCCTTTATTTACCCGTAAACAGTTGTGTTACTTGAAAGCAGCTTATCTATTTGCGGCAGTATTGTTTTGGGAACATACCGTAAGCTCTACAAAGGTATGAATTCCGATGTCATTTGCGCTCTCTTTCAAAAACTTTACTTCAAATCTGCCTTGGGGAGCATATTCGTAGCTATCCATATCATATACCCAAACGTTGCCGTTCAGTATGGCATACTCATCATCGAAAGAAGCGGTTGAAAACATGAATACCGCCATTCCCGCATCCCCGAAATCGCCGGCTCCATAGCTGTAGGAAAGATCATTCTCAGATCTGTCTACATATTTGCTATAGTATTCCTCGAGATCCTCATCTGTGCAGGAACCCCAAAGCTCCGTCATCATTTCTTTCAGATCTGCCTCGGATATTTCGTTGTACTCTTCTACCGGATTGATTCTGACATCATCCGAATGATTATACTG
>JABUSW010000086.1 GCA_021443885.1 Blautia sp.
TCTAACATAAATGTTTTACTCGTTGGTACTAAACAGTTTTTCTACTTTAGAGATAATTTCTTCCTTTGGAGAGTCCGGATCGAGGATAAGATGCGGCTTAGCATAGATTACACTATGTTCGCTCATAAGTCTAGCTTCTCCGCCACCGGTAATGTTAAGCATGATAATCTCATCTTTGGCAACTGCACCTTCTGCGACGGCCTTTACAAGAGAGCATACGGCAACGGAAGCCGCAGAATAAATATCAATGCCCTCCAATTCAAGGAATTTCTGTTTCCATTCCTCAAGTTCCTTGTTGTTAACCTTGTAAATGTCTCCTCCAGCATCGCATAGAGCATCATAGACACCTCCGGCGAGAGAATATGGCGGCTTACGGTTGGAAAGAACCTTTGCATCTATAATACCAGCCTGTTTGCGGGCATCTTCCGGTGACAAATCCACAAGATTGCGCTGACCAGCCTTCCATGAATCATACATAATGAGGAAAGGTTCGTTCTGAGAAGGATACAATCTCATCTTGTGCGTACCGAAACGACCATCTTCTATGAGTCTGAGATTGTTTTCCCACACCGCAACCGTACCTGTTCCGCTTCCAATGGCCTGGAAATAAGCATCTGGGATCCTTCCTATCTTTTCTACGGCACTGAGAATTGTAGTTCCCATACCATCACGACGAGCGACGTTCTTAGCACCGCCTTCTGCCATAAAAATATCAGATTCGCAACAAATATCTGAAAGGTGGATGGCATCAAAATAATCCGATCCTTTAGGTGACGCAATTATCTTTACACATGGGTCGAGTTCGGAAGTGAACCATAGAGCCTTTATGTTGTCCGCAGGAATGCAGAGCAGAAGCGGTATCTTGTTATCAGAACATACCTTTGCAAAAGCTCTGGCTGTATTGCCGGCAGATGCAACAACAAGCACTTTCTTGTTATCAGCTGCGAGCCTTCCACATACAGAATATGCTTCAGTTTCCTTGAAAGAGCAGGTTTCCATAAGTGCCCCTTTCTCAGGAAAATAGCCGGAAAAGGTAATGTACAGGTTTTCAAGTCCCAGATAATTTGCAAGGCCTTCACTCTTATAGGTGACAGGTGCGTGTGAATGGTTGAGCGTTCTCGAGATCGGCAGCCATTCTGCATATCTGTAGAATCCGTCCAGATCTTCTCTTGGGGTAAATTTCTTGTTTGAATAGACAGCTCTTACGAGAGATGGGCTGTCGCACTCGGAATCGGCAAGTGTCCAGCCGGCATCGTCAAATGTACGGCCGGTCTTCACTGTCATGAGGCGGTAGTCGGTTTTCTTAAATTCCATAATAGTAAAATTAAATCTGGATGATAAGCCATGACACATAGGCTATCTCCGTAAGAGTGAAAATCACACCTTCGGCCCGATCCAGCTTACCTTTTTTGAAGAGATAGGCGGAAGCGAATATAAAGATGGCAGACAGGAACAGGGTGCCGATATCTATCATCGAGATACCCTGCAGACTCAAAGGGCAGATGAGCGCCGATCCTCCCAGAATCAGGAGGATATTTGCAATGTTTGAGCCTATGATATTGCCGAGTGCAAGCTGGTCTTTACCTTTGAAGGCCGCCACAATGCACGTAGCCAATTCGGGAAGAGATGTTCCTCCCGCCACAATTGTGATTGCTATGAATGTTTCTGGGATGTGCGCTAAACGTGCAATCTCGGTTGCCGAGCTGACGAAAAATTTGCCACCCACAACCAGCATGGCTAGTCCGCTGACAATCATTATGATTGCCTTAAATATGCTTATCTGTTTCTCATCTGATTCTTCTTCGGAATCATCGGATTTACCGGACCAGAAACAGATTGCCATATATGCAGCAAAAAGCACCAGTAGTATTGCTCCGTCTCCTCTTCCGAGGATATCATCGCCGCTTCCAAATATTGTGCCGCTCAATCCCAGAAGGATGAACAGTATAGTTGCGATAATATTGACAGGTATGTCTCGGTTCAGATTCTCCTTCGTGATGGCGAGAGGGGAGATAATGGCAGTAATACCCAAAATAAGGAAAGTATTGTAAATGTTGGAACCAACTACATTACCGACCGCTATGTCAGCATTCCCTGAGAAAGCGGACACGAAACTCACTGCCATTTCGGGAGCGGAAGTGCCTATACCCACAATCGTAATACCGATAATGAACTCACTCAAGCCCGCCTTACGGCCGATAGCAGAAGATCCATCTACGAGATAATCGGCTCCAATCAGCACAGCAGCGAGACTGGCAAGCATTATGAGAATTTGTACAAACATTATTTTATGATTCTTTCAAGTTTAACAACATTCTCAACATGATGCGTATGCGGAAACATATCTACAGGACGGACATCGGTAATTCCGTAATCTCTGCACAGGATTTCCAAATCCCTTGCCTGCGATGCCGGATTGCAACTGACATAGACAATACGTTCGGGAGCAGCGTTCAGAATAACTTTGGCTACATCCGGGTGTATTCCAGCTCTAGGAGGGTCAAGAATTATCACGTTAGGCTTTCCATGTTCCTCCACGAAAGAATCTGTGAGAATGTCTTTCATATCGCCGGCAAA
>JABUSW010000360.1 GCA_021443885.1 Blautia sp.
GATCGCTCTTCTGGATACCGGAGCATCCGCATCTGCAAACGTGATTGAACGGGTCTCCCTGGTTGATGAGGCTCTGGAAGGACATTCCCATGGTAATCAGATGGTACAGGCAATTCTCAGCCAGAACCCGGATGCACAGATCATGTCCATCCGGGTTGTGGGAAATGACGGCCGGGGAACCGTATCCGATATCGTTTCCGGCATGCAGTATGCCATCGAACGGGGAGCATCCATCATCAACCTGTCCCTGTCATCCGGGAAAAATGGCATGAATGCTGTTCTTGAAGCAGAAATCCAGAAAGCCGTATCCCAGGGAATCCTTGTGGTAGGTGCAGCCGGAAACAATGCTTCGGATGTAATGAATTACATGCCGGGTGCGGTGGAAGAAGCTTATATCATCGGCGCCTGCAACGGAAGCGGCGTCCGCATTGCTTCTTCCAACTATGGCGCTACAGTTGATTACAATGTAATCGCAGGAACAACATCGGAAGCTGCGGCAAAATTCAGCGGCTGTATTTCCCTTGCCGGTCCGGAAGGATTTCAGGTGAATACCGGTGTGGTTTTCGAACCTGGGTTTATGGCAGTTTTGCCGGAAGATGAGGAACCCGAAGAAACAGAAACGAAACAGGAAGAGGATCCGCTTTCTGAGGAGGAAGCGGCAGACATGGCAGGAACAGAGGAAGACGGGGATTATCCGGCAAAAGGTTCCTCGATATCCCAGACAGTGAAGGTATGGACAAGAGACGTGGAATTCGAGCTTGCTGCGTATAATCCCTACCGGGACGATGAAAATGTAAAAACAGTCTGCACCGGCGAAATTGAGGATGCATCAACTGAGAATACTCAGAAACGGCAGGCAGAATACCGCTGCAGCCTGATGGATCAGGAAAACTACAGCTGGAACGTGCTGGTGGCTTTTGTATATGTGGATGACAGAAGCATTGTAACAGCAGGGACCGAATTGCTGGATACTCTGATGCCGGAGGCAGTTACCCAGGAGAGAAATGCCGGATACGGCGGTATCGTTCCGGAGCATATGGGCGAAACTGTTGCAGGAAGAGAATTCACTGTTCTGAAAGGTGATGAGACCTTTGATGTATACGGGCTTCTCATTGATTACAATCCGGAAACCTTTAAGATCAATAACCTTGCAGATGACGGAGGTTTTGATGTAAATGCGGCCGGATCTTATACGGTTACGTATGAAATGTCCTATTTCCTGTACCCGGAATACACCTGGTATGTGGCAAATACAGTAAATGTAGTAGAAAAGGAGAGTCTGGAGCCCGGCATTTACCTGACTTCCACGGAGTCTACTTTAATGTTCCGGCGTGCCGGGGACGAGCATTTCTCCGGATACGGCGATCTGATGAAAGTGGAAAACGGTGATGATATCACGATCAGCTGCATTGATGCAGATTATGAAGTGGATCTTACATCATCATCAGAGACAGTCACAGCCGATATCTGCAGCCTGACAGATCAGGAGGATGGTAGTAAGAAGTTTTCCGTTTCCATACCGGAAGGGCTGGAAGAGGCAGTTATCCTTTCCATGTACCGCCCGGGCTATCAGTCAGCGAAGTTTTTCACAGGCGGAGGCTGGGCTGACGGGGAAGCCTACAATATCGAGGAAGCCGCAATCGACCAGCTGACCAATGAAGATATGGGACATCTGGAAGAAACGGTCCTGGGAAAAGTGGATGAAAATGATGACGCGTATATGGAGATTGCGGCATCCTGGACGGATGTGGAGAGCAAAAATATCAGCGGACAGGTAAAAACAGGCGCTCCAAACACCAAAAATCATTCCTGGGTAGGCGGAAGCATGGGCGCATGTAACGTGGGTACAGCACAGATCGCGGCAAAGAAAAGCGAGATCGATGCATGGATCACCTCAAAGGGCTACGATATCGATTCCAAAGATCTTACTAACTTTGCTGTCAGCTGCTCCAGCGGACACGATTATCTGGGCCTCTGGCCTAACAGCACGTACAACGTAACATTTAAGTGCTATATTCAGAAAAACGGGGATAATTACCGTCTGAAGATCACCTGCAGTTTCCGGCCGGGCAGTGACAGTCATGGCAATTATCAGGGATTTTACGGTTCCAAGACCTACAGTTCCCTGACCAATGGAGCCAGACTGCGTGTGTATAAAAGGTTTAAAGATCCTGCATTTATGGACGAAAACCCGGACCAATACGGATATCTTAAGACAACATTTGCGATCTATCCGGCATCTGCCTATAACAAAACAACAAAGATCCTGGATACGACCGTAGATCCTGTCGGAACCATCATTCTGAAGGATGAGGAAGAAGATAAGGTCTACGGTGACTCTGATATACTGGATCCTGGAACATATTATGTTGTGGAAACCAGACGTATTGACGGCTGCACAAGAAATACGGATATTTATGGTCCGGTAGTGATCAAAGATTCTGACAGCGGCGTGATCAAACTTCATGAGAAAGTAGACAGTGCAGACTATGATTCCATGGGAAGCAATAACTGGATCTACAATTATCCCATGTATTTCAACGGAAAGATCCTGACAAAGACGGATGATTCCGG
>JABUSW010000352.1 GCA_021443885.1 Blautia sp.
TGAAAACGGAATCCGAACATCTCTGCCATCCCCAGCGCCATATCGCTATAACCACTGAAATCAAAATAGATCTGCAGCAAATAGGAAAATGCGCCGATCCATGCGGAACATATATTGATCCTTGCCGCATCCGCTGCAAAAATGGTATCTGCAGCCAAAGCAAATGTATTCGCTAACAAAACCTTCTTAGACAAACCTGCAACAAAACGTCTCATTCCAAACGCAGCCCTATCTACCGAAAGCGTGCGGCTATTTATCGATCGCTCCACATCATGATACTTTACGATGGGTCCGGCAATCAGCTGCGGAAAAAAGGCAATATACAGCAGAATTTTGCCATAATTCTTTTGTGCTTCCACGGTCCCACGATACACATCAATCACATAGGACATAATCTGAAATGTAAAAAAAGAAATCCCGATAGGTAGTGTAATGGCAGGCACCGGAATCATCGATAGGCCCATCTGATGCAAAAGAGATACCACAAATCCCGCATACTTGAATACCGCCAGTATCCCCATATTCCAGAAAACCGCAACCCAAAGCCAGAGTCGGGATCTTCTTCTGTCCAGAATCAGACCCAACAGATAATTCACAAATGCAGACACAATCATCAAAAGAACATACACGGGTTCCCCATACGCATAGAATAAAAGACTCGCAAGAATCAGGCACACATTTTTAGCCTGTATTCCCGGAAGAAACCAATGCAGTACGAATACAACCGGAAAAAATACACAAATAAATGAAATCGAACTGAATGTCAACTCTGAAGTGCCTCCTTAGAATAGAATCATCTCTTCTTCTTTTCTTCCCAAATCAAAAACTCCCTTCCGGGAGGACAGACGTTTCATTTCTCATCTGTCTGCCTAGAAGGGAGCATATCCGCATAGCAACATGCTTCCAGGGAATTTTCTTTACCACGGATTTCAGGAAAACCGGATTGCTTTATTTTGTTTTCAAAGCGACCGTATTACTCCAGGAGGAATACACGTAACCATCCGTTACTTTCTTGTAACCACGTATACGAATGTAGTATTTCTTTCCCTTCTTCAGGTTTTCCAACGTCTTCTGTGTGATGTTGTACTTGTTGATCTTTACGCTTTTCACCGATGATCCTGTAAAGCTGCTGTCAAGAGAATACTGGATAACATATCCTGTTACCGTGGAATTCTGTTTCCATTTCAGCGATATAGTCTTTGCTTTCGGTGAAACTGCTTTTGTGATCGATATCTTCTTTGGCTTTACTGTAAGGACGACCTTCCTGGATGCGGCATTATACAAACCTGTTTTTGCTGCCTTTACCGTAATTGTGGTTTTCCCGCAACCCTTTATTGTAACAATGCCTTTCTTGGAAACCGTCGCCACGGATTTATCAGAGCTTTTGTAACTCAGTTCTCCCTTTGCACTTGCGTTCAGGGAAAATGTGCCGTCCTTTTGATACTGCTTTGTAATCTTAGCCTCAACCGTGATCTTCTGTGGTCCGGCAACCTGTAACTTTACAGAGCCTTTTCTTCCTGCCACGCTGGAGGCCTTGATTTCCGTTGTACCCGGTCCGCATATGGTTACGGCGCCATTGGAAGAAACTTTCGCAACGGACGTCTTCGAGCTGCTCCAGGTAATTTTGCTTCCCTCAAACACAACTGCCTGTGCATTCCCGAAATCAGCCAATATTGCGATATCATAATCCAGTACATCTCCGGCTTTATAATCTGAAGAATCTGTGGAAGAATAAATGTTAACCAGTTCGTAATTCTTCAAAACCGAATCTTGGATCCCCAGATATACTTTACAAATATCGACTGTCGCTGCCATATCTGTGTTCAGGTCTGCTTCATCCGAGAATTCCCCACAGGTCGTATTGAAAAACTCAGCACTGGGATTCAGGAAGCATCCCAGTCCAACATATGTATACGAGGGATTGATCATATCAACGTAATGAATCGTGTTTGCTCCGGCTGTCTTTTTCACCCAGTCACTCTTCTCCATATACCAGAATTCAATCCCCGTCAGCATGGAAGTGCTCACGTTCCACGAAAGAACTTCTCCCCAGGATTCCACTCCATTTCTGGATACTACCGAATAATTGCTTGTTCCATTCGGTCTGGTATGCGATATATTGACACTGGACTCAGCAGCACGAACTCTGGCAATATACTCCAGATCCGAAGACCACTTAAGCGGTTTATAATCGTCCAATGTCAGCTTTCTGTTAGAGGAACGCGGATCCCATACGCCTTCTTTACACGCTTCGTAACGAATCTCATTGATTCTTTTCAGAGCTGCTTTTGCCTCGCCGACGAAGCTCCCATAAACCGCAACCTTCGTACATCCAGGCTGCAAGGAGCTTACGGTATCCCATTCTAAAAGCGACTCAACCATGGCATCTGCTTTTGTGTTTGGAAGCAAAAGCATGCATAGCATCAAAACAATGGGGAACAGACTTCTCCAAAGCTGTTTCTTGTTCGCTTTCATCTCTTGCACCCTTCGCCTTTAGAATTTAATCGTCTGCTCCTTGCCGTTTTCATCTCTGTATTTTACTTTGTTCTTTCCTACCTGAACCTGTCCTTTGG
>JABUSW010000204.1 GCA_021443885.1 Blautia sp.
CTTCAGATCAGAGATATTCTTATGAAGTCTGACAAGCTAAAGACCAGCGCCAAAAACAACACACAGAAAGATTTTGAGTTTTCATATTTCGATGATATAGACGATGCGCTGATAGAGGGCTTATCGCAGAATCAAGAATTCTTCTCTATGCTGTTGTCAAATGATGAAATGAAAAGAGAAGTATTGGGAATATTTTCAGGGGAGATTTATAAAAGTCTCCGGGATGCAAAGTAAAGGTGGTGAGTGATTATGTTTGACAAATTTAGGCTAAAGGAAGCGGTAGCCGAATATAAGAAGCGTTTTGTGCAAACGCAATGGCCTGATGAAAAATACAAATGGGAAGCTGTTAAGTGCTTTCAGGTCAATTGGGATGTAAATTCCGATGATTTTGCACAGATGCTTACAAAATCACTGTCTCAAACTGCAAACCTGCTTGCATCCGTGAATTATTTCCCTGCAAGAATGATTATCAAGTTTGCGGAAATTGCCCAGGAAGAAGTCCGTGCTATGTTCATTGCGCTCTTCGATGAAAGCAAGGATGTGTATGAGCGTATTGATAGCTTTAAGCAGAAGTCTAATATCCTTCTTGAAAAATACGGAAATGGTGCAGCTCAACATTATCAATATGAAAATACCATTTGTACATATTTGTGGCTGAGATATCCTGATAAGTATTACATTTATAAGCTAAATGAGATCAAAGCCGTTTCAAACGAATTAGAGAGTGATTATACATTCAAGAAGGGAGCATATGCGGATAATATCCGTAATTTCCTGGCGTTTTATAACGAGATATGTGAAGAGTTACAGCAGGATGATGAACTAAAGAATCTTCTTGCATCACAGATTACCGGAACTTGTTATCCGGATCCACAACTTAGAACACTTACTATCGATGTCGGATTCTTTATCAGCAGGTATTACAAGAAAGATGGAGATGTGCCTTCGGGAGATGATTGGTGGCCCGCTGATTACACACCGGCTCTTTCTGTAGATGAATGGGAAGCTCTCTTAAATGACAGCGAAGTGTTTACTGAGAGTAGCCTTGAGATCATGAAGAGAATGATGGATTACGGTGGAAAGGCAACTTGCACCCAGTTATCTATTAGATATGGTGAAAGTAAGAATTTCTACAATGCTGGGTCATCTGCCTTAGCAAGGCGTGTAGTGCAGAAAACAGGATGTCCTGTTATGCCACGTGATGAGGACAGTAGTCGATGGTGGCCTGTTCTTTATGTGGGTAAGAATGCTAATAAAGATGAAGAGGGGGCTTACGTTTGGAAATTCAGAGATGAGCTTTCAGAAGCGCTGAAAAGAATTGACTTATCAAAGATAAAACTGTATGCAAATTTGGCACCTACATTTTGGAAGATTAGCCATGGAACCGATTTTATTAATGCAGATGAAGCAAATACTTTTGAAAAACGTAAAGTGATTGTTGTTCATAAAGATACAGCAGCAAAAGCGAGAGCAAAGATTACTCAGGGCGAAGCTTTCATGACAAGCATGAAGAAGGGGGATTTCTTCTATTTATGTCGTGGAAACAGTATTCGTTTACTTGGAAGAATAGATTCCGATGAAGTGGAAGAAAATCCTGAGAAGCAGGAAGGGTGGTACGAACGCAGTTATACTGTTATCGCTGAATCAAAGGATACATCTCCGTACACAGGCGATCAGAAGTGGTGGACACCAAATGATAATTCTACCTGCATTCAGGTTCCAACAGGTGAAAAGGATCAATTCGATGAATTGATTTTAAAGCCATACTTTGACCTTTCTACAGATGAATTGTTAAAGAATGATTCTTCCGGTATTCATTACTGGTTCTTAAATGCAAATCCTAAGATGTGGAGCATGTCAAGCATGCCCGTCGGAGAAGTACAGGACTATACTCTGTATAATGACAATGGAAATAAGCGCCGTATATTCCAAAACTTCCTGGATGCAAAAGCCGGAGATATGGTAATTGGCTATGAGTCAACACCTGTTAAGCAGATTGTGGCGATAATGAGGATAAGCGCTGAGCAGGACGGGGAGAAAATATACTTTGAGAAGCTGGAAGGTCTATCATCACCAATAGACTTCGCAACGCTTAAGGCATGTTCAGAACTTGAAAAGATGGAATACTTTAGCATGCAGCAAGGTAGTCTCTTCAAGCTTACAAAGGGTGAATATGAATTTATCCTTGATATGATCCGGGAGGAAAATCCAGCTCCATCTTCGTCAAAAGGTAAGGACAAGTACGATAAAGAGAAATTCTTAAGTGAAGTATATATGACCGAGTCAAAATACAATCGTTTGGTTGCGGTACTTCAGAAAAAGAAAAATATAATACTGCAGGGAGCGCCCGGAGTTGGAAAGACTTTTGCAGCAAAGCGCCTTGCTTACTCAATTATGGGTGAGGAAGATGATGATAGAGTTGAATTTGTACAGTTCCATCAGAATTATTCATATGAAGATTTCATGATGGGATATAAGCCTGTAGAAGATGGATTTGAACTGAAATACGGCATTTTCTATCGCTTTTGTCAAAAGGCCGCAAACCATCCGGATAAAGACTATTTCTTCAT
>JABUSW010000017.1 GCA_021443885.1 Blautia sp.
TATTGTTTCTGCCTGTTTCCGGATTATCAGGACTGTCTTTTTGAAGGTAAAAAAGATTGCGTCAAAAGTTATCCGGAAGAACAATACGGTTTTGTCGTGATCTACCATAGGTTGCGTCTTAACAAAGACAGAGCCTCGTTTTATACGAGGTTTTGTCTTTGCGTTTTCTTAGATATAATGAAAGTATTTCAAAGGATCATTAAAGTAAAAGAAACCACGATTCGTAATCGAAAGACAAGATGAAGAAGAGAGGCATTGCGCATGGTAATCACAAACAAAAGTGTAGAGGAGAGTCAGGAATATCTTCTTTCCTGCCTGCAGAAGCAACCGGTCATAATCGTACCTCTCGATCAGGCGGGGGGACTAGTGCTGGCAAAGGATATGATCTCTTCCATGAATCTGCCGCCGTATCCCAAATCCGCCATGGATGGATACGCAGTCCGGGCAGAGGAGACTTTAGGAGCGGACCGGGAACATCCTGTCATCCTGGACGTGCAGGGAGAGCTTCTTGCGGGCGAATATAAGGAGTATATCTTTCGGCCGGGAACCGCTGTGAGAGTGATGACCGGGGCAATGGTTCCGGATGGGTATGATGCCGTAATTCGACAGGAGGATACCGATTATGGAGAGGACCAGGTCGCGATCTATACCTCCATAATGTCATGCAATAACTACTGCCGCATTGGTGAAGACCTGAAAACAGGGGATATGGTTCTTCCGAAGAATACCTTCCTGAACCCTTTGGCGATTGCATCTCTGGCAGGTGTGGGCGTGGATCGTGTCCCGGTCTATCAGCCGGTACGGGTCGCCATACTTGCTACCGGTTCAGAAGTGACCAATGTCGGTCAGAAACTTGCTCCCGGTCATATCTATAACACAAATTCTCCGATGCTGGAGTCTGCAATCCGGGGGCACCAGGGCGTGGAAGTCGTGCTCAGCCGCGTAGTTCCCGATGAGGAGAAACAGCTGGAGGATGCGTTGCGTTATGCAGTGGACATAGCTGACTTTGTTATTACGACAGGAGGAATCTGCGTCGGTAAGAAGGATCTTCTTCCGTTGGTTCTTGAGAAGATGGAAGCGGAGCCGGTTTTTCGTCGTGCGGATATCCAGCCGGGAACCCCCACCATGGCAAATATGGTGAAAGGAAAGCCCGTACTGAGCCTATCGGGGAATCCCTTCGCAGCATTGATCAATTTTGATCTCTATTTCTGGCCGGCAGTATCCTATATGACAAACTGCAGTGATTATCAGGGGGAGGTATGCCGTGCTGTTTTCAGGGGCTGCTATCCCCAAAAAAATACGCACCGCAGAATGATACGGGCAGAGCTTAGGGGTAATGAAGTAAGGATACCGGTCAGCGTGCATTCTTCCTCCGTGATCCACAATGTGACCTCCTGCAACTGCATGATCGATCTGGAGCCGGGCAGGTCGCTGGAGGATGGAGAGGAAGTTACCGTGCGCATTTTCAATTTGAGAAAATGCTGAATTTCAGTATAATTGATTACAGCGCAAAGCACGTTTTCTACGACGTGCTTTCACATGAGTGGGTGAATGTGTTATTGACCGTAAGAACTTTTGACATCCTGGCCATAATAGTCGCGTTTTCGGAGATATCATGTCATCAAATACGATAGAAATGGAGTGAAGTTTGCCAATATGCAAGATACAGGAATGCAGAACATGAGCGAAATCCCCGGCATTGGGATCCTGGCAGGTGGTAAAAGCAGTCGTATGGGATGTAATAAGGCATTGCTTCCGGTATATGGAGAACCGATGATTCAGCGATTGCTGCACGTGTTCCGGGATTACCCGGAGGTAGTGATCTCCGCATCAGCAGGACAGTATGAGGACTGCGGGCGGCCGGTGGTGTATGATGAGGCACAGGGAATCGGGCCTGTCGAGGGAATCTGCAGAATTCTGGAAAATACTACCCGGAGCCATGTATTTCTCTGCGCCGTTGATATGCCCTTCGTAACGGCAGAATTGGTATCCTGCCTGATGGAAAAGGTATCCGAGGAGTTCGATTGTGTCTGTATCACAGAAGATGGAAGAATCCATCCCCTCTGCGCCGTCTATGCAAAACGTGCGCTGGGATTTCTGAAAAGAAGAAAAGACGAAGGATGCTATCGGCTCACGCAGCTGGTGAAAGAGATGCGTACCTGCTTTCTGCCCTTGGAAGAAAGTGGTCTTCCATTGAACAGTGCAGAAAACATCAACGATCCTGACGATTACCGTAATCTCTGTGATCCTTTCGTATTTTGTGTCAGCGGAATCAAAAACAGTGGTAAAACAAGTCTGATCGAGCAGCTGATTCCATACTTCTCAGAAGACGGTCTTCGGGTAGGTGTGATCAAGCACGATGGCCATGACTTTAACATCGATCATGAAGGAACGGACAGTGATCGTTTCAGCCGGGCGGGGGCAGCAGTCAGTGCAATCTGCTCCGATACGAAATATGCGGTGGTTGCTCATAAACCGCCGAAGATCGAGGAGCTTCTGTCTCATTGCACAGACCTTGACATTGTGATCATCGAGGGGATGAAATACAGTGACTGGCCGAAGGTGGAGGT
>JABUSW010000292.1 GCA_021443885.1 Blautia sp.
AAATGAACGATGAAATGAACAGAGAGACTTCTTCCTATAATGCAAATCGTCAGAGATCCAGGAAATCATCCAGAGAAATAAAGGATGCACTTCCGGGGGTGATTCTGCTTGCCGTACTGGCAGGTGCGGCCGCATCGGTTTCGTTCCGGCTTGTTAACAAGGGAATGGATGTTGTCTTTGACCGTGACGGACAGGAAACGGTGAAAGAGCAGGTGCTGGATGCAGAAGAACGGACGGTGCCGGCGGTTTCCTTGTCTGCTTATGATAATACAGGATTATCTGTTGCAGAAGTGGCACAGAATGCCATGCCGTCTGTGGTCGCCATCACATCCATCAGCATTCAGGAAATCCCCTCTTTTTTTGGATTTGGATATGAACGCTACCCCAGCACGGGAAGCGGATCCGGCATTATTGTCGGTGAAAATGAGACAGAGCTTTTGATCGCCACGAACAATCATGTTGTGGAGGGAGCTACGACCTTGACGGTATGTTTTGTCGGGGATGAGATCGAGGAAACCTCCATTAAAGAGAATTTCTATGGAGAGTATGTCATTCAGTCTGAGAATGCTGTTTCGGCGAAGATCAAGGGAACGGACTCGGAACAGGATCTTGCAGTCGTAGCAGTAATTAAAACAGATATCCCGCAGGAAACTATGGATAAGATCCGCATTGCTGAGTTGGGAGATTCCGAAGAACTGCAGGTGGGAGAGCAGGTAGTTGCCATCGGAAATGCATTGGGTTACGGACAATCTGTAACTTCCGGCTGGGTAAGTGCCCTGAATCGTTCCGTAACATTAAACAACAGTGAAGGGAAAGGTCTGATTCAGACAGATGCAGCCATTAATCCCGGAAACAGCGGAGGCGCTTTGCTGAATATGCGTGGAGAGCTGATTGGGATCAATTCCGCAAAATATGCCGCAAATGCGGTAGAAGGAATGGGTTATGCGATCCCCATTTCCCTGGCAAAACCGATTCTGGATGAGTTGATGAGCCGCAAAACAAGAGACAAGGTTGTTGACGGCAATGCAGGTTATCTTGGAATACGTGCGGCAAACCTGAATCAGGAAGCTGTTGAAATGTATAATATGCCTTTGGGCGTTTATATCGTGGAAAAAGAGCCGGGAGGTCCTGCTGATAATTCGGGACTTCAGGAAGGTGATATTATTGTAAAAGTAGATGGTCAGAAGGTCAGTGATAAGAATGAGCTTTATGATCTGATCCAGTACTATGAATCCGGAGAAGAGGTGGAAGTGATCGTATACCGCCTGCAGAACCGGGAATATGTTGAAGAGTCCATGATAGTTACATTTGGTTAGAATAATTTGAATAGGTGATAGATGCATGTCAGATAATTACAATAAGAATGAGGATGATCTGGTCGAGGTAATGGAACCGGACACGCAGGAGGAACAGAAGGATCAAAAAGAACAGTATGACAGATTCTGCTTTCTCTGTCACAGGGCAGAGAGCAAAGTCGGAAAACTGATTGATCTGCCCCAGAACATACACATCTGCAGTGATTGTATGCAGAAAAGCTTTGATACAATGAATACCCAGTTCAGTAACGGGAATATGAATCTTTCTGATTTGATGAACATGCCGGGTGTCAATGTCATCACGCCTGGAAACTTCATGAATATGGTACAGGAACCGAAAAACGTTAAGATACGGAAAAAGGAAAAGAAAAAAGATGCACAGCCTGTACTTGATCTGCGGAAAATACCGGCGCCCCATAAAATCAAGGCTACTTTGGACGAATATGTAATCGGGCAGGAATATGCAAAGAAAGTAATGTCCGTGGCGGTATATAATCATTATAAGCGTGTGGCGACAAACACCATGGACGAAATCGAGATCGAGAAATCCAATATGCTGATGATCGGACCTACCGGCAGCGGCAAGACGTATCTGGTGAAAACGCTGGCCAGACTTCTGGACGTTCCACTTGCGATTGCAGATGCAACGTCATTAACGGAAGCCGGATATATTGGGGATGATATAGAAAGTGTGGTTTCCAAATTGCTGGCGGCTGCAGACAACGATGTGGAAAAAGCAGAACACGGCATCATTTTTATCGATGAAATTGATAAAATTGCGAAGAAAAAAAATACAAACCAGAGAGACGTAAGCGGAGAAGCAGTTCAGCAGGGAATGCTGAAGCTGCTGGAAGGCAGCGAGGTGGAGGTTCCGGTAGGGTCGAACAGCAAAAATGCGATGGTACCTCTCACAACGGTGAATACACGCAACATATTGTTTATCTGCGGAGGAGCATTTCCGGATCTGGAGAATATTATCAAAGAACGATTGAACAAACAGGCATCTATCGGTTTCTATGCAGATCTGAAGGATAAATATGACAATGATCCGAATCTGTTGTCAAAGGTGACGGTGGAAGATTTAAGAAACTTTGGAATGATTCCCGAATTCATCGGAAGACTTCCTGTCATCTTCACATTGAACGGCCTGACAGAGGATATGCTGGTGCAGATTCTGCGGGAGCCGAAGAATGCGATATTGAAGCAATATCAGAAATTGCTGGCACTGGATGAAGTGAAGCTGGCA
>JABUSW010000283.1 GCA_021443885.1 Blautia sp.
GGCTGCGAAGCCCTGCTGCGTTGGAAGGGTACGGAAATCACGGATTCCGGACCGGGTGAATTTATTTCCATTCTGGAAGAAAACGATGCCATTATTGAAGTTGGCCGCTATGTGATGCAGGAATCCATCAAACAGCAGAAGGTCTGGGAAAAGAAATACGGGACATTCCTGGTAAGCTTCAATGTTTCTTATCTGCAGTTCCTGGTAGATGGTTTTGTGCAGGAGCTGATCAACACCGCAAAGAAGTATGACGTTGATCCCCATAATGTCGTCATCGAGCTTACGGAGAGCCGCCGTGTGCAGGCCCCCAATGCTTTGGCAGACATTTTCTCCGAGCTGCAGTCCTATGGCTTCCATATTGTACTGGACGATTTCGGAACCGGCTATGCTTCCCTGGAAATGCTGAAGAAGCTGCCTTGTAACGGCATTAAGATCGAGCACAGCTTCGTTAGGGAACTGTCCCATGACAGCCACGGCATAGATTATGCCATCATCCGTTCCATCCTTCTTCTTTGTCACGAAACCAACCAGACCGTGATCGTGGAAGGTGTTGAGACTGCGGCCGTGGATGCCATCGTACGGAACATGAATGTCACATATCTGCAGGGATATTACTATTCCAGACCGGTATGCATAACGGCATTTGAAGAGCTGGTGGCTGCAAATCGAGGCCTGATACAGGACTAAAATGCGCCTCCGGCGGATGACAGAATTGCGCCGAACAAGGCGACTGCAAATCACGGGGTGATACAGAATTGAAATGCGCCTCCATTGGATAGCGGAATTGCACCGAAGAAGGCAGCTGCGAAAATTGGATTGGGCATCAAAAGTGCATACAGACAAAACAACAGCGCGGGGAAGACCTCGCGCTGCTTTCGTTTTTCTTAATATATATACATAATATCTCCATTGATAAAGTCTTCTGCGGTTTCCTCAGAGCTCATGCTTTGAGATGTGTCAGCCTCTCCAGTGCCTGCGCCATGCTGCTCTTTGTTTTTGGCGCCCGCGCTTCCTTCCTTCCTGGGTGCTGTACCCGTAGACAGTCCATTCTTAGCCGGGGCCTTGGTCGCTGCCGGCGTCACCTCCCGCTTTGGCGCACCGGTGGGCGTCACTTCCCGTTTCGGTGCACCGGTGGGCGTCACTTCTCGTTTCGGTGCACCGGTGGGCGTCACTTCCCGTTTCGGCTCATATGTGTTTGTTACTTCTCGATCCGGTGGGTCGGTGGGCGTCACCTCCCGTTTTGGCTCATATGTGCTTGTTCCTTCTCGATCCGGTGTGTTGGTAGGCGTCATCTCTCGTTCCGGATCATATGCATTTGTGCCGTCTCGATCCGGTGAACCGGTGGACGTCACATCATTATCCGAAGCCCCCGTAGTCGATGGCGTTTCTCCATTGACAGCTTCCTCTTCATCCATCGCATCATCGCCATCTCCCGCCGCATTCACAGGCGTCGGCGTCTCCACCGTATTTGGCAGAACACCCTTCTCATCCTGTGTCGTTCCGGAATAGCTCTGGGAATTCACGTGGCATTCCATGAAATCTATGACAGCTGCCTGTGCAGCCCGAAGATTTCTTCCGCCATGCCGGTCAAAGGAATGTCCGGAATTTTCCCCGGACAGCAGCAAAAGCTGCGAATCCGACTCTGCATAAGTATCTGACATTGCCTTGACGGAATACTTGCAAGGTACCACACCGTCATTCATTCCATGCATGATCAGAACGTCCCCTTTGTATCCCCGGATCTCATCCATCACTGGCAGATCATACACATCTTCGATGTATTGCATGCCGATCTCCAGCTCCAGAAGCTTTGCATTGTTCTCGTCCACTGCCTCCAGATCCGGAAAAAGCTGGTGCATCAGATCTGAAATATTAAATGCCGGGTACAGCAAAAGCATGCCCGCGATGTCGTCCGGCCGCTGCGCTGCAGCCAACGCATTTACCAGACCGCCCTGGCTAAAACCCATGTAATATACCTGTGACCGGTCGCAGAAATCTTTCTCCTGAACAAAATCCGTTACCGCCAGCAGATCCTCTGTCTCCGTCAACGCAGACATTTCTTTAAAATCCATATCACTGTTGGTATAAGGACTGCCTCCGCAGAAATCAAAGGAGTAGCATACGTATCCTTCTCCCGTCAGCAGATCGGTCCAGCCTCTTTTCTCAAAAGCCTCGTAGCTGGAGCCGTATCCGTGGCACATGATGATGACAGGATACGCTTTATCCCTGTCAAAGCCCTCCGGATAATAAAATTTCCCATAGATGGAAAGCCCGTCCCGCTCACAGTAATCCACCTCTTCGAATACCTTTTCCTCTATGACGGGAAGCCCTGCCTGAACAGAATCCTCTGTAGGGAATCCCAGCAGCCTGTATATTGCGATCAACAGCATTACGACTAATAATGCGATCAGTTTTCCCAGATGATTTCTTATCTTCATAGTCTTCGTTTCTCTCTCCTTTGCTGCAAATCTGCAACACCTTGCACAACCCGCATTTTTTGCAGCATCATTTGTACAGTATACGCCTTCCCTTTTATAGTTGCAAGTTAAAGATGGCC
>JABUSW010000131.1 GCA_021443885.1 Blautia sp.
GTATGAGCCCTTGTAAAGGGGGTGACTACTGATGGGAAGCGGAAGTAAAGGATTGTATTCGGGAGCTTATACTGGTGAAACCGGGAAAAAGCCGGATTACAAACCAGAACCCACCACGTATAGAGCTACCCAGGCGCTGAAGGATCACATTGAGAATCCACAACCAACTTCCAGCAATAGTGAAGGCATTAAGGGAGCACACAACAAGGATAACTTCACGGCTGAAGCCAAACGTGTAGGTGCAAAAACTATATCTTCGCAGTCAAACTCACAACTTGACGGAGTAGAAAAAATAGAATATCAAATGCCAAAGAAGGATCGTTTTGGTAAGCCAACCGGAGAGTATAAGGCAAAGAAATTCAGTAAAACAGTTTACGACCCATCAAAAATCAGCACAGATACCTACGTCAAATGGGGAATCCAAGCTGCCAACAATGCAGCTAAGAATTCTTCTACAGGAAAGCTTGGACGGGAATGGACAGGAACCGACAATCAAGGTGTAAAATGGCATGGATACTGCGATGCAAATGGTAAAATCACATCCTTCTATCCAGAAGATTAAGGAGGCACAAAATGTATAAAATCATATTAACTGAGGAAGATATGCTGAATGAAAAGCACTTCCCTGTAATTGCTCTTGTTAACGAAGCATGTAACAGTGATATTCTTACTTTCATCCAAAATCTGATCAATCGAATCGGCTCCGGGTACAACTATACTACCTGTACCTTTTGGGATGAATTAGACGACTATGAAAAAACTGTGGTTCCCAAATATGATGGTTTATTTGTGGAAACTGAAAACGGAGAAGAAACAGAGATATCCTTCACAGATCTCCAACACTATTTGGAACTTGCCATTGAACGCTTGTCTGAAACGAACTCTCAGGCTCTTATTGATGAAAAAATGAACGAACTCAGGAACACACTTCAATGAAAGAATTAGATATTGTAAGACTCAAAGCATCTTTTAGAGGTCTTCCAGCGAGAACCAAAGGCGCAATTGTTCATGAATATGACGGTAACTTCTACGAAGTTGAGTTCGTCGATTCCGATGGTACTACGGTTGGTGTTCTGACTACTCCCGCAGACCTACTGGAACTTACCGAGGAGAGGTGTTCCACCAGGTTCTGCACAAACGGTGCTTCCGTCACAGTCATCCTGACTACACTCACTGCACAACTAAAGAAGCCCTAAAGAACAGCAAACGCCGACCTATGACCTCTTTGGAGATCTGCGAGTATCAGGCCAACACCTGTGCTGCAGCATTCCTGATGCCCAGACCACTTCTTATCGAGCGGGTGAAGCGTTACAAAGGAGACCGACTTCATCTGAAAGCTTACGCAGATTATCCGCTTCTAAAGGATCTGGCAGAAGAATTCAGCGTGTCTCCCACAGCCATGAAATACCGCCTGATCAACCTTGGTCTTGCAGACCAGTAACAAAATCATCAAGTTGCTTGCAGATGAGCTGCTCTGACATGCTGAACTGCAGAACTGACACTTTACCGGGAATCCCGGAGAAAGGAAGGTTCTGTAGATGTTCAGAACAGAAGTATTATCAAACAGACTCAAGATTCCTGCTAATATCATTTTCAGTATGAGCCCTTGTAAAGGGGGTGATTACTGATGGGAAGCGGAATAAGTGGACTTTACAGCGGTGCCATTCCTACAGGTCTTTTTGCTGGCAGTATCGACTATATGACACCAGGTGATCCTTTTAGTGAGGGCATCAAGAAACGAAGAGACATTGATACAAATGGTTTTTACGATTTGATCGCTCACGGAACATCCAAAACCATGCTTATTGAACATAATGGCACTCAGGTCGAGATTTCACATAGAGCTCTTGCTCGTCTTCTTAAGAATGATTCACGAATTACAGGCAAATCCATTAGATTACTTTCATGTAACACCGGCAGGATTCCCAAAGGATTTGCACAAGGTTTAGCGGATAGACTTGGTGTCACAGTAAAAGCACCTACAGATTATTTATGGACTGATGAAAACGGCAGATATTTCGTTGCCGCCGGAAAAAAAGTCAATGACAAACTTGTCCCCATATTGAGCAAACCCGGTAAATTTAAAACCTATAAGCCACACAGGAGGAAAAAGAAATGATCTGCGAAAAATGTAATTCCGAAATGATATATTTCACTAAATTTCAAAGCTGCGGATGGAAATGTCCGAAATGTAATTGGAGCTTTGTCACATCCAACATAGACCCAAAAGATATGGATGACACCCAATATACATTAACCATTTCTGCGTGCAAAACAGCTGACAAGCTGGCGATAAGAACTATGTCAAAAGCAGGAAAGCTTTCTGTCGTAGAGGCAAGAAATGCTATTTTATCCGGTTATACTTTCACAGGATTAAATGCGCGAGATACAGCCGAAATAGCCAAAGCACTGGCAGAATGTGGTATTAACCATACAATCCTTCCGGTTTTTCCATATGAATACTAGTTTAGACCTATAGCACTACTAACCGGGAACTGGACATAACTCCTGTTCCCTAATATAAAACTCGAACGTTAG
>JABUSW010000078.1 GCA_021443885.1 Blautia sp.
GCACTCTTGAACGTAGGTTTACGTGGGTTGGAAAATCCAAATCTCGGTACATGGGCGGGAAGACTTTATGTAAATGGTGAAGCCAAAAACACGAAAAAAACCTATGCGGAATACAACCCTGTTACGGGAGAGCCGGATGAGCTTTGTTGGCATGGAAGACGCTGGCTGGAAGCATTGCAGCAGGATTTTGCCGCAAGAGCAGATTGGACCTGCAATGTACCGGAAGACTGTAACCACGCACCGATTGTTTGTGCAGATGAATTGGATATTTCCGGTGCTGCCGGGGATACAGTTGCATTAAGCGCAGTGGTAAGTGATCCGGACGGAGACGAGATGAAAACTGCGTGGTGGGTGTACGAAGAAGCTTGCGAGTACAGCGGTGAATTCAAAGGACTTGATGTGTGGGGAACGGATGAAGCCCAAACCAGTTTTACGATACCAAAAGATGCACAAAAGGGAGATTATTTTACTGTTATTCTGGAAGTGTCAGACTTGAGTGATGCTCCTATGACTCGCTATGCAGAGTTTGTAATTTCAGCGATATAAAGATTTTGTCTTTGCGATGATGGGTTTACATCCGTATCATGCTCGCAGAGCGCTGTATAATGGGCGAGTAACGGATCTCAATGAGAGATAAATTCTCTTCGAGATTTACGAATTAAACGATAACAGGAGGAGTACATATGCCAGTTGTAGAAAAATGGGGCACCATGGATCTTGCGTTTTGTGGACGCAGTGATGGCAATCCTTTTATGGATTATAATATTATAGGAACATTTTCCGGTGGAAATCCGAAAGAAACGAAACGAGCGGAAGGCTTCTACGATGGAAATGGAGTCTATCGTATCCGGTTTATGCCGTCTTCTCAAGGAATCTACCATTACGAAATCGAAGGTTCCTTCATGAGTGAGAAAACAGACAGGAATATGCTGCAGGGGGATTTTGAAGTTTCCTCAGCAGGAGCGGATAATCATGGCCCGGTAAGGGTATATGAGGAGACTCATCTGCTCTATGAGGATGGTACTCCATATTATTCCATGGGAACGACCTGTTATGCCTGGACGCATCAGAAAATGGAATTGCAGGAGCAGACATTGGATACCTTGGAGCATTCCCCTTTCAATAAAATCCGATTCTGTATTTTTCCGAAATTCTACGATTATAACCGTAAAGAGCCGTTGACATATCCTTTTGTGAGAGGAAATGGAGAAGGTCAGGATCCGGAACTGATTGAACTTGAGAAACAGAATCTTTTCCTGTTCCCCGGACAGATTGCACCGGAGTGGGA
The DNA here is from genome assembly GCA_021443885.1 of Blautia sp. Classification (GTDB taxonomy): domain Bacteria; phylum Bacillota; class Clostridia; order Lachnospirales; family Lachnospiraceae; genus Blautia_A. Next base: position 1,289 of record JABUSW010000078.1, read on the forward strand.
CAGAGATTTTGATTATACAAGACCAAATACGGAGCATTTTCAGAGACTGGATCTGCGCATACGCCAGCTCAGAGACCTTGGGATTGAGGCAGACATCATTCTTATGCATCCTTATGACCGTTGGGGCATGAACACCATTGGAAAAGATGCAATTGATTCTTATCTGCGCTATTGTGTGGCACGTTTTTCTGCCTACCGTAATGTATGGTGGTCTTTGGCCAACGAATACGATCTGATCAAAACAAGGACAGTGGAAGATTGGGACCATTATGGAGAGCTTATTCAGAGCACAGATCCATATGATCATCTTCGGTCTGTTCACAACTGTATGCCATTTTATGATTATACAAAACCCTGGGTCACCCATTGTTCCATGCAGAGACAGGACTTTTATAAAACAACGGAAGACACAGATCTTCATATGAAAACCTATTGTAAACCGGTTGTTTGGGACGAGATTGCATATGAGGGTAATATACAGCTTGGATGGGGCAACATTACAGCGCAGGAACTGGTGCGCAGATTCTGGGAAGCCTTTATGCGTGGCGGACATGCAGGCCACGGCGAGACCTTTCTGGATCCGGAAGAGATTCTCTGGTGGTCTCACGGTGGTCCGTTGAAAGGTGAGAGTGCTCCAAGAATTCAGTTCCTTCTTGATATTTTAAAAGATACTCCCGGCAAATATGTCAAGAAGACCGGCAGTATGTTTGATTGTGTCAACTGTGTACCTTCTTACATTGAGAAAGAAGATATTCCATTCAATATAATGTCCGCAGATTATGAAATCGATTACTTCGGTATTATGCAGCCTGCCTTTCGTGAGATTATGTTAGCAGAGGATAAGCAGTTTAGGGTAGAGATCATTGATACCTGGAATATGACGATAGAAGACGCCGGCATTCACAGCGGTTTCACCAGAATCAGCATGCCAGGCAACCAATATATGGCACTTCGTATTATTCGCGTGAATAACAGCAGAGAGGTTTTGTCATGAAACTAAATCGTATATTTCAGAATCATATGGTTTTGCAGCAAGGAAAACCGGTGAAAATATGGGGAACCGGAACCGAGAATGAAGAGATTACACTGACATTCCTGGAGCATGAATACCATACAATCGTGAAGAATGGCAGATGGATGATTACTATGGATCCCATGGATAAAAACTGGTCTGCGACGCTTTGCGTTATTGGGCGCTGTCTTAAGCAATCCG
>JABUSW010000079.1 GCA_021443885.1 Blautia sp.
TCTGCGTATCAGGAAGAACCGGCAGAGTCTGCGAAACGTATCTTTGGTCATATTCTGGAAGAATATCCAGCTTCTGATTCAAATGAACTGCGGAAGATATTAGGAATTGGGGCTGATGCGAAATCAAAAGAAAAGAAACATGCGGATAAAGCAGTGGACTATCCGGCGAATCTGTTCAGGGATCTTTCTTCCGGCAAAAACGCACCGGCACTTGATCCGCGCAAGATAACCCCTGATCAGGTGATTGGATTAGAGTACGTACTTGGAAAACTGAAGGAAGAAGAACGGCAAGTGATATTTCTGCGCTATGAAAAGGGATTGTCCAGAAAAGAAGTTGCCGATGTCATGGGGCTTACAAGAGAGAATCGAGTTACTACCATTCGTAATAAGGCGTTTAAGGTACTGAGGCATGAACCGTATACATTCTGGTATGTACATGGCTTTACTGCTTTTCAGGCAATGCTCGATGAAAACCGAAAGGGGCAGGCGGAAGCCTATGCCCGGACGCATAGCAATGTAACGAAGGAACAGCTGCTTACAGATCTCGAGACACTGAAATTGCAGCGATCACAGAGAAAGCCACTGGAAGAACACAACATTACAACGTTAATTGATTTGCTGCAGCTGATTCAGGATCCTGCATGGTATCGTTATATTCGTGGAATCAGCTATACTTATGCAAATCGGATCGTGGGCTTTCTTATCAAGAATCATTACATGGAGCTGAATGATCCGGTACTAGAAAAATATCCGTATGGTTTTCGTAGAGATTGGTAAAAGAAGAAAGGAATAAGGCAAGACGTTATGAGCAGATTTTTCTAGATACATATAATGCAGAAGCTCTTCGGGAATTAAGCATATATTATCTGATGGAGGTAAAGAAGGAGAATCGTAATCATTAACGGAAGCGCAAGAAAGGAAAACACCCTGGCAGCCATCAATGCCTTTAAGGATGGTGCAAAAGAAAAGCATGAAATCGAAGTCATCCAGCCGGACAAGCTGAACATTGGCTACTGCAAGGGCTGCGGAGCATGCGAATGCTATAAGAGGCTATTCAGTAATGAAGGAGGATTGTTATGCGAGAGAAGACAGGTTACAGCAGAAGAGGATTATTCGGGGATATTATTCACTATGATAAAAACGGCAAGAAGATCGGAGAGAGCAGGCCGGGATTTTTGGGCGGGTACAACAATTATGATGCAAATGGCAAAAAGATCGGTCGCAGCAGTCAGTCGGTCTTTGGCGGGATGAATCATTATGATAAGGATGGACATAAAGCAGGTCGTTCTGATATCGGGGCATTTGGAGGCATGAAGCACTACGACAAACGTGGAAAACGTATTGGTCATAGTGATACGAGTTTGTTTGGAGATATGAAACACTATAAGGATTAAGAGTGGATGAATATGAATTAAGTAATTTAAAATAATGCACACAAAATGCGTCTATGATGGTATAATACTATCGTTAAGGTTGATTCTCATTAAGAGGTCTTTATCTATACGATCAGAATAGATAATAAATGAAAGGAATATTGATCATTTATGGAATCAAACAGATCAGTTAAACCGGAAGTAAGTATTATCATACCGGTATATAACGGGGAAAAAACCATAAGAAGATGCATGGAGTCCGTGCTGAAACAAAATGTAAATAAAGAGATCATTGTAGTGAACGATGGAAGCACGGATCACACCGCAAAAATCCTGAAAAGATACGAAAAGCTTCCGTATATCACCGTGATTACCAAAAAAAACGGAGGCGTATCAGCAGCTAGAAATACTGGGATAAAAGCTGCAGCCGGAGATTACATCTATTTTGCGGACTGCGATGATGTAATCATGGAGCATGCGGTAGAAAAACTGTTAATAGCAGCTAAAAAATACGATGCGGATATCGCTGTCGGGAATTATGTGTATTACGATGAGGAAACCGGCTGCTTCAAGGAACCGGGGAACTATCTCGAAGAAAAGGTTTATAAAAAAGAAGATGCAAAAGAATTCATGCACTGGACCTGCCTGATGTCGATTCGTATGATCAAAAAGGACCTCATCGAAAAGCATGGCTTTGCGTTTCCGACAGACCTGAAGATGGGGGAAGATGCACATTTCCATTTTATGACCTTTGCAGGTGCAAAAACCGTGGTAAGCATAAGCGATACTATCTATGAATACCATACACACGAAGGAAGTGCCTGTCGTACTTATGATAAAAGAGTACTGAAGGTGGATTCTCTTTTTAATTCTGTAGAAGACGGACTTAAGAAAATGGGAAGAGAGGATCTTTTGGATGAATTAAAGAAAGATCGTGCCTTCTGGTATACGGATCATTTAAGAAATGTAATGAAATATCCGAAAAAAGAAGACAGAAAAGCGATGTTTGACCTTTTCATCCGCACGTACCCATCTATGAACGGGAAGAAATTCTGCTGCGGAGATCCGGAGGTAGACAAAGCTTTCCTTTCGTTTGTAAAAAAGTTGTGTTTTTTTGATTAT
>JABUSW010000213.1 GCA_021443885.1 Blautia sp.
AGGATTGTGATTTTGCCCCGTCGACCGGGATCATTATCGAGACACCGGGGTTTCTTCCGCATTACAGCGCCCGGGCAAATCTTGCCATTCTGGCCGGAATCAGCGGCAAGGCGACACCGAAGAGGATCGATGAGGTGATCCGGTCAGTGGGATTGGATCCGGAAGATAAAAAGCCGGTGGGGAAGTATTCCCTTGGAATGCGTCAGCGCCTGGGTATCGCCCAGGCGTTGATGGAGGACCCGCAGATCCTTATTCTTGACGAACCCTTCAACGGACTGGACGCGCGGGGAATTGCCGATGTTCATTCGCTGCTGCGTCAACAGAAGGAAGCCGGGAAATGTGTGTTGCTGGTGAGCCACAGCGCCTTTGATATCCGAATGGCGTGCGATGAGGTGTATCGGCTTGAAGGTGGGATCCTGGCCGAAGCCCCGGAGGAAACAAACCGGACGCAGCCAGATTGATTGATGAAATGATGCGGGAAAATAGCAGCATAATGATTTGTTTGCTTATAATATCATATGTTTTCTAGTCCCGATGATTGACATCACAAAGGATGAGGTTGCTTATAATGGACTCGTTCAGCGAACCGGAAAAATCATCAAAACGGATAATGCGGCTAAACAATACGTAAAAACGCGTTTTATTCAGCTGTAATAAGCGCATTCTTATATTGACGGCTGAATAAAGAAGGCGTATATTCAACGTAAAGGGATGCTCATGGAAGAAAGGATGAAGTAAGATGATTGGACGGAAGAAAGAAATTGACGAGTTGAATCGTCTTTACAATTCTGATAAAGCACAGTTGGTTGCTGTATATGGCCGTCGACGTGTGGGAAAGACATACCTGATTGATGAGGTGATGAGACATCGCCTGGCGTTTCGTCACGCAGGTCTCTCTCCGGCTGAAGTTAGTGGAAAGAACATGATGAAGAAACAGTTGCAGCATTTTTACTATTCGCTTCAGCTTCATGGCCTGAAGAAAACGAAGCAGCCGGTCAGTTGGTTGGAAGCATTCTACATGCTTGAACAATTCCTCGAAGAAAAGGACAACGGGCAAAAACAGGTCGTCTTTCTGGATGAGCTACCGTGGATGGATACACCACGTTCCGGTTTTCTGATCGCATTCGAAGGATTCTGGAATACATGGGCTTGTCATCGTCCCAATCTGATGGTTATTGTCTGCGGTAGCGCTAATTCATGGATTCTGGATAAACTGATCAACAACCACGGCGGCTTGTACAATCGTGTTACCTATGAAATTAAGCTGGAGCCCTTCACTCTTAGCGAATGCAAAGAATACTATGAGGCTAATCATATCCGCATGTCGGACTATGATATAGCTCAGAGTTATATGATCTTTGGCGGCATTCCGTTCTACCTTAGTAATCTGCAGACGAATCTAAGTCTGGCGCAAAATGTTGATACTTTATTCTTCCTCCCTAACGCAAAGTTCTCTGACGAGTTTAAAAGGTTATTTGCTTCTGCTTTTGCCAACCCCGATATGATGGAAAACATCGTAAAGGTATTGTATCAAAGAAATGCGGGTTATACACGTAAAGAACTTTCTGAAAAGACGGGGATTTCTGAAGGCGGAACGCTGACTGAGGCACTGCGAGCCTTGTTGGCAGGTGATTTTATTGAGCAGTACGTACCCTTTGGTGAGTCAGAGAGAACGATTATGTATAAGCTCACGGATCCTTTCTGCATCTTCTACCTGCACTTTGTAGAAAAAAAGCGTCACGCCAATCAACCTTTCTGGCAGGAAAGCCTTCAGTCACCCGAAATTGTCAGTTGGCGCGGATTCGCTTTTGAAAACCTTTGCTTCCGCCATATCCGCCAGATCAAGATGGCTTTAGGTATCAGCAGTGTGAAAACCACACAATCAGCATGGATCAAAAAGGACGATAACGAAGGTACGCAGATAGACATGATTATTTCGCGTGCGGATAACGTTGTCAATATGTGCGAAATCAAGTATTACAGCGATGAGTTTGAGGTGGATAAAGCATATTACCGCACACTACTTCATCGTCAGGAAATGCTGCAGAAGAAGCTGGGCAGAAAAGAGGTTATTCATCCTGTACTGATCTCAACATTCGGCATCCGCAGCAATGAGTATAGCAGCTACTTTATGAATGTTATTTCTCTGACGGAACTGATGCCCTAAAGTAGATGAAGAGTCCGGGAAAGATTATGGAAAATGAAAAGATTTACGGAATGCTGTTTTCCAAGCCTCATACAAGCGTAAGAGGGCAGAGCATCATTCTGTAAATACCAATAATAGTTATGTATTGAAAGGAGATCCACATGGAACATCTGAGAGAGATCACCACCAAGGCCGGAGAGATCATCGACTTTGACACAAGGTTTGTTGAGAACAGGCATATTGCCGGCGAGCCGATGAAAACGGGCCGTTTTGAGCGGATCGACTATACGACCGAAGCCTACGAGGACGGCATTACGTATCA
>JABUSW010000019.1 GCA_021443885.1 Blautia sp.
CCATCGCTAAAAGAAAAAGACATGCCGAAAACCCTGATAAACACTGGCTTTTTGGCATGTCATTATTATAGGAGCATCTCCTGTTATCGAAATCAGAAGTGCCCGATTCTCAATTGACAGTTTTATCTTTTCATAGTACTCTACACTTAAGAGATGGGTTTTGTGTCGTGTACGATCTTTATGATCCAAGCGGGTTGCTCGTTTCTTTTTTTATAGTTATCCACAGGTGCACTGCCCGTTCACTCTCGGGCAACCAGATGGTATACTAACGTTAGCCGCAAGTCTCGAAGCAGATTCGCGGACAAGTCACACTCTTGATGAGAGGTCTCCCCTTCTGAGATGAAAACGCTTACGATTTGAGGTCATATCCATGCGAAATCTTTTGAAAAAAATCTTGCTTTCAATCGGTATTCTCTTATGTCTGTTTCTTCTCTTTATTGTATTTTTGTTGGTCAAAGACCCGAATCCAGACAGACCGGCAACCATTGAAACTCCAAATGGTTATGTACAGGCTGTGGGTACCAACCTCTATGATGGGGATGGCAATCTGCTCACTCTGAACGGCACGAACTTCGGCAACTGGTTTGTCATGGAAGAATACATGAGTGTTGCATCTGTTGGCGATTATGATACCGGAATTTACACGAAGAAGCGTGGACTTGCGGCTATGAAAGACAATCCCAACCTGACCGATGAGCAGATTTTGGAGCTGAATGATCTTTTCATGGATTCGTATATACAAGAAACAGATTTCAAAGAGGTCTCTGATCTGGGACTGAACGTGATCCGTATTAATTTCACTTATATGGATCTTACAGATGAAAAGGGAACCCTCAAGGAAAACGCCTTTCAACGCCTGGACTGGTGTCTTGAAATGTGTGAAAAATATGGTCTCTATGCCATCCTTGATCTCCATGGAGCCTATGGCTCCCAGAACAAGGACAATCATTCCGGCGACGATTCCCAGTATCATCTATACGACAGTGACGAGAATCGCGTCCTCACCATAAAGCTCTGGGAAACCATCGCCGGTCGTTATAAAGAACGCAAAATCGTGGCGGCCTACGATCTCCTGAACGAATGCAGACGTGACATAGACAAATTTGGTGGAAAAGTCAACACCGATTTCTATGATGAACTGTACCATGCAGTACGAAAAGTGGATCCGAACCATATGATTATGATTGAGTATTTCTCATTTCCATTCAATGGGGCTCCCGTTCGAGAATATGGCTGGGAGAATATCTGTGTGGAATATCATATTTACAACCTTTCTCCTTTTCCTCAGCTTGCATGTCTGTACTTTTACAAAGCGCTTCATAATCTTTGGGGAAATCAGACGCCGGTATATATTGGAGAATGGTGTGCCTGGAATAACAAAGAGGATTGGATAAAAACCCTGGCCTTCTTCGATCAGCTTGGTTGGTCACATAGCTCCTGGGTATATAAATGGAATAATTACAAATTTGCAGAAGCCACGAAGGAATTCACTAATTTTGGAATCTACGAACTCACTATGGAACCGATTGACCTGCATACCGCAACCTTTGAGGAAATTGCAGAAGCGTTCCAACGGACTTCCACAAAATATGCGCACCCTACACTGGCGTTCGATGTTTTTTCCGACTACTATTGATATGTTCTCCTGTTCACCACCATCTAACCCACACATATCCGCAGCAGAAAGGTGTATCGCCTATGACTGTTTTGTTTTTAGGAGACAGCATTACCGACAGCAATCACAGCTTTGATCCGGAAGGCCTTGGAACCGGCTATGTCCGTATGCTCCATGAATACTATAATTGTGCTTTCCCTTCGGATAACAGGAAGCATTTATTCATCAATAAGGGATTCGATGGATTTACGGTCTCCGCTGTCTTCCGCCTCTGGAAGCGGCTGCAGCTTCAAAATCTCCCCGACATTATTACTTTACTGGTAGGTATTAATGATGTCGGCCTTGTTATGGATCATCATTATTCCGACACACAGATCCGAGCTTTTGCACGCAAATTTGGGCAAAGCTATCAGGATCTGGTATCCGACATACTTAACCGGACAAATGCCCGTCTGATTCTGATGGAGCCTTTTCTTTTCAAATACCCGGCCGAATATCAGACCTGGCTTCCAACACTCTCCCTTTACCAGGAAGAGATACGCCGCATTGCTGATCTGTTTCACCTATCCTATATCACGCTCCACAGAGAACTAAACAACCTTGCCGAGACTCTTGATTATCACAGTATTACTGTAGACGGAATCCATTTGGCAGAGAAGGGAAATCGATATCTGGCCGATCAGCTGATCCACGAATTTGACATATTGTTCACCCCATGACACCTATGCATGGCGGCCTTATCGATCGAGTCGGAGGCAGGAACCCCTCCTCTCGATTCCTGCGATATTCGCACAGCTCACGACCTTCCGTCGTTCG
>JABUSW010000099.1 GCA_021443885.1 Blautia sp.
TTTCCATTTTACGGATTGCCTCTTCGTGTCCGGTAAGTGCTGCAAAGGGTGAAAACATAGCAGCACGGTCATGCAAGGTCATATGAGGTCGCTCTTTGGACTGGTGATGAGGCATGAGCATCATATCATCGTATCTATGGGGATCGTTCTTGTTCATAGTGTACTCCTAACTTTCTCCGGCACGGTGGCCGCCGATCTGAGCGTTTCGCTCCCGGGCTGTGGCACCTTCCTGAAGGTTCATTCCCTTAAGAACTGCGTTTTTTCCGTATTTTTTCTTGATTTCCAGGATGGCAATCTGCATCTTTCGCTCTTTAGACAGTAATGTCTCTTTTTCCTTTTCCAGTTTCTCTTTATCCGTGTAATCGGTAAAGAGTTCCATCTGCTCATAACTTTGCTCTTTTGGAATATCTTCCTCCAAAATCAGATGGTTTGCACCGATGGTAATTCTTCTGACCAGCAAAGATGAATCGGTGATACGGTCATAAAGAGACATGATTGCTTCCACGATGACACGTCCAGATGATGTAAACGAATCCAGATTCTGCGTTCCATGTCCATGCTTTGGCACTTTCCGGCCATATCGATCTATCGTAATCTCCATATTTTTATTTCCACCAGCCTTCTCATTATTGTTCTTCAGGTTCTCGGTATCATATCCTATGGTCAGCACGATCTGGTCCGTTACCATTCTTTTTTCAACTAGATTCAGCGCCAGCAGGTCTGCCATTTCCTTTACCACGAGCTTCGCTTTTTCAGCATCATAAGGGCATTGCAAAACCTGCCCGGAGCTGATGCATTTTGAGGCCGGTTTATAAGCCTTTACATCGGCAATGGTGCAAGGTTCCCATCCCCATGCATGATCGATCAAAGTTTCCGCATTAACACCAAACAGCTTATACAGCAAATCTTCGTTGTAATAATCACTTTTCTTTCCAATGGAGCATCTGGCTATATCCCCCATGGTAAAAAGCCCAATTTCCTCCAGTTTTTTGGCATAGCCGGTTCCTACTCTCCAAAAATCCCGTATCGGCGTATGGGTCCATAGCAGTTTACGATAGGAGTATTCATCCAGTTCTGCAATGCGAACACCATTCTGGTCCGGTTTTGCATGTTTTGCCATAATATCCATTGCGATTTTACACAGATACATATTTGTCCCGATACCAGCAGCTGCTGTGATACCTGTGGTTTTCAGCACATCCTGTATGATAGTAGATGTAAGTTCTGCCGGTGTCATTTTATAGGTGTGCAGATAATCTGTGACATCCATCATCACTTCGTCAACCGAGTATACGTGAATATCTTCCGGTGCAATGTATTTCAGGTATACACTGTAAATTCTTGTGCTGTAGTCGAGATAAAGTGCCATTCTGGGAGGAGCCACAATGTAGGAAATTGCCAGTTCCGGATTCTTTTGCAGATCTATGTCACTGTAGGATTCTCCTCGAAAATCAGGTAATTGACTTTGTCTTAGGCGGTCCTTGTTGGCCGTTTTGACTTTCTGAATCACCTCAAAAAGACGTGCCCTTCCTGGAATTCCATACTTTTTCAAAGATGGCGATACTGCCAGACATATCGTCTTCGCCGTTCTGGATTCATCTGCTACCACCAAATTAGTCGTCATGGGATCCAGCCCCCGCTCTCTGGCCTCCACGCTGGCATAAAAAGACTTCAGATCAATAGCAACGTATATACGATTTTTCGTGGACGTTTCTGATCCAACCATAGTTTCGACTCCCTCTTCTGCCAATGTTCATTCACCTATTCTACCTTTTTCACTGACAATAATCAATGCATGCACTCATCTTATTGGATGAAAGCTCAGGGCATTGAAATCCTGACCTGCGGCACCTGCCTGAACTTCTACAGCTTGGCGGAAAAACTTCAGGTTGGAGAGGTCACCAACATGTACGTTATCGCTGAAAAAATGATGCAGGCGGTCCTGATCGTAAAACCATGATCCGAAAAGCTTTAAGCATCATTATCACATTTGACCCGACAGAACAGAGCACAGCCACGGAAGCATTCTTTCAGAAACAAGCGCTTCCCGGACGGCTGATTCCTGTCCCCAGAGAGATCACAGCAGGCTGTGACCTCTCCTGGAAATCGCCGCCTGATGCAAAAGACCTGCTGTGTAAATTCTTTGAAGAAGGTGGTATCCTATAGGAAAAGGCTTATCTTCTTGAAGTATAAAATCACAAAAATCCCTCATAAGCATCAAAGCGGATATGCTTATGGGGGATTTTCTTTACCATCGATTCCAGAAAAACCTGACCGTTTGAGGAAGAATACACGTATCCACCCGCAATTCTCCTGTGACTACGCATGCACATCATGGAAACGATGGGATGCAGACTTCACTAATATTTTCCAAATTCACTCTATTGCTTTCGTGGAAAGCTGGTTCAGCGGCCTTA
>JABUSW010000070.1 GCA_021443885.1 Blautia sp.
CCAACAAGCAAAAGGGCCCGGGTAGCACCGGACCACTGCTTGCGAATTTGTGAGATGCTTAATTATTTGAGCAGTATAACCGCAAACATATATTGACTTTGTTCGCACAAGGGCATATAATGTATATTGTATTTTTGTGCCTAAGTTTTGTTTGAACGAATCGACGGAGTGAGCATATGGAGTATTTATCAATTTCGCAGACAGCAGAAAAATGGGGAATCACAAGACGACGAATACAGGTCCTTTGCAGTCAGGACCGGATTCCTGGTGCAATTAGAATTGGTCCTGTCTGGGCAATTCCCGCTGATGCTGAAAAGCCAAGCGATGCGAGAATTAAGAGTGGGATCTATATGAAGAATACAATTCCGAAATGTGATAAGGGGATTTAACTATGTCAAAACTTAATGTTGATCAGCAAACCGTTAAACGCTTGTTTGAAGACAAACGACCTTATTGTTGACTGAAAGAGAGGGTGTAGATATGGCGACAAATACACAGGCCAATATTGGATTTGAAAAACAGATTTGGGATGCTGCCTGCGTCCTTTGGGGACATATTCCCGCTGCGGATTATCGCAAGGTTATCATAGGTCTAATTTTCCTGAGATACATCTCTGACGCCTTTGAGCGCCGCTATCAGGAGCTCGTTAAGGAAGGCGACGGATTTGAAGATGATCCGGACGCCTATCTGATGGACAATATCTTTTTTGTTCCGGAAGAAGCACGCTGGTCTACGATTTCTTCGGCAGCACATACCCCTGAGATTGGAAAAGTCATTGACACTGCCATGCGTTCCATCGAAGCAGAAAACAAAACTCTGAAAGGCGTACTTCCTACTATCTATGCGAATCCGGATTTGGACAAGCAGGTTCTCGGAGATGTAGTTGATATTTTTACTAATGTTGATATGGGCGACGCCGAGCAGAGCAAAGATCTTCTCGGTCGTACATATGAATACTGCATTGCGCAGTTCGCTTCCTTTGAAGGCAAAGACGGCGGTGAATTCTATACTCCCGCCAGCGTTGTAAAGACTCTGGTTGAAATCTTAAAGCCCTTCAGCAACTGTCGTGTTTACGATCCGTGCTGCGGCTCTGGTGGTATGTTTGTTCAGAGCGCAAAGTTTATTCAGGCTCACAGTGGAAATCGAGGAACCATTTCTGTTTATGGGCAAGAAGCGAACCCTGACACGTGGAAAATGGCCAAGATCAACATGGCTATTCGAGGCATAGATGCAAACTTCGGACCGCATCAAGCAGACACCTTTACAAGTGATCTGCACCCGCAGCTTAAGGCAGATTTTATCCTCGCCAATCCTCCTTTCAATTATCATCCTTGGAATCAGGAGAAGCTCCTTGAGGATGTTCGTTGGAAGTATGGTATTCCCCCTGCAGGTAACGCCAACTATGCATGGATTCAGCACATGATCCATCATCTTGCCCCGAATGGAAAGATAGGACTTGTTCTGGCAAACGGAGCACTTTCTACCCAGTCCAGCGGAGAGGGCGACATCAGAAAGAGAATTATTGAGGCGGATTTGATTGAAGGAATAGTCGCACTGCCCACACAGCTTTTCTATAGCGTCACTATTCCGGTTACGCTTTGGTTCATCAGCAAAAACAAAAAGCAAAAAGGCAAAACGGTCTTCATTGACGCCCGCAAGATGGGTTATATGGTTGATCGTAAACACCGCGATTTCGCGGAAGAAGATATCGCAAAGATTGCCAACACATTTGCTTCATTCCAAGAAGGCACTCTTGAAGATGAAAAGGGCTTCTGTGCCGTTGCGGATCTGGCGACAATCAAAAATCAGGATTACATTTTGACGCCCGGCCGCTATGTGGGCATCGAAGAGCAGCAAGATGATGGCGAGCCGTTTGAGGAGAAAATGGCAAGGCTGACATCTGAGCTCTCCGACATGTTTGCAAAATCTCACGAGCTTGAGGAAGAGATCCGCAGAAAGCTGGGGGTGATTGGGTATGAGGTATAAACTGGAAGATATCGCAACTATCAAGTATGGAAAGAATCAGAAAAAAGTGTTGTCCGACACGGGAACAATACCTATCTATGGGACTGGCGGCTTAATGGGCTATGCGATAGAAGCTTTGTATGATAGACCTTCTGTTTTGATAGGAAGAAAAGGCACGATTGATAAGGTTAGATATGTAACAGATCCTTTTTGGACGGTGGATACACTGTTTTACACAGTAGTCAATGAAGATGTTGTCCGCCCCCACTATTTTTATTACCTAATGGCACAGGTTGATTTGCTCCAGTTAAACGAAGGGACAACAATTCCTAGCTTAAGAACGGAAACATTGAACAGATTGGAATTTGAGATTCCAGCCATGTCTTATCAGGATTCTGTTCTTGCCATTTTGGAACCAATAGAAGAAAAAATCATG
>JABUSW010000164.1 GCA_021443885.1 Blautia sp.
AACTTCTTTATTATTGAGTGTTTCAATAAGTTTTCTAAATGTTACAATATGCTTCTGTTTTATTATTAAAAAGACTTCATTCGCCTGCTCTTCGTCGTAAACATGAGAAGTGACATTTCTATCTTCCGGCCAAGATTCTTTATATGCAGAATAACATCATCCATGATTCCTTTCCCATCCACATTATAAAAGCTATGATCGCCTTTTCCAATATAATTTGTTCAAAAACAAGTGCTGGTACATCGTTCGTAAAATAACCGGCTTAATGCGAAGAATGATTTGAGGTACTGGTTTAGCAGATGTCCTTTGACGTAATGCCGTGAGCCTCCCGGAAGGCCTGAAGCGTTGCTCTGCCTTCCACAGTAACAGGTTTGATCCATTTTCCCGAGAACATATGCCGGAGCATGATGATCACACGAATCGGTTCATCGATGTAGGCACAGAAAAACACGAACAAAAATGGCAAATGAAATACAGTACCGGAAAGGATGATACAGGGAAGCATCATCACATAGGAAAATGCGATCTCGAGAATCGTTCCAAAAGAAGGATCTCCAGCCGATCGGAAGGTGTCGTTATTCATCCAGTTCGTCATGCGGATGGAGCCCATCACCGCATAGATCAGAAGCATGGAAGAACCGATCTGATAGGATTCCCCGGTCAGTCCCATGGCGGTCAGGACTGGTTTATGCACTGCAAATATTGCCATACAGCAGGTAAAAATGGTGAGCGGGCATAACCATACCAGGCGCTTGCCTCGCTGGAAACCGGTTTCATGCTCTCCCGCCCCGACACATTTGCCCACCAGCACCGTGGCGGCATTGGTAAACCCGGCAAAGAAAGCGATCAAAAATCCCTCCAGAGTTCGGAATACTGCGGTGGCAATAATGGCCTCCTGCATTTGATGCCCCAGCACCACGTTGACCACCATATTGCTGATGCCGATGAGAACTTCGTTACAGATAATGGGAAAACACTTTTTAAAATAGGTCCCCGCAAAGGCTCTTGAAAAAGTATAATGTTTTCGGATCTTCCACAGATAAGGATGTCCCGTCAGACCTCCTATCAGGAAAATGACCCCGGCATTTACAATACCGGCAATTACAGTCGCCAATGCCGCACCCCGGACTCCCATCTGCGGAAAGCCGAATTTTCCGAAGATCAGAATGTAGTTGCAGCACATATTCACAACAAGAGACATAATAGACCCGACCAGCGGTATCTTTACCCGTTCTGTGGACCTGAGCATAGCACTCATGGCCATAGAGAAGGTCTGAAGAGGATAAGAGAAGCCTACGATCCGGAGATATTGTACACCGATTTCCTGTATGTCCTTCTTATCTGTGTATAAACGCATGATCCATTCCGGCGCAAAAATAGCCGCTAACCCAAAGGTGAAGCCCACCGTCATCATGCATAGCATTGTAAGACCATAAGACTTACAGACACCGTCTCCATCCTTAGCTCCCCAATACTGGGAGAAAAACAGCATACCGCCGCCAACAAACCCCCAGTATCCGGAGAAAAGCAATGATGTAAACTGCGCACAAAGACCTACAGCTCCAACGGCCAGCTCACCCTGGGTTGCCAGCATAATAGTGTCCACCATACTTCCTGTGGTTGTCAATACATTCTGAAAAGCCACCGGCAAGCCAATGGCGATCAGCCCGGTTAAAAATGTTTTCCAGTCAAATTTATTCTTGTTCATGTTATTTGATTTCCTGTTGTATTTTCTTTTCTCCAACATCTTTTGATTACAGTGTCATAATACATATTCCACGATGTGTTTGCACGTGATTGGGATATTGTGTTTTGACACCCTGGTTAATTATGCCATGTCTGCATGGCCATAGCAAGGACCACATATAAAAGAAAAGCGTTGAACTCACATAGGTCCAGCGCTTTTACAGTTAATGGGTAAAGATGTGGTTTCACACCCATATATGTCAGAAACTTCAACCGTAAATTGTTTTCAATCCAGGTGGTACACTTCTTTCATACCGGACCAGAATTCACCTTCTTCCCGATCATCAAGGGGCTGCATCAGTGGTTTTACTACATCCCACCATGCCTGGGTATTGGGATCTGCAGCCATTTTCGCCATGTCTGCTTCGAAATCATCGCCGTCGTATTCGTAGTAAGCGAATAAATACTCGCCTCTGCTGTAAATAGAGTAGTTTTTCAGGTGGCATTCCTTGATCATTTCATTGACACCGGGCATAGGATTTGCATGCCATTTCGCATACGCTTCCAAATCCTTTACCTTGATCATTTCACCAAATCTTCTGACTGCCATAATTCATCCTCCGTTGTTCATTATTTATACTGATAGTTTGTGTGTCAAAAAACAACCAGATACTTGCCGGGTTTCTCCGATAG
>JABUSW010000134.1 GCA_021443885.1 Blautia sp.
CAGGAACTGGAGGAACTCGATTACAGACGGGTGATCAATGCTGAGAATCTGATGAAATTCTTCACGCTGCTTCAGACAACAGACGATGATAAGGGTTTCAAGGATGTGATTTACTTTTTACGCGAGATTTTTGATTTTGGAATTGAAGAACTGGATGATTTCAGGTGGCTTGAAGGAGATGCCTTTTCAATGTATGCCGACAATTTTACGAAAAAGCTGAAAGAGGCTGTTTCTTACGATGAAGATGAGGAGTCGGAATACGAAGAATATAATGATGAAGAGGATGTATAAGAAAAATGCGTTACTATGACTACTTTCACGGCGGAGAGTCAGATCATTTCGCTTTTTTCCGAATGCCAAAGCTCCTGTTTACAGATCCGGAATTCCGTTCCATATCCACGGAGGCCAAGATGCTGTACGGTCTGTTATTAGACCGTATGGAGCTTTCCCGCAGAAACGGCTGGATCGATTCAGAAGGAAGAGTCTACGTTATTTTTACGATTGGGGAGATGGTGGAAGTATTGAACCGGTCCAGGAGCCGGGTGCTGAAATTGTTGAAAGAGCTGGATACCTCGGAAGGGGGCGCTGGTCTGATCGAGAGAAGGCGAACCGGACAGGGAAATCCAAATGTTATCTATGTGAAAAAATTCTATGAAGCATATAGCATCCTGCCTGAGAAACTGGAAGTGGTGAGAAGTACAGGGCATATGGCAAGTACGGGTCTGTCCCCGCCTGCAGCAATCCCCGGACTTCCGGAGGCCACAGACTCAGAAGTCCACGAAAAACACTTCAAGAAGTCTGCGGAAAACACTTCCGGAAGTGTGCAGAAAACACATCAGGAAGTACGCGAAAAACACTTTTGGAAGTCTGCAGAAAACACTTCTGGAAGTGTGCAGAACATACTTCAAGAAGTCTGCGAGAAACACCCTAATAAGACTGATATAAACAAGACTGATGATAGTGAGACTGATAGGAATAAAGAAAACGGTTCTTTCGGTTCGTATTATGGCTCGTTTCAAAATGTCCACCTTTTGAGACAGGAGCTGGATGAACTGAAACGGTTATACCCCTATGACTGGAAGGACTGGATCGAGCGACTGTCCAGATTCATGGAATCATCGGGCAAGAAGTATCAGAATCATTTTGCCACCATCTGTCTGTGGGCAGAGAGGGAGCAGTCAAAATCAAAGAAACGAAATTACAATTATCCGGAAGGAGCAAGCTTATGACCGAGGAAAACGTAATGGACAGTCTCCGGAAGATTGCCGGTAGTATCCCGGAAAGTGACAATGCGCAGGAAGAATTTCTGGATCCGGATGGATTCCGTTGCTGCGGAGTATGTGGGAAACGCCGGGAAAATGAGTATTCCATGATGGGAAAGACTCTCCGTGTGCGGTGTATGTGTGACTGTGAACAGGAAGAATACAGGAAACTTGTGGACGAACAGCGGAAAAAAGAATTTGAAATGCAGGTTCATGCCCTGAAATCCGTGGGTCTTACGGAACGCAGGTTTCTGGAGTGGTGTTTTTCCAACGATAATGGGAAGAATCCCAAGATGGATCTGGCAAAATCGTATGTCAGCAGATGGCCTTCGATGAAAGAAAAGAATATCGGGTATCTTATCTGGGGAAATGTCGGAACGGGAAAAAGCTTTTTTGCAGGATGCATTGCCAATGCTCTGATGGAGCAGGGAATCGGCGTGATGATGACCAACTTTTCCAGGATCCTGAATGAACTGAATTCCCGGTTTGAAGGAAAAAATGAGTGGATCGGGCATCTCGTGTCCTATCCGCTGCTAATCATTGATGATCTTGGCATCGAACGGAATTCTGCTTATGCCATGGAAATGATCTATAACATCATAGACCGCAGATACTGTTCGAAACTGCCGCTGATCGTAACGACAAATTTGACGTATCAGGAAATGACGGCACCGGATCTTGATCTGGAACATCAGCGTATTTATTCGCGTCTGTTTGAGATGTGCATTCCTATCTGTTTTGATGGAGAGGACATGCGTGCGGTAGAACACCGGGAGAAAAAGGAAGAACTCATGCAGTTATTACGACCAGGCTGATGCCCGCTGAACGGATCAATACGAAAAAAAGGAAAGGAGCAGCCAATATGCAGGAAGAAGTTACAAACAGGTCAGTGACTTTTGTGGTGCAGACAACGAAATTTTCAGCAGATCTCATGCGCAGGATGATGGATAAGTATCTGAATTCCATTGAGCAGAGCCGGAAAAGCAGAAAGGCACAAAAACAGCAGACCAAGCTAGAAAAGAAAAGAGAACCTCCGCAGGGCAAGATCAAAATCAAAGAACTGGCCAGGCAGAATGCCGGCATGGTGAACATTGAGA
>JABUSW010000238.1 GCA_021443885.1 Blautia sp.
ATCCTTCTTTCAAAGTGGGCGGTACGCCCCATCGAAGAAGCCTGGAATGGACAGCGGAAATTCCTGGACGATGCTTCCCATGAGCTGAAGACACCTTTGGCAGTGATCCTGACCAATTCGGAGCTTGCCTGCAGCGATGATTATTCTGCAGAAGAGAAGCGCCGGTTTGTTGAGAATATCCACACCATGTCTTCTCATATGAAGGTGCTGGTGGAGCAGATGTTGGAATTGTCCCGTACAGACAGGCCGGTATCAAAGCCGGTTGAACAGATCGTGGATTTCAGCGGCATAGTAAATCATATAGTACTGACTTTGGAGGCAATGCTTTTTGAAAAAGGACATCCCCTGGCATGCGAGATATCCCCGGATATTCTGGTGAAGGGAAATGAACAGCAGCTATCCCAGGTGGTGGAGATCCTTTTGGATAATGCGGGCAAATATGCCTCGGAAAATGGCGGGATTCAGGTTTTTTTGAACAGACAGGGAAACAGGCATTGTGTGCTGACTGTCCGTAATGAGGGACAGGAAATCCCGGAGGAGGAATTGAAGAATCTGTTCAAGCGTTTCTATCGTATGGACTCCTCAAGAACCAGGGACGGAAGCTTTGGCCTGGGGCTTTCTATTGCGGAAAACATTGTAAATTCTCATAGGGGAAAAATCCGGGCAGAAAGCAAAGACGGATGGAACAGCTTCTATGTGTCAATTCCGGCTGCAGATAAGTAAAGTGATCGAAACGAGGTGTTGGCAGAACGAACAGGAAAACGTTATAATCATGGTTAGAATTGCAAGGCGGGAGGGACTATTGTGAAAAACAGGATCGTGGCAGATATTCATACACATACATTGGCCAGCGGGCATGCATATGGAACGATACGGGAAATGGCGCAGGCAGCCAGTGAGCGAAAGCTTGCGCTTCTGGGAATCAGCGAGCATGGGCCGGGGATCCCGGGGACGGTGCATCCGATTTATTTTCATAATCTCAGTGTGGCACCCAAAGAGCTATACGGTGTGCAGATCATTCATGGTTGTGAGATCAATATGCTGAAGGACGGGGAGTTGTCTCTGGGGGAACGGTATATGGAGCGTCTGGACTACGCCATCGTAGGCGTCCACCAATTATGCTATCAAAACCAGGGAATCAAGATAAATACAGATAATCTGATCAAATGCATGCAGCATTCGAAGATCTCTTTTGTTTCCCATCCGGATGATGGGGAGATTCCCTTCGATTATGAACGCCTGGTTGCGGCAGCCAAAGAATACCACGTGGCATTGGAACTGAATAACAGCTCGCTTCGGAAAAAAGATCACCGCCTGAATTGTGTGGAAAATCTGAAAACAATGCTGGGACTTTGTATGGAGATGCGGGCCCCCATCATCGTCAATACCGATGCTCATGATCCACTGGCGGTAGGAGACTTTACTCTGGCAGAGGCCTTTCTGGATGAGATCGGTTTTGATGAATCTCTGGTTCTGAATACCAGTGCGGAAGCTGTTAAGCAATTTATCTCAGAAGGGAAAGCCTCCGGTTTCATATAAATGAAAACCGGAGGCTTTTGTAAAAAGTATGATAAAAGGAAAGGGTTGTATGTGAACCTGAAAAACAGGATTGTTGTTCTTGTTTTCTTTTGAAATGATGACTTTAATATAGAGCTTAAATGTGGTAGAATTGTGAAGATGTTTTGAAGAGAGTGTGAAAGGTGGTACGTTATGTCGGAGTATAAAGCCCCCTCCATGGACGAGTGGTTACGGGAAGCAAAGCAGCATGAAAACGCATCCAGGGTCGGAATGTATCTGACACACAACGGTGTGGTGCGGGAGACAGCCAGGGATCTGGTGCGTAATGGGAATCAAAGTGCAGCAGCGGTTACCGGAATGCGTTTTTCCTACAGCAAGGAAAAAGTGGCCGAAATTCTGGAAGCTGCTTATTTGATTTCCGGGATCTATTACATCCGGGTATGGTTAAATGAGGGATGTCTTCAGGTGGGAGACGATCTGATGTATGTTTTGGTAGGAGGCGATACCAGACACCATACCATCAATGCTCTGCAGTATCTGGTGGGGCGTATCAAATCCGAGGCAGTACAAGAGGAAGAACTTTAATAATGAAGGAGATTATGAAAAAATGTATAAGATCATGACAGCAGATGAGGCAGTCGAGTTAATTAATGATGGCGATGTCATCTGTCTCAATTCCTTCCTGGGACTTGAGAATCCGGTGGCATTGCACGAAGCGATTTACGAACGATACAAAAAGACAAATTCCCCGAAGCATCTGACCATGGTATCCAGTGCCGGATTTGGCATCTGGAATGAAGAAGGAAACGCAGAAGGCTACATCCGGGATGGTGC
>JABUSW010000039.1 GCA_021443885.1 Blautia sp.
TAATACTTATAATTCAAATGATGATAATTATGACAGACAAGAGAATAATTATTATTACCATTCGTTGTCACAATTCCGTATTCATCTCTGTGGATCAGGTACTTGCCCAGCTGGTTCAGGAAACGGTAAGCGTAATAAGCCGGTTTTTTGATGCCCTGTGCCGTCAAAAGGCCGCAGCCGCCAAAGAGAATATCATGTGTATCCTTATACTCTGCAAAAATATCCAGCCCTACCCAATATCCGAGAATATTGGTTTTTCCAAAACAATCTATCACATTCTGGACGATATATGCCCCCTTAAAACAGCTGTCATTGAGAATGTTGCGGTTGGAAATGGTATTGCTCCACTCTGTCACATGGATCTCCACATCCTTCAGTCCGGAGTTTCGCACAACTCCCTCTGCCATTTCCAGCTGGTTCGTCAGAAATTCTCTGTCGGAAGACTGCCTTGCAAATGCCACGCCGTCTTCTGCGCCCCGGACATATGGATAACAATACAGCGATAAAAAGTCCGGATGGCATTTGCTCTGTTCCCATCTTTTGATCAGATTGGTCAGATTCTCGTTCCCATACTGAATTCCGATTCCTCCGCCGCCGACGCGTATCTTTTCGGAATGCTTCTTCATGATCTGATACAGCTGTTCGTATACTGCGAAAAATGTATCATTGATCTTCTGATCGGCTCCAAAGTCTTCCCCGCACCACTGCTCGAAATACCAGTTTTCTACTTCCTCCAGACCATACCGGTTCACCAGATGCACCGCAAAAGCCGAAAGAAACCTGCTGTAACTATCCTGTCCCCCGAAAGGAATCACATGTTCCTTGTGCACCACCATCTTCTGCAGCGTCTCATGGATATTGTGTGGTTTATAACCCAGCTCCAGGTATGGACGAATGCCGTTTTCCGTCAGAAAATCCAGAATCTTGTCCAACGTTCCGAAATGATATTCCCCCGTCTTGCTGGTTTCATTTAACAGAAGCTTTTCCCCGAAAAGGTCCCAGAGACGGATGTATTGGAAACCAAGCTCTTTGGTCAGCATCAGTACCTGCTCCTGCACATCGGAACGAAGAAGATCACTGGTTACCCCAAGATTGATCATACGTCTCCAATAGGGATCGTACTCCTCTCGCTGCTGCACATCCAGAATGATGAAATCATCGTTTCTCCGATTTCCGAAGCTATCGGAAAGATCCTGATTCTCCATATATTCATTGATACGCTTTTCCACGATCCGCTTCTGGCTGTCCTGTTCCACCGTATCGATGTTCTTGTCTGCAATGTTCATCTGATTGCGATACTCGGAGGGGGTCATGTTATAAGCTTTCTTAAATACATCATTAAAGGCAGCCGTATTCGCAAAACCATTCTCCAGGGCGATGGTCATCACAGACTGCGAGGTATAAAGCAAGTCGTCCACCGCATGAAAAAGGCGAATATTATTCACGTAGTCCAGAAAGTTCATTCCCAGATTTCGTTTGATATACTTTGACAGATAAGGCACTGACAGATAAAGATAATCCGCAAGCTCACCAAGGCTGATCTTTCTTTGATAATTGGCATGAATATAATTGATGATCTCAGAAATACGGTTCTCTTCGGAATTATTCTGCTCCTCAAAGCGTTTGTCATCGCTTCGGATAATAAAGTTACCCACAAGGATCTGAAGCAGCTTATAATACAGACTCTGCAGCACGATCTTCCCGCCGCTCTCACGCTCATAATACTGGGCAAAGATCTGCTTCATAACATGCCGCATATCATCATAAGCCGCATTCTTGCTGGCAATCGAATTGCACCAGAACAACAGCTGATTTGTATCCAGCATCTCACACAGAAGGCGGAAATCAATTTCAAAGCAGCCAATCAGAACATCCTCCTTGCAGCGATAAGAATGCTTCTTGTTCGCATTGATCACAATGATGTCCTCCGGATGTGCCTGATAAGTCGTGTTATACACTGTGACTTCCGGATTCCCCTCCAGGACATACATGATCTCGATGGACTGATGAAAATGCGTCTGCTCCATACGATCGATCTGAAATTCAAAATTCATAATCTGAGTTCCATTCAATATTATTTTACGCATAATAATGCCTTCCTTATCATACAAACATACAAACACCTGTGTTTATTATTGCACGGAAATGACAAAACTCCATCTTGTTTTTTAATCTTTGCATCTATTTTTCTTTCCAATTTTATTCCAAACAAAAAAGAGTGCATTTCATACAACAAAAAATGCACTCTAATTCTTAATGTCATATGTTTTGGCAGACGAGAACGAACCCTGGTCCCCGTCCGGCTTCTTCTTACATCAAAAAAACACCG
>JABUSW010000074.1 GCA_021443885.1 Blautia sp.
TTGGGATTGTTGATTCGTTTTCCATAGTACCACTTATAGGACCCATTTCTGTATAACAGATCATTGGCGTCATTCAGCTGGTGACCCCCTTTTAGTAATACGGCGCAATGATAATC
The DNA here is from genome assembly GCA_021443885.1 of Blautia sp. Taxonomy (GTDB): domain Bacteria; phylum Bacillota; class Clostridia; order Lachnospirales; family Lachnospiraceae; genus Blautia_A. Next base: position 117 of record JABUSW010000074.1, read on the forward strand.
CTCGCTGATCTTTCTTGCTGCCTCAATCATTCCTTTTTCCGTTGTAATGGACATACCGGCGAGAACCTCTGCTTCCGGTATGTTTGGCGTCAACACCACGGCCAGAGGAATCAAGACCTCTTTCATGGTGCTGATTGCATCGTCGCTGATCAGCTTGGAGCCGCTGGTAGCAACCATAACCGGGTCCACCACAATGTTCTTTGCGTCATATTCTTTCAATTTGCCGGCTATGGTACGAATCAAAGCCGCAGAAGATACCATACCGATCTTCACGGCTTCGGGATAGATATCCGTAAAAATACTGTCCAGCTCATCGGCAAGAAATTCTGGAGTAACCTCCATGATACTGGTAACGCCGGTTGTATTTTGCGCAGTCAATGCTGTGATGGCACTCATTGCGTAAACCCCGTTTGCCATCATCGTCTTGATATCTGCCTGGATACCGGCGCCTCCGCTGGAATCGCTTCCAGCGATTGTTAATGCTGTGTGTCTCATAAAATCCTCCTTGCATTAATTTTTCTTAAGCGACTCAAGGTGGTGCCCCCAATGAGCCGCTGGTTTCACTGTTATATTGTCAAAGTGTTTCCTTCCATAACGTATGATTCCTCTCAAACTGCAAATCCACCATGAAATACATGTTTTGCAGCTGTAATCAGCCCGCTACATAATAGTCTGCCAATTGTCTGATTTCCGGCTGGTCCTGGATGCAAGCCTGATCATATATACCGATGATCTTCATTCCCAGCTCTTTCGCCGTCTTCATGGAATACAATCCATCTTCCACCAGATATATGTCCGGATAATCGGTCTTTAAAACCTCTGCCGCCCGTTGAAAGATCAGAGGGGTTCCTTTTCCCGCGCCCACTTCGGTGCAAAACAACATATCCGCAAAACAGGCATCAAGTCCCAGCCTGCGCATGGCATCTTGTACAGGTTTTCTCTCGTTGGAGGTGGCGATCAGAAGACGAGTTCCCTGGTCATGAAGAAAATGGATCAATTCCACCATTCCCTCTTTCGCCGGAATTTCATATCTGTATGCATCTGCCACAATTTCCTGGATTGCCCGGGCAATCTCATCCGTTGATTCCTGCAGCTCATAGGTGGTCTTCAGATACGTCATTCCTTCCTCTAACGTCATAGGAAATAAAATATCATGGAGATTGGGATCCGGATCTTTCCCTTTGCTTCTCAGGAAAATATCGTCGCATTCCTGCCATATTGGCATGGAATCCAGAATCGTACCATCCACGTCAAAGATGACTGCCTTTGCATCTTTCAGAATTATCTGTAACTCTTCTATCTTCATAAACTTCTCACCTGCCCGCTTCCGGATGCATCTCTGCAAATCCGGTTTCCGAAAAAGTATTTGTTCCCATCACTTTTCTTCCACCATCTTCTCTGTCCGCTGCCGCAGATCTCTTGCGGCAGCTTCAATGTCCTTCTGCCCAAATATAGCACTGATAACAGCCACCCCGCAAATGCCGGTTCCTGCCAGTTCATGGATATTGTCCTTGCTGATACCACCAATGGCTACCACCGGAATATCCACTGCTTCACAGATTGCCTTCAAGGTCTCATGGCTTACATCATCGGCATCCTCTTTGGATCCGGTCGGAAAAACCGCTCCAACCCCCAGGTAATCCGCCCCTCGTTCCTGAGCAAGCAGTGCCTGTTCCACCGTCTGGGCTGAAACCCCCAGGATCTTGTCCGGTCCAAGCTTTTCCCGGACATCCCCTGCTTCCATATCGCTTTGCCCAACATGAACGCCATCTGCATTCATCCGAAAAGCAATCTCCACGTTATCATTTACCACAAAAGGAACCTGGTATTTGCGGCAAAGTTCCTGAATCTCGATCGCTTCCTGCAGGAAGGTTTCGTCATCCAGGTTTTTTTCCCGCAGCTGCATGAAGGTTGCTCCACCTTTTAGGCTTCTCTCTACATGATCTGTCAGAGACTCCCCATTCAGCCAGTAACGATCCGTCACTCCATACAGAAGCAGTGACTTGGAAAGAGCTTCCTTACTTAATTTCATATTTCGCCCCCTTGTTTAAGGTCTCTCCATCCATGTTGTAAATGGCATCGATGATTCGGTTACGGTATGTGGAGTTGCCATCGCCTTCCTGCATACGGCTCCAGCCGATCTCGCCTGCCTCTATGGACAGCTTCTTCTCCTTCACAAGGCGGCTTTGGCT
>JABUSW010000091.1 GCA_021443885.1 Blautia sp.
ATAAAAAATACTCATGATACTCCTATTCTGTCAGAAGAAATCCCATGTACATCGGTAAAGTAATGATACTGCCTTCGGATCCCACATTATAATCTCCAAGCTTGATCGCCTTATACACATGATATTTTTCCGGATGATTCAAAACCGTCTTTGCACTCTTGATATTCCCATTAACAGCTTTTGCCTCCACCAGGACGCACTCTCCGCGCCAGCGAATGACAAAATCGATCTCCAGACCGGAATCTTTATGAAAATAATATAATTTCCGCCCCATTTTCCCAAAAAAGTCTGCAACAAGATTCTCAAAGAGAGCTCCTTTATAACCCCATAATTTCCCCTGAAGGATATCATATTGTGTTCCATCTTCCAGCATACTGACAAAAAGCCCCATGTCCGCCATATAGACCTTAAAAATCTCATCAATGGCATTTCCTGCAAGAGGGAGTTCCGGAAGAGACAGATTATAACATCTCCTGATGATTCCCGCATCCTCGATCCACTGGATACTTCCGGAGAATTTTGACGCAGTTGCTCCCTTTTTGACAACAGAATACTGAAACTTTTTATTTTCCTTGCTCAGCTGCTTCGGAATAGATTGGAAGCACTGCCTGATCAAAGCCTTATCCGCCTTCCCTGCATATTTTACCATATCGTCTTCATAAGATCGTACGATGTCCTTTTGTATCTGCAAAACATCATTGATCAGTTTTGTATCCACGAATTTCTGCACTGCAGCCGGCATACCGCCTACTACTGCATACTGAAGCATTAATTCCCGCATACGCAAATGCAGCGCCTCCGGTATCGGCTGATATGTATCCAAATGCGTTTTTAACCCGGAAATAATCGCGTCTGAAATACCATTAGCCCAAAGAAACTCTTCAAAATCCAACGGGTACATATCTATAACGGTTTCATAACCAACCGGTATGGATCTTGGTTCTTTGCCATATCCCTTTACTCCCAGCAATGAACCTGTAGCGATCACATCAAATCTTCCGTCCAACTGAAAAAATTTTAAAGCAGTTCGTGCTTCCGGACATTCCTGGATCTCGTCCAGAATCAGAATCGTTTTACCAGGCTCAAATCTGGCCTCTTCTCCCATGAAAGCGGAAGTCATCATAATGATATGATCTACTTCAAGAGAATCTGCAAATATCGCAGAATATGCGGCGTTCTGAAAAAAATTCATGTATATGATATTCGTATAATTCTTCTTCGCAAATTCAAGAACAGAATATGTTTTTCCGCATTGCCTGCATCCCTTTATAATCAAAGGATTATGTCCTTCTACCGCTTTCCATTGCTGCAAAATACCTTCGATCTTTCTTTTCAGCATACATTGTCCCTCCCTGTTCAGAATTATTATAAAAAGAAGCAGCAACTTTTTCAAGGGACTTTTGGTTTAAAGGTATAACTTTTTCAAGGGACTTTTGATCTAAATATGCAACTTTTTCAAGGGACTTTTGATCCTAAAATTCACTCCCTGATGATCAAAACGCATTTCTATTCAGACACCTTCCGGGTGATCCCGTTTACAGAGTTTCCATCCGTCATCGTGATCTGATATCATGATACCGCAGAGGAAAAACAGATTTGTTCCGGCAATGAAGTTCTTTCTATTCATTTGGAAACATCAGATTATATGCCTGCTCCCAGCATATTTCCGGAATCGAATGCTTCGTATACTCTAAATTCTGCTTTACAGCCAATTCAATGGCTGATTTTAAGACGGAAGGCATGTAATCCACTCCGGTATTAAGTTCTTTAAGGATTAATTTTGTGTAGATCGGCGCTTCCGTAAGCAGCCCTGATGAAAGAATATCTTTGATTATTATCTCTTTATCGTAAGTAATGGTTTTCAGATCTACAGATACCTTTTTCCCCTCAACAGAAAGAACAGCATATTGTGGATCTGTACTCTGCAGCGGAATTCCAATCGATCCGGGATTAATAATAGTTTTTCCGTTTTTTTCATATTGAAACTGGGTATGACTGTGTGCACAGATAAGGATCTCCGTATCCATATTTTCTATGATCTCAAGCGCTTCCGCCGAATCCGGAATTATCATATCGTACATGGAGTCCGGTGTCCCATGGCAAATACGGATCTTCCCGTAATCCGGAACATCTATGACAGATGTATCCTCAAGCGTTTGAAAAAAATCGAGATCCTTTTGCCGTAAACGCTGATATGTATACAGTAAAGACCCTGATGATGACGTTCTTCTGTTAAACAGAATAGCTTTCTTCATGAAGTCTATCTGATATTGCTCTCTGTTCCCTTTTATAAAATAGGATTCATAT
>JABUSW010000277.1 GCA_021443885.1 Blautia sp.
GCCGCATTGGGAACGGAGCCGGAGGCGCTTGCACATGTCGGAACAAAGTACGCATCTTTATTTCCGCTGAACTTTGATCGCTTAATGAAAGTGCGGAATACTTCCGGTATCGTGGAAAGATAAACCGGGAAAACGAAAACATAGGGGCGCTCACTGTGAAAGTTCCCCGCTTTTCCTGCTTTGATATAGCGATTGGCATTGACGGCTTCATCGCCGCACTGGTGCGCAAGAGCATCGGCAACGTATTTGCTGTTGCCGGTTCCTGTAAAATAAAGAATCATATTTTTCGCCTCTGTTTATTCTGGTAAATAAGATTTTTCCTTAATGTATTGCCGGAAGGATTTTTCGCCAATCATGGTGTCTCCGACACAATCGTGGGTCATGGTAAATTTCGAGAATAAGATGACATCCCGTTTGCCTTCTTTTCGAATCTTCGGAAGACTTGCTAAAATGTCCATCATGCATGGCGGTACCGTTTTGATCTTGCCATCCACATGGTTTGCCTGAAAGAACATGCGGGCGATCTGCGGGTAGGTGTAGGTTTCTTTCCCGCCTACGTTGTAGGTTTTATTGGTATCGCACATGGTCTCGACAATGAACCCGGCGAAATCTGCAGTGTCGACCACATTGCAGGAAGGGAAATTTTTCATCCGCAGCAATTGCACTTCTCCTTTTTCCACCATCGGCATGAATACTTTTGCAATATCATAAAAATAACCGGTGGGGCGATAGATTACGTAATTGACACTGCTTTTCTTCAGTTCCTGTTCCATGAGAAACTTGGAATGCACCATCGGAACGCCTTTCCCCTGGTCGGCATTGATAACAGAAATGTACGCAAAGTGCTGTACCCCTGCCTTTTCTGCTTCGTGAAGCAGATTCAGGTTTCCCTGATAGTCAATATCGTAATTATTTACTTTACTTGAAGCTTTCGTAAGACCTACGGTTGTAATGACAACATCTACATTGTCGCAGATTCCTTTCAGACTTTCCGTATTGGTCACATCAATGGTCCGTGTTTCAAATCGGGTTTCGTCGATATTCTCCAGACTTCTGATAACAGCATCCGCTGCGATGATCTCATGCTCTGTTTGGCATAGGGCGCGCAGAATATCACTTCCCAGATTCCCAAATGCACCAGCCAGTAAAACTCTCATAAAATACCTCCTTGAACAATATGTTATCGGTTATGTGTGGTAAGCTCTTTTGATCCCCAAACAAGCGCTTCCTTTTTGCAATCAAATATATCGTATAGTTTACACGGATTTTATTAAAATCGCAATGCGAATTAAAAAAGTCGACCAAACCATGTGCGGCACAACTTATGTATTCTGTTTCGAATGGTATCGATTATGCTCTGAAAGAGTGCTTTCCGATATAGAAGCTTCCATTCCCGACCCGCTGAAATGATACTGTTTTCCCTTATATTCAACAACAAAGGATTCATCCGGAAATACTTCGACGGCAAGTCCCCGGTCATACTCCACAAGAAAACCTTCTGGAAGAGCAGCGATATTCTTCCCGTATGCGCTCCAGCTTCTGTGTAAACTCTTCCTCTCTGAAATGCATTGCGAATCTCAAAAAGGACTCGCAGGTGAATGTATGCTGTTCACTATATTATCTCAAAAAGAGAGTACTATAGAAATCTTTGATTATGGGAAAGACTCGTAAAACGACCAAATTGCCGGTTAAACAAGTCGAGCACTTATTGTGTTCTGCAGGAGATGTTGGTACAATTATCCAGGAAGGAGGTATAGAGAAAATGTCATTTGAGTTATCCATTCTGGATGCGATTCAGAATGTTTTCCAATGCAGTTTTATGGATAAGGCAATGCCGCTGGTTACAAAGCTGGGTGACAATGGAGTATTCTGGATCGTTTGCGCTTTGGTCTTGCTTTTCATACCGAAAACAAAAAGGATGGGAATTGCAATTGCAGTCAGTCTGATTCTGGAACTCCTGATCTGCAACATATTACTAAAACCACTTGTTGCGCGAGTCCGGCCGTGTGACGTGAATACGGCATTTACGTTATTGGTTTCCCGTCCGGTGGATTACAGTTTTCCTTCGGGACATACCTGCGCATCTTTTGCAGCGATGTCGGCGATACTGTTTTCAAAGAATCGACTTTGGATTCCGGCAGCAGTGATTGCAGTGGTGGTTGCATTCTCCAGGCTTTATCTTTATGTGCATTACCCCAGTGACGTTCTGGCAGGTGCGCTGCTTGGTATGCTTTGCGGATGGCTCGCCTGTGTAAACACAAAGAAGGAATCCGATCAATATTAAAAATAATGAAGGCAGGTCT
>JABUSW010000287.1 GCA_021443885.1 Blautia sp.
AATCAGTTTGTTTGTTTTCATAATAAACTTCCTCCCTTTTTTAAAAATGTAAACACCATTATAACAAAGCAGTATTTGAAATACAAGCAGTACTTGTCATATCATGGAAATTGGAGTATTGTAGGAGCAAATAGGGTTTGGGCGTCAAATGTGCTTACAGATTTAATTGATGCTGTGCAAGTGCACTGCGGGATATGTGTATGGACATTACAATCAAGGATACAAAAAGGAGGACACCATGGCAAAGATCTATACATCTATGGAGCAGCTCATCGGCAATACACCGCTGATGGAGCTGACACACCTTGAGAAAGAAGAGGGACTGAATGCTACAGTCCTTGCGAAATTGGAATATCTAAACCCCGCAGGATCGGCAAAGGATCGCGTCGCAAAAGCCATGATTGCAGATGCCGAGGATAAAGGACTTCTTACACCGGGGGCTGTAATCATAGAACCTACCTCCGGGAACACCGGTATCGGACTTGCTGCAGTTGCCGTTTCGCGAGGATACCGGGTTATCATTGTTATGCCGGAGACCATGTCAGAAGAGCGCCGGAAGCTGATGAAAGCATACGGGGCAGAGCTGGTGCTGACGGAAGGTGAAAAGGGGATGAAAGGAGCCATCGATAGAGCAGAAAAGCTTGCAGCCGAGATCCCCGGCAGTTTTATCCCGGGACAGTTTGACAATCCGGCGAATGCAATGGCTCACCGAATGACGACCGGTCCCGAGATCTGGCAAGACACCGATGGTGAAGTGGACATTTTTGTGGCAGGGGTAGGAACCGGTGGAACCATCACCGGTGTCGGAGAATACCTGAAACAGAGGAATCCGGCAGTGAAGATCGTTGCTGCAGAGCCTGCAGCTTCCGCCGTATTGTCCGCCGGAACACCTGGAGCACATAAAATACAGGGTATCGGCGCCGGTTTTGTTCCGAAGGTTCTGAATACTTCAGTGTATGATGAGATCATTACGGTGCCGGATGAGGAAGCGCTTTCTATGGGACGACGCATCTGCAGGACAGAGGGTGTCCTGGTGGGGATCTCATCCGGGGCAGCAGTATGGGCAGCATTAGAACTTGCCAAGAGAAGTGAGAATGAAGGAAAGGTGATCGTGGCTCTTTTACCGGATACGGGAGACAGGTATCTGTCTACGTCTATGTTTGATGAGTAACGATGAATAACGGATATGCGTAATAATGAAAAAATCCTGCGGTACATTGAGGAGACAGCAGATAAACTGAAACAAAGATACATGGAATCCGGTTCGGATACACAGAACTGCTGGGAATTAAAAGAAGGTATTGTGAAGGTGGTAAAGCATCTGCAGAGTGCGCTTTATCCGGACATTTTCAGACAAGGTTCTTATTCCGGCGAAAGCATGCAAAAGGTTATGAAAGAAGAACTGTGCAGTGCCATGGATGAGCTGGATATGCTGCTTACAAAAGTGGCTCCGGATATGGATGGCGAGAAGACGATCTGCAGCTTTCTGCAGTATCTGGAACAGGTGGCAGAGCTGATGAGGACCGATATCAGGGCAGCATATGAAGGGGATCCGGCGGCTATGTCTGAAAAAGAGGTAATACTGTCCTATCCGGGAGTGGAGGCGGTCATGATCTACCGGCTGGCCCACTGCCTTTGGAATCTGAAGGTGCCCATCCTTCCCAGAATGATGACGGAATACGCCCACAGTAAAACAGGAATCGATATTCATCCCGGCGCACAGATCGGAGAGTACTTTTTTATTGACCACGGAACAGGAGTCGTTATCGGTGAAACCTGTACCATCGGCCACCATGTGAAGCTGTACCAGGGCGTTACGTTAGGTGCGAAGAGCTTTGATCTGGATGAGGATGGGAATCCGGTGAAAGGAATCAAGCGTCACCCGGATATCGGCAATTACGTTGTTATATATGCAGATGCTACGATCCTGGGAGGGAATACCGTCATTGAAGATCATTGTGTGATCGGAGGAAATGTCTGGCTGACGCATTCTGTGAAGGCTGGTTCCACGATCATATACGAAACGGAGAACAATTTGTTTTCCTTGACAAAATAGGATAAATCACGTATAGTGTGAAGGACATGTGATATAGAATGTTTGATCGTTTGAATGCGGAAACAGGGTATCCATGCAAATATTTAGACCACCCGATATCGGGTCATGGCCATACGGACAGCCAGGTCAACTGCCGAAGGCGATGGAGACGCCATTATTGATTCGCCGTACATCAACTTGTAAAACCGGTCAATAAGAGTAGTAAAAGTAAGTATTTGCTATAT
>JABUSW010000022.1 GCA_021443885.1 Blautia sp.
TCATATTTCAGATCATCATAGACCATGCACCACACAAGGGAATCTCTTGAGCCAGACATATCATACTTTGCGGCAGGCTCAATAGTCTCGGTTGTAAGCTTACCCTCAACCATCTTTGTCACCCTTACAAAGCTTTCAAATCCCGGGCCTACCATATCTGCACCAGCCAAAGTTCCGGCAACTGAACATACAATTCCAGGCGCCTCCTGAAGCATATTTGAACACCAGGCTGTTTCAACAAAGAACATTGAACCATTCTTCATTGTAATCATTGCATAAGCAGAATCTTCCACATCAAAATTATCAGGGTCCCATGGACCGAGGTCATTTCCTTCCGGAAAATTCTTCATCTTGTCAAATGTTACTCCACGAACGGTTGCCACATCATAATTGTTTGTCATCCACATAGGAAGATCAATTGAATGCGGACCTCCGTCCATCAGAACTCCGCCACCATTCAGCTCCTTGTTGGTATACACTCCATAAGCAGGAAGTCTTCTTGGGCGAAGCTGCGTGGAACGAATGTAATAAACATCACAAAATTCACCTTCATCAAACATTCTCTTCATTTCCATTGGAGCTGTGTTATACCTCCACTGGGTTCCGCTGGCTAACTGCTTAGAGGCCGCATCTCTTGCTGCAAGAATTCTCTTTGCATCTTCATAAGTGCAGGCAAGCGGCTTTTCACAATAAACATGACAGCCTTTTTCAAAAGCAGCTATTGCCATGCTCCTTCGAATGATTTTTGATAATTCAAATATATATCTGTCACAGATTCTATGCGTGCTATTTTGAAATCCAATTTCTCGTTCGCGTAACCGTATTCCATATCTGAAATTTTTGTTTCATTTTTGATACCATTTTTTGCAAATAATAAGGACTACAGCCGGTACTGTAGTCCTTATATGATGATAACGTTGTCTTCTGTAAATATCAGTAATCAATAAATTTTGCTCTGTAAAACTCACTTAAGGACAAAATCATGGCTTCAAGAACGGTGATCCATCCGAAGGCGTTTTCTTCCACATCCAGTAGCATTCGATCCGCATATTTTCTATATTTTGTACGGCTGGTTCCCAGCATCCAGATTTTCGCCCCTTTATCCTTTGCCTTCACAAAGACATTTTTCATGTCCAGCGTCTCTGCAAACTCTATGGTAGAAATAATTACAATGCTGTTCTCGTCAAGTTCTTCAGTTGCCTCCAGTATTCTGGGCAAAAGGATGTGATAAGCTGTCTCCTTTCCATCCATTGCAAGATTCTGCTGAAGCGCTCCTATCATTCCAAGTCTTACTGGCATGTAAAGATGAATTCTGTCGGATCCATGGAGTTCCCTGGCCAGTTCCTCTAACAATGATGCATTCACATTCTGACGGAAAACCACCGCACTTTGCTACATCTGCTCTGTCATATAATGCATCATTTTTTCGCCATCAGCACATACAGCTGGTGGAAGCATTCTGTTGTAATAGCCATACTGGGACACTGCCGCCTGAAGTGAAAATCTGAAATCAGAAAAGCTTTTGTAACCCATCTTCTGTACAAGACGCCATACCGTAGTTCGGGAAGAGTTGGTCATCTCAGCAATTTCATATATGGTAACCTCCTCCATCCTCCCAAGATTGTCAAGTATCCCTTTCGCCACCTCTCGATAGGTACTGTCACAGGGTAGTGTATTATATATTTCTGTGAGATTTTGCAATACGTTCATTTGGACTTCTCCGTCATTATCAAGCTTATTCTTAGTTGATGCGGGCATCTCTCCACTGTTTCAAATAGTCTGCCGACCTTTTGTACAGTGGTCTGCCATTCTTCTGATGCAAGTCTTAGCAGTCTAACTTGCATAAAAACTATCTATGACTTTTCACTCATATGACGTCCTACTTTTCTTTTTCTTACATTTTACAGCGTTTGTTTTGATTGGTAAATCAATTCTGCAAGACATCACATACTGCACATCGCCCGTCACAAGATTTTTTGCATGTCCTCGTCAGTCGTTATTATAATTCCATCACCATACATTCATCTGAAGCCTTAAATCCGAGCGATTCATATAACGGTCGTCCCATCGTTGTTGTATCCAGGCTAATCTCTGTTACACCATTGGATTTTGCTTCATCACCTCCCATGGCCAGAACAGTTGTCTGATCACCTTCTTCAAAATATCTTCTGCTTTCATCGATA
>JABUSW010000264.1 GCA_021443885.1 Blautia sp.
TTCTTTTTCAGCCTCATATTTCTCTTTGGCTTTTTCCAGTGCTTCCTTCTGCTGTTCAATTCTCGCATCTAATGCTGCCGTAGATATCTTCCTTTTTCCTCGTGCCATCGGTTCTCCTTAAATCTTCACTTTCAGTGTCTTTGGGTTCAGCTGATCACTGATCTCCCTGGCTTTGCGTTTCACATAGTTGGCATCAATGCCAAATGCCTTTAGTATCGTCTTCTGTGTTGCGGTTACTGCATGATCCAGGCGATAAATCCCGTCAGCCTGGCGTATCATCTCTATCTTCTCCAGTTCTCTTATTGCTGCAGGAACATTCATGTAGTTCGGCTGTTCCACCATCGATTCTTCTTCATCCTTCAGCTTCGTATGCATTCGGTTGCGTATGATCAGCGCAACAAATGCGACCAGCATTTTTCCCTCAAGCGATTCAGAACTGTAGATCCGCATACTTCTGTTTCCAAGAAAACTCTTGTCAGATTTAAACAGTTTTTCCGATGCATCTCTGCTTTTATACAGTTCCAGAGCTTCCTTTGCTGTCATTTCTGCTGAGGTGATAATACAGAAATACCCGCACAGCTCAAGTTCCCGTTCAATAACAGATGTTTTTTCTATGCCGCAGACAAAGCACTGATCATCCTTTCCTTCATGATAGTATTCCAGATCAAAGTACTTTTCATAGCTTTTATCAATAACGACAGCCTGCCCTTCAGCCTTTTTAAGATGAGCTGCGATACGGCGGATGTTGTTCTCAAGCTCTGTCCGCTCGGAAGCTGCTTTGTTGTAGCTGTAATAAATGTGCAGATACCGTTCCTGTTCATCGGAATAAAAGACAGTTGTTTTGACAGTCGTTCCGTTCACTCTGTAGCGTCCAATGGTATTCTTCCTTTTGTTTTCAAAAGTTCCCATAACCTCTCGGATCTTACTGTTCACGAATGATTTCATGCCCTTTACCATGATCACAAAATCGTATCCACATTTGTCCATGTATCGGATATTTGCACGGCTGAAGTATCCTCTGTCCAGAATAAAGCCTGCATCCTTATACCCATACGCAACTGCCTTATCTATCATAAAGTGCAGCTGTGATACATCAACGATGCTTCCTGGATAGGATTCATAGAAGAGAGGTTCACGGTTCATACAGTCATAGGCAATGGAATAGTTGAAGATCGGCAGTCCTTTATCTTCCTTTGCATGACCAAACTCGACGATATCGATGTCCCCGGCCTGGCTGTTTTTATTCGTAGAGTCGTAGGAGATATAGATCTTATCCTTCTTTTTCTTTATGGCATTCCATTCGTTCTGGAATTCAATACTGTCCTCAAGAGAGATCTCATTTGTGAATTTCGATATCGTTGAATCGCTGTAGATCCTATAGTCCGGCGTAAACAGGGGATGATTATAGGCATAATCCGGATAATACTGGCCGGCATTATTCTCTGTCACAAGATAATACGACGCAAGATCAAGAAAGAGACCTGTGCCCCGATCATCGTTGTAGATCCCGCTGATGATCTTGTCAACCATACTTTCCGTCATCAGCTTTTCAACGACCATCCAGGCTCCGATCCGAAGGCAGCTGCTTCGTTCGTCACGTCCCAGATCTGCCGGAAGCTCCGCGTCAGGAAAGTACGTCAGAAAGCTGGGATTCGGGTACATCATAGTAGGATCGTCTTCGCATTTCTTTCCGATGGTTGTTCTTTTGGGGATGTTGTATTTTTTGTCCGGCTTGTAAATACGGTCATACTCGTAGTTGATATAGACCACATCTTTGATGGTTTTTTCGTAGATTTTTCCCTTCACATCAGGGATCTTCACCTTGAAATCATAGTACATCTCTATTATTTTAATCCTCAAAAATAAGTTAGTATACCGACTCAATTATTATAACAAAAATAGCCCGGCAAATCAATAGAATCATTGATTTTTCGGGCTTTTCAAGTGTGTTCTTTATTTTGAGTGTCAATACTTACCGGAAGTTCAGGATAATATATTTCACAGTCAATGAAATAGAATTGAAATTGGCGCTAATCTGCTCGAGGGATGTCTATCATGAATATAGAGACAAAATTGAAATCATGGACCAAAAAGACCATCAGCATATCCGAACTGGAGAGTTTACTGCATACCGGTTCGGACGCTGAGTTATGCAATTTGGCCTCTGATGCGGTGTCTGCGGG
>JABUSW010000280.1 GCA_021443885.1 Blautia sp.
ATTTTTACAACAAACATCTGGAGCGTCAGCGCAGAGATCGCGACGAGCGGTAAGGAGACGCCGATGGGGAATACGAAAGATTCATTGAATGATAAGGCTGCATTTGAATGCTGTATCGACTTCATGGTAAGGATGTATGAAAAATACGCACCGCTGTACGAGCCTGTAACCATTGAAATGGTTCGTGAGATATTTGGAGCAACGCAGTGTAAGTGTGCATAACAGCTAAATAGAGCGCCAATACGAGTGGGAGCATATCTTCGGATGTGCTCCCACCTGCTTTTGCACATTTGTATCTATAGGCGAGAATTTCTATACTGATAATAGATTGGGGGCTTATAACTATGAAAAATCAAGGATGCTATATTTATACAAGAGTTTCCACGGCAATGCAGGTGGACGGTTTCAGCTTGGACGCGCAGAAGGAAAAACTCAGGAAATATGCGGAGTTTCAGAATCTTCCCGTGTTTGGCGAATATTCGGATGAAGGAAAGTCCGGCAAAAATATCGCCGGGAGACCGCAGTTCCAGCAGATGATGGAAGATATTTCTAGCGGAAAAGATCCGATCAATTATGTCCTGGTCTTTAAGCTTTCACGGTTCGGCAGGAATGCAGCGGATGTATTATATTCCCTTCAGGAGATGCAGGATTATGGCGTCAATCTGATCTGTGTTGAGGATGGTATTGACAGCTCCAAGGACAGCGGCAAGCTGATGATATCCGTTCTTTCCGCTGTGGCTGAGATAGAACGCGAAAATATCCTTATCCAGACCATGGAAGGTCGAAAGCAAAAGGCCAGAGAGGGCAAATGGAACGGCGGCTTTGCCCCCTACGGGTACAAGCTGGTAGACGGGCTGCTGGAAATTGCAGAGGATGAGGCTGAGACTATTCGGCTGATTTTCGATAAATATGTGAATACCAATATGGGGGCAGGTGCCATAGCGAAATATCTGAACCAGCACGGATATGCAAAAAAGCAGCGCCAAAACGGCACCCTGCCCGTATTCTCAGCGCATTTTATTACCAAGGTGCTGGATAATCCTGTCTATGTGGGAAAGCTTGCCTACGGGCGAAGAAAGAACGAAAAGATACCCGGCGTGCGCAACCAGTATCATGTGGTGCAGCAGGACGAGTTTCCTATCTATGAGGGCGTCCATGAAGCGATCGTCAGCGAAGAGGACTGGCTGATTGCAAGAAAGAAGCGGGCTGAGACAAACGGAAAACGGGAGAAGCTATACAGTCTTGAGCACGAACATATTTTATCGGGAATTCTTGTCTGCCCGGTCTGTGGCGGGCGAATGTACGGAAATGTCAACAGGAAGAAAAAGCCGGACGGCACCATGTATAAGGATCATTTCTACTATGCCTGCAAGCACCGTCTGGAGGTGGACGGTCACCGCTGTGATTACAGGCGACAGTGGACACAGGATAGAATAAATGGCGCTGTAGAGGAAATCATTAAGAAACTGGTGGATAATCCGAGATTCGAAGCAGCCATGCGAGAGAAGATTGATGGGCGGGTCGATACCGCTGAACTGGATGCTGAAATTGAATCCTTAAGAAAAAAGCTCCGTCAGCTGAATGGAGCCAAGGCAAAACTGGCTCAGCAGATGGATCATCTGGATGTTTTGGATCCGCATTACGGCAAAAAATATGACGATATGCAGAGCCGGATGGACACGTTCTACGAGGAAATCGAAGACGTTGAGGAAGAAATCGATACACTTCAGGACAGAGTTCTCAACATCCGCAACGAAAAAATCACCGGGGACAACATTTATCAGTTCTTGCAATACTATGGTATAATGTATAATAACTTTACGGACGCTGAGAAAAAGGAATTCATGAAGGTATTCCTTGAAAGGGTCGAGATCTTTAAGGATCCTCTTCCCAACGGCCAGCTTCTAAAGAAAATCGTCTTTGCATTTCCGGTGTTCATCAACGGCGAGGAATTGCTTGAGATCTGTTGGGACGAAAAATTTACGAGTGAAGCAGTCTTCAGCATTGATCCTGATACCCTGTCCCTGGGCAACGTGTATATCGAAGAATACAAGGTAATTGATGTGCAGCCGCTTAATGCCGGCTCCGTATTTGGCAATACCAATATGGTTCTTATTCTGGGCATAGGCATTCCCGTAATTGTGATTGCCGCGGCGGTGGTCGTTCTGGTTCTCAG
>JABUSW010000332.1 GCA_021443885.1 Blautia sp.
CCGGTAATGAGCCCTTATAGGGCGAGAGCAAACCACCGGCTAAGCCGGTGGTTTTGATTCGTAAATAATACTCCTGCATCATTCGATAATCTATCTGTTTACTAACAATTGACACCCTATAATATAGGGTGTAATATAATAAAAAAAGAAAGGGTTACAGCAAATGACGAGAACATTCATAGAGGTTCCTATATTTTCAAAACGTTGGAAGGAAATTGGTCTTGGAGATGATGAGCTGTATGCATTGCAAATAATGCTTTTAAAAGATCCTGAATCAGGTCCTGTTATGGAAGGAACAGGGGGCATTCGAAAAGTGAGATTTCCGTTGGATAATCGAGGGAAAAGTGGTAGTGTCAGGGTATGTTATACTGATTTTGCAGAATATGAAGTTATATACTTGATAACAGCCTTTGAGAAGAAAGAACAGGAAAACCTTACGAATGAAGAAAAAAACGTTCTGAAGAAACTGGTAAAGGCATTGAAAGAAGAAGCGACAAAGAAAAGGAGATGATTTGTATGAGTTCATTATTTGATGATCTTAAACAGGGATTAGAAGAGGCTATATCCTATGAGAAAGGAAATGGCGATGCCAAGGTTAAAACATATATGATTCTACCAGTGAAAGAGTATACTGGTAGTGAAATACGAAAAATACGAATAAATACCGGAATGACCCAAAAAGTATTTGCGCTTTATATGGGTGTATCACCTAAAACAGTTGAGGCGTGGGAACATGGAACAACACATCCGACAGGACCTGTATTCAGACTATTAGAAATGTTAGAGTCAAGAGAAATAGATAATGTAGATTATGTCGTTGCAAAATGAAAAAGTAGGAAGTTTAGGGTAACATCCTTTGCATCCTTATACTTATATGAGTTCCTCAGGTATTGACAAAAAACCGGGGGGGGTATAATAAATCCAGCTGTAGATGGAAAATGTCCTTACAGCGGATCCTACAGACTTGGTTTTTCAGGAAGGAATGAAACAGAAATGAAAAGAAAATGCGCAGCGATCTTGTTCTCTCTGGCTGCTTCAGTATCACTGGCAGTCTGCGTATCGGGTTCCGAAGAAAAGGCAAAAGCATCGGAGGTCTCTGTTGTTCAGGAGACAGAGGCATCCATTGAGGCAGACGAAATCACCGAAGACAAAAACGGGCCGTCTGTTGATATCTCCGTCTATATGGAAACGAATGAAAAGAATCAAAAAGCACTAACGGAGGCAGGAAAAAAGCTCCTTCGGCAAAACATTCTGAAAGACCTTGCCAGAGAGTATCTGAAGGCCAATGGTTTAACGGTTTCTGAATTCGAATTTCCGAAAGACGGATGGAGTGTGGATGCATGCTCTCGCTGGGATGTGTTGGTGATTATCATGGAGAGCGGCGAGATTCCGGAGTTGGCAGAGTACCTTTCGCTTGAACCGGTGCAGCGAATTGTGGCAGAATCCACATTTCTTACTTTATGTGCACTGGGAGCAGAGGATTCATATGCTATCATGGGTGAATGTATGGATGAGAACTTTTACCTTACCGTCCCGGATCCTTTTTCAGAGGATGTAGATTTGGATTGCGTCCCTACTTATGAAGAATGGGAAGTCGAACCCGGCGGAGTTGACGCCGGTCGTGAAGCAATAAGAAGGCTTTATAATGGTGTCTGATAAGGGTTGTTACTTAGAGGTGGTTTCTTTTTACGGAAGAGGATCCAGAACACAAAAACCCTGTAAGTGGTAGACCATATTCCGGTAATCCCGGCAAAGAGGCAGTTCCCCCTGTAAAACCAAGGGTCCTGCCTCTTTTTGTTTTTACATGTTTGGTATGGAAAGCCAGCATCAAAGTATTTGAACAGATGGTATCCGGCTGTCGGCAGATCTCTCAGCAGCCGGCTTCAAAGCAATGTTTTTAAGTAATGCAATATAGTGAAAAATCAGGACGTGGAGTTCCGCTTATCACAGAAACATATGAAAAAGAAGCAATTGCATTTAGAGAAAACGCCATGGATTTGGCGATGAGTAGGATTTTTCTGAAAATTCTGATTTAGTAGACGGGTGCGCTTTGTGGTACAAACAAAACGGCTTCAAAACGAAAAGTAATAGTTTGACAGGGAATAGCACAAAACAGGTCACATATCAAGGGTAAATACACGCCCGTCTATGCCGGGCGC
>JABUSW010000202.1 GCA_021443885.1 Blautia sp.
GCTTGGACCTTCCATCAATAAGAAAAGCATTAACACAAGTGTCAATCCGAAGATGCCATACCTCTCTTTTCTTGCCATCAACTACGATATACCTGTGATCAACGAAGTTATGATCTGGTTTGAGAGCTGCATTATCCGCAGCTATGCCAATCCTATGGTCGAGCACCAGATCATGCTTGCGAAGGATACTCCTTACAAGAGTCAGTTTATCCGTGCCTTAAACGACATGGACATTGATATCATGGACTACCGCTATGATGAAGACAGTCATCAGTTATTTACGAAACGAACCTTAGGTTCTGCAGAATACGAACTTCCGTTCTCCGACGAATCAGACGGAACAAAAAAACTGATTGCAGCTCTTCCTGTCATCCTGCTTGCACTGCGGGAAGGCCGTATGGTTATCATTGATGAATTAGATGCCAAACTCCATCCCAAGCTTCTTAAGTATGTCATTTCGTTATTCAAGAATAAGGAGATCAATAAACATGGAGCACAGCTTTTGTTCACCTCTCACGACATGTACACCTTAAGGAACACCGTTTTCCGCCGTGATGAAATCTGGTTTGCTGCAGAAAATGACACACACGAAAGCGAAATCTATTCCCTCCACGAAATCCGGGGTGAGGACAATGACAGGATAAAGAACACTGCCGCATATGACAAGCAATACCTGGAAGGACGCTACGGAGCTGATCCATATCTGAAAAATATGCTGGGAGGTGACTTTTCATGAGTCTAAAGCCTCCAAAGAAAAGCGACCTGGACAAGAGCTGGATGATTGCCCGTCGTGACAAACCGAAAAAGATCCAGCCGGAGTATCACCTTATCATCACCGAAGGAACAGATACCGAGCCTGCATATTTCGGAGCCATGAAAGACATCATCAACAGTACTTATTCCGGCCGTATTCACCTTAGTGTCCACGGTGCAGGTGATAATACCCTGAGCCTTTTTCAAAAAGCAAAAGACATGGCATCATCCTCAGCCAATGTCTATAAACATGTATGGATCGTATACGATACTGATGATTTTCCCGCTGACCACGTCAATAAGACAGCTGAGCTCTGTATTTCAGAATCGTCAGAAGAAACCACCTACCATGCCATCTGGTCGAACCAGTGCATAGAACTATGGTTCCTTCTGCATTTCAGTTTCATGCAATCTGATCTGCACAGAACATCCTACTGGCCAAAGCTCACCGAAACGCTTACCTCTATGGGTTACGGCAAATACGAAAAGAATCGTACGGACATGTACCAGATTCTTCTCCCCTATATGAACGCTGCCATTGCAAATGCTGAAAAGCTCGACAAAATCAACATGGGCAAATTGCCGTCATCATCAGCTCCGGGAACCAAAGTGTATGAACTCGTAGAAAAGTTAAAACCTTATCTGATATAAATTGAAGCCTGTTGGAATTGGGCATTCCACAGGCTTTCATTATCTGCGATTAAATCTTTCTCTCCAATCTTTTTCAAACAGCTTCAACTGAACCCGGTCATTTTTGACCGCCTTCGATTTTACGAGAAAATGAATCCTGTCAGGTTACTGAGCAGGTCTTCCAGGAGCGCCTCTATGGTCATGCCGGTGAGGAAAACCACAAAGACAGCACCTGCAAGTGCAAGGACGAAACCGACCTGAAGCCATCCCTCGAACCAGCACAGGGTCATCACCAGCAGTGCCCCCAGAAGCACGAAAGACAACGCACTGAAAAAGCTGCAGATGCCTATGATCAGCTTCACCATGCCCAAAAAGAAGGCAAAGACCAGTGCCAACGGAATCGCGATCACCTTTCCAACTAACTTCAATAATAACATTTCAACCCCTCCTGTCACGGCCGTCGTGCCGCAAAACCTCCCCATTCATATAACAATAACGATTGAGAAAGAGGTTTTGTGACACCTATTTGAAAATTCATTGTTCTTTTTCAGATACAATCTCAGATTCCCGATGCAAACTGCGGGAAATCATGGTTGACCTCGGCACGATAGTAGCTGTCCATGGTGGTCGGTGCATTGAACAGAGCCGCCAGGATGTATTTCTTGATATTTCTCACCTTGGTGGTATTGCTCTTTAACCGGTCCAGGACGTACTCGATGTGCCCGTAACTCAGCTTCATGAACTTGCTCTTCAC
>JABUSW010000255.1 GCA_021443885.1 Blautia sp.
ACACAGTGAAAGATAAGTTTACTGCTCTGTATGAGCGCCTAAGCCATGATGACGAGCTGTAAGGCGGCTGCCGCCCGAGTCCGCAAGTACAGACAGCAGAATAAGTAACCAATTTGGCCCCGGGAGGCCCTGCGAATACAGGCTTTTCCGGGGCTTTACATAGGTGGGTGGTGTCTTTTATCGACCTATGCGGAAATGACGGATAAAGGCGTTACAAATATGATTCTTGAAACTTTAAATTTTCAAGCATAAATTGAAATTTGCGTGTATTTGTGTTATAATCTACGCGGTTACCCGAAAACACCGTTGTTAGCGAATCGGAGGCAAGATATGGCTGTTAGCTACAATAAGCTTTGGAAGCTCATGATAGATAAAAACCTCAGCAAGACAGAACTTGTTAAGGCTGCAGGGATTACGACAAATGTTATGGCAAAGATGGGAAAGTGTGAGCCGGTGCGCCTGGAGGCTCTTGCTAAAATCTGTGCTTATTTCGACTGCAAATTGGATGACATTGTGGATCTGATCCCTGATGAGAAGGGGGCCGAATCATGAATGAATTATCGTCGCTTCAAGCGATGGCCCTTTCACCCTATGATGATTCCCTTCCGGCAAAGCTGCTTCAAGAGGCGTTTGATTTCCGAGTTCAGGAAGCAAACCTGATGACGGAACGAATATACCGTGATGTGGTAAAGAAATCCGGTTCGGGGATTACAATTCCCAAAGAAGGTGAAGAGAAGCTTCGTTTGACAGTTGATACATCCGAAGAGATGCTTCAGGACTACAAAGATGGCGCGATAAAGCTTGCACAAGAAAAAGGTCACATGGTTGCCCAGCTGAAGGAAAACGGAAAATACGGCAGCAAGCTTCCTATCAAAGAAGAAACTTATATGGACGGACCGGATTCGTTGGAGGTTCAGAACGCCCTTCAGCTGCAAGCTGTACAGGAAGCACTCGAGACGATTTCCGAACAGATTCAAGCTATAGACGAAAACGTAAAGGAAGTATTGACCGGACAGCAAAACGATCGCCTTGGCCGGTATTACAGCGGTGTAGCTCTTTTCATTGAGGCAAATAATGTTACGGATGAAGCTTTCAGGAAACAATTGATGGCACAATCCGTAAAGGCTCTTTCTGATTCGGTTTTCCAGTTGACTCTTACACTTCAGACCGACATCTTATACCTTGCCCGGAAGGAGTACGACAGGAATAAAAAGACGAAGTTTAACCTGATCAACGAAAAGATTGACAGCATAAACAGAGCATTTATGGCAATTCACCAGGCAACGATTATGAAATCTGCAATCTATTGTCTGCAGGGTGAAATCAAAGCCATGGTTTCTGTGCTACAGGAATATGAGCGTTTTATAATGGGTACCATTGTCGGAAACGCAGAAATGTTATCGCTATGTGATGCGGATGAAAAAAGAAAACTTGACGGTACATGGAAGAAAAGAGCGGCTCTTCAGCTGGAAGTAAGCAGTGTTGTGGCGCAGCTTCAGTCCCCGGATTCCGTCATATACATACAAGACAAGGGAGAAGAAATCAATGAAAGCTTTTAAAGGTTGTATCAATCCAGAATGCAAAGCATACAAGAAGATCCACTACAAAAAGGACGATCAGTTTTGCCTGAAATGCGGCACTTCTCTCAGCTATGTATGTGCCGAGTGCTGGAAGCCCATGGAGAATGGAGATGAAAAGTACTGTATTAGCTGTAGTGCTGAGAAGGAACAAAAGAAGGCCGAGAATTGGGATAACGTAAAAAAGGTTGGCGGTGGAGCGGTAGCTGCGGCTGGTGCAGCGATTGTTGCTGTTCCTAAACTGATCAAAGATTCTGACAATCTGGCAAAGAATGCCAAGAAGGCTGCTGATGCAGCTGCTGTAGTAATCAAGCTGGTTAAGAAATAAGGGGAGACAGATTATGGCTGACTTAAAAAAAGAACAGGAACGTGATGAGCTGCATCGCGCCATCTGGGCAATTGCTGACGAGCTGCGTGGAGCCGTGGACGGATGGGATTTCAAGAACTATGTGCTGGGCACGATGTTCTATCGCTATATCTCTGAGAACCTTGCAAGTTATATCGACCAGGGCGAGGCGGATGCCGGTAACACGGAATTCAGTTATGCTGCCATGCC
>JABUSW010000157.1 GCA_021443885.1 Blautia sp.
CAGTACGCATCATTGATCAGGTTCTTAAACGGAATGATGATCTGATCGGAGTCTCCATTTTCATCGGCATTATCATAATGATCCAAAATGGAAATGAACCGAATGCCGTAAAACGGAAAGATATTTTCCAGGTATCTTCCGGTCTCAATGTAATTTCTTCCCAATCGGGAAAGATCCTTTACAATGACACAGTTGACCTTCTTCTTTTTGATATCCTCCATCATTTTCTGAAACTGAGGTCTGTCAAAATTGGTTCCGGAATAACCATCATCCACGTACTCTGCTGCAAGGGATAAATTGTCGTGTGTTTTGATATAGTCGGCGATCATCGCCTGTTGATTAGCAATGCTGTCACTGAGAACCTTATCCCCGTCTTCACGGGATAATCGTACATAGCTTGCTACCTGATATGATTTTTGATTTGCAGACACAAAAACCACCGCCCTTCCATTCTCTACCATGCGTAAAGTACCGGAATGCGGTGGTAATGCTCGATTGTTTTTACTAAACCCAAAATCATCATAACACAATACACCGTAAATTTCCAGTTATATTTTATTGCATCGATACACACTTTTCCAAACACTCATCCACACAGCATTTCCCCGCAAAGCTGAGCTTGACGATCACGCCGTTTTGGATGTAGCAATACGGATTCTTAATCTGAGAAATATATGATTTGATTTTTTCCTCCTGGCATTGCTTTGAATCTAGCTGCACCGTCGCGATATCGACCAGTTCATCCCGGTTCACCTTTCTGATATCAATGTCTTTCTCCTTCATCCGAGTGTCCCCCTTTCACTAATCCCATGGTTTTTCTAAGGGGCGGCAACATACTTTTTATTATTTCCCGGTTTTCTTTTCTCTCAGAGATTGCCGGGAATCGTCCGTTTTCTTGGATATATGAAGGGGTATTTATCAAGAGCAAGATACGCCTATGCAAGTGTAAAACTCATTTTATGGTTTTTCCCTACGGCATCTTGATGGGGAAATCCTTCTCCCCATACCCGGAAGAATCCGCTTCTTAAGCGGAACAATGTTGGCTATCACTACGTTATCGCGGCAATTCCCATGGCGGAAATTGGTGCAATCAAAGATTGGAGGAATCCTATGGCGAGACCAAAGAAAGAAAAAGACGAGAAATATTCTCGAAGTGTAACCATGTATTTTACCGATTCGCAGTACGAACTGTTAAGCGAGCAGGCGGCTTCGGCCGGATTGTCCATTTCCTCTTACATCCGAAAAATGGTAATGGAAGGCAGGCTGCTCGTTACCTATGATGTCGTTGCAGATGCTACTGCAATCACAGCGCTCACAGCAGAATATGGAAAGATTGGTTCAAACTTAAATCAGATCGCGAAATATTTTCATACCGGCGGCTCTCGTTCGATGGCGATGGAAAATGAGATACGGACGTGTATCAACGATCTGTACAGACTTCGAAAAGAAATGATAGGATTGGCAGGTGAATTTCATGGCAGTGCTGAAACACATCACAAGTAAAAACGCGGACTATGGCGCAGCCATCGAATATCTCCTCTTCCAGCATAACGAAATCACCGGAAAACCGATTCTGGATGAGAACGGGCAAATGCTTTTGCGGGAGGAGTTTTATATCGATGGACTGGAATGCGATCCCTATTCTTTTGACATGGCATGCAAACAGACGAACGCTGCCTTCGGGAAGAATCAAAAATCGGAAGAAGTGAAATCTCACCACTATATCATAAGCTTCGATCCAAGGGACCGCGATGAGCATGGGCTGTCCGGTCCAAAGGCACACGCCTTATGTCTGGAATTTGCCAAGAAGAATTTTTCCGGACATGAGACACTGGTTGTCACCCACACCGATGGACATAACAACTCCGGCAATATTCACACCCATATCGTCATAAACAGCGTGCGAAAAAAAGATGTGGAAATACAGGAATTCATGGAACGAGATTATGATCACATGGCCGGATACAAGCACCACCAGACACGTGCTCTATTATCCTATCTGCAAAATGAAGTGATGGAGATGTGTTCCCGGGAAGGGCTTTACCAGGTGGATTTGAAATCTCCTGCGCCAAAGAAGATCACGAACAAAGAATACTGGCA
>JABUSW010000163.1 GCA_021443885.1 Blautia sp.
CGCGGAACGCCACCATCTCACTATAAACGGCGTTGCCAAGAGTCTTGTCGATGTCTATCGCCACAGGCACAGGAGCAACAATAGGGGGAGCAGGTTTAGGACTGGTCTCCTCCGTCTTCGCTGCCGTATCAGTGTCCACCACAGCATCCTTTTCGACTGCTGCGGTGCATAACGGGGAAATGGTATTGATCTTTTCACCGGAAACCTTTTCGGCGCGGAAATATGTGACGGTATCTGCCTTCATCCATCCGGGTACGTACATGGACTCGGCATTTTTCCAGAGGCCGAACCAGAGAAATACGATGTGGATGCCGGCTTCTCTGGCCTGAGCAATCAGTCCGTCAGCCAGACGGAAGTCATAGGAGCCCTCCACCGGCTCCAGGCATTCCCAGTACATGGGAACGATCGCAGTGTTCAGATGAAGTTCTTTCAGAGCCGGCCATACATGCCCGGCCATATAGTCGAGATTGCTGGAACTGGAGTTGTGGATCTCACCGCTCAGGCAGAAAAAGGGTTCGCCCTTCACATACAGAGTGGGGATACCGTTGTCAGATTTGATCTGTGGAATCTGATGCATTTGATAGTCCTCCTTTTGGTGGGTTTGAAAGTTTTCGGGTGCTGCTTCTTATCTACAATGTTAACGTAATTGACAGCACAACACAATCTTAATATAATGATATTTATATAAGAAAATTAATGTATTTGAAAAAGAGAGGCCCCGCGTATGCTGTACCATATCCGTTATACAGACAGTGAGTTCGGGCTGCCGCTTCAACTGCGCATTCTGGGAGTTGACCATCTGCAGGAACCGATCAAAAGAATTGAAGGCATGCCGATGTTTCAATGGTTTTACTGCAAAAAGGGAAAGGGAGAATTTGTTGTAAATAATCAGAGATCTGTAATCGTCCAGGGGCAGGGACTGCTGATCTATCCATCACTTCCTCACAGCTATCGCGGAATCACAGACGATTGGACGCTGGACTTTTTTGCTTTTGACGGCAGCTGTGCAGCTGAGCTGATGCAGAGCCTGGGCATGCTGGAATCCGGCGTGTACCATCTGGCAAAACAGCAGTTTTTCGTGGATGAGATACTCGGACTTGAGCATACCGTCTGCTCAGACAGAAGGAACAAGAAGAGAGTCTGTTCCGTGCAATGCTATCAGTTTCTGATTGAACTGGCTCAGAATACGCGCAGGATCATCGACTCTGAGCTGATCGAGGAAAATGATATGATCCGGCGGGTGATCTATTATATTGAGCAGAATTATGCGGATCCGATCACCCTGGCAGACATTTCCAAATACACAGGTTACTCCAGAGAGTATTTGTGTATCAATTTCAGAAAATATATGAATCAGACGATTATGAAATATCTGCAAATGATCCGGATCAACCGGGCCAGAGTGTTTCTGCTCCAGTATCCGGAAAAACGTGTGCAGGATATTGCGGGAATGTGCGGTTTCGAATCCACCGGCTATTTTGGCAGCGTGTTCAGAAAAATGACCGGCATGACCCCGGAACAGTTCCGGAAATGTTAAAAATGAAATATATAAACAGGTCGCATCAACAGCGACCTGTTTTGATTCTCCGCCTGCTATGATGGGTGCAACAGATAACTGATCTACCATAAGGAGGAATGAATCATGCGTAAAGGATTAACAGAGGTTGTTTTTATTTTAGACAGAAGCGGTTCTATGAGCGGGCTTGAGGCAGATACAATCGGCGGTTTCAATTCCATGATTGAGAAGCAGAAGAAGGAAGAGGGAGAGGCATATATTTCAACGGTGCTTTTTGATGACCGCAGCGAGGTGCTTTACGACAGAGTTGATGTTAAGAAGGTGGAGCCGATGAATGACAGCCAGTATTATGTGAGAGGCTGCACGGCACTTCTTGATGCACTTGGCGGAGCGATTCACCACATTGGGAACGTGCATAAGTATGCGAGAGAAGAGGATGTCCCGGAGAAAACGCTTTTCATCATTACTACAGACGGAATGGAGAATTCAAGCCACAGATATTCTTACGACAGGGTTAAGCATATGGTTGAGAGACAGAAGGAG
>JABUSW010000245.1 GCA_021443885.1 Blautia sp.
GACTATATCAATCCTCATGTTAGATTGGAGAGTGGCCCTCATGCAGAATGGATTCCGTCACACAAATCTCGGCGACTGCATCCTTTTAAGGTATTGCTTTTCTTATTCTTCTTTTCTTCTCGAGCTTGTTTTCAACATGAGAATCGCAATGGCTGCACCGGACCATAGAATCACCCACTGCTCGATGGCAATATCATCACCGGTTTTCGCACCATCCCCTTTTCCGGACGAGCCACCGGTTGATCCGGATGTATAAGTACCTCCGCCGCTTTGCCCTCTGCTGCCGCCGGAGCTGCCTCCGGAATCTTCCTCTTTGTTTCCTTCCGGTTCTTCCTCCTCATTTCCCTCCGGAGCTTCGTCATCTTCCGGTGCAAAGGAATAATGATTCGTAAAGACTACACTGGCGTGCTTCTCCTGACTTTGCCCAAGATAAAGAACTGCTATGGTTTCCAGCCCGCCTTCTTCGCCATTCACAACGGTAACTGTCAGGGTGTAAACTGTTTCATCATAAGCACAGTCCTTATTGTCTCCCACCTGTTCCAGGATGGTATAATTGTAGACCCCCACCCGGTCAAAGGGCAGGACGAACTCGCCGTTTCCGTTTCCTTCGATGGTAACAGCATATTCCCCGTTTACCGTTCCCTCCGGCATGGGATTCCCTTCCTCATTGCTGTACATCACAATGGTATACTTCTCCGCAATCTGCGGCATTCCGCCAAGATTATCAATCATGGCCGGAATCGATACCCGACAGATCTCCTGCGCGGATGCCGGAACGATTCCCGTCCATAGCAGACACAGGATCAGCAGTATGGAATATCCGATATTCAGTTTTCTCTTTATTCTTTGATATTTCATACCAACATGGTCCTTAATAACTATCCACTCTATTGTTCCTGTTCAATCTTTTTTTCAGTCCGATACTCACATTCCAGCCTGTACTTTCGTTCCCGTCTGAAGCCGCATCCCGTCAGCCTGATGTGTTCCGCTATCCTTCTATCATCCGGCACAGTACGATGGTTCTGGCGTCGGTAAATTCAGTGGAACAGGTAGACAATCCAAGAAGCTTCGGATTCTCTTCCATTCGCATCGTCTCCAGAACATCTGCGTTCTGATACAATGCATTTTCCGCCACATAGCTTAACACAGTATTCATATTGCCGGAGCTTTCCTGTGGTTCAAAGAGGATGTCATCATCCGATTGCACCAGAATCACACACAAGACCTCCAGTGGATAGGAACGATCCGGCAAAAGCAGCTTCCCGGTTCGGTTCTCCCGGAAGAACTTCTCTTCTTTGAACAGATCCAGATCTCCAAACATATTGCTGTGATCCATATGATGCCCAAAGAGTAAGGAATATGCATCGGAAAAATCCCTGGCATTCCTGGAGTCCAGAAAGATACTTCCCGCCAGGGCAAAATTCCCATAGACATCCCTATTGATGTAGGTCAGATTGTCCTGCCCCTGCAATATAGGAAAATCAATTGCCGTATTATCAATGGTCAGCCAGGCACACACATCCGAATTGATCTTCATCAAATCCTCGAAGGAAGCTCCCTTTCCGGGTTCCTCCTCCCTGGGTTTTAATTTCAGCATATCCTCCCGGACATCGTCCGCCTGGGCATAGATCCTCTGGTTATCCCAGATGGCATATCCGGCGTAAAGTCCGGCAATCAACAGCACGATCACCAGAACAAAGGTGACGATGCTGTTGGCCGTTTTTATGATCCATCGATTCATTTCACAAAGATTATCTTAGCGATCTTCTCTTCTGCGTCTTCCAAACAGAAGCACTGCAAATCCACAAACAACGATCACTGCAATGATGATGTATGGCAGGTTGTTCACGAAGATACCGGTGTCTACTACAGCATCCTTATTATTGGTAATACCAACGTTTTCAGAAGGCTTGTCCATGCTTCCTTCACCAGTAGATCCACCATCACCGGAATATACCGGAGCGTCATATTTATCCGTACCACCCGTATAATCAGCTTCTACTACTTCATAGGTCACGTCATAAGGAACGTTGTCAAAGGTAACGGTTTCG
>JABUSW010000127.1 GCA_021443885.1 Blautia sp.
AATTTGGAAGACTGCACCGCATCTACCAGAAGCTTCAGTTCCGGCAGTTCAAACTGTCGGCCGGACACATAGAAACCGCCCCGCCTGCTCGGTGTATGCACGACCTCCAGACCGATCTCATCCAGCAGTTCGATATCACTGTAGATCGTCTTCCGGTCACAGGTCATATCGTATTTACTTTCCAGTCTCGCTCCGATTTTCGCAGCCGAGAGAGGATGCTGCTCATCCGTCTCCTGCATCAGGATCTGCATAATGCGGAGCATCCGTAATTTGTCCTGGTTGATTGCCATAATGTTTCCCCTTATTCCTGCCGTTCATTTGCACCAAATTGCCTTCCGCCGTTACATCACGCAACTCATTTTCTCTTCCTTGTCCATATCTCCCCTGACATAACGGGCATTGAATTCCATATTGATCTCGCGGATCTCTTTCTCTCCACGGATATACGCCTCATACATCTCTGCCAGTCCGGCCATACAGCCATCACAGCTGGCATCAATATTACCCAGGGACTCCTCCACGATCTTTTTTCTTTCTTCTACCGTCGTATCTTTAATCAGAAAACCTGCCATACTTTTTATTCCTCCACTCTAAAGCGATTCATAAGCTGTGCCCCACTGCTTGTTTCTTGTGTTCTCAGAGATATAGCCGCCGATGGTATAATAAAGGCATAGGACTTCCGCATTGGTTGCCTTAACAGCCCGGCTTTGGCTTCTCAGAATTGCCGTTTTAATTGTTCCATTTTCAACTTGTGACAATTTGTCACAAGTTCATTTCCTTCAGCTTTCAGTCGCTGTTTCAATTTATTCCAATACTTGCGCCCAGTTGTATAATCGACACTATCTGTCAATACGCATACAACGTCCACTATCATTAGCTACCTTATGTCTGCTTGAACAGACTCACCATCCGCATAGCACCCCTAGAAAAGAGCTGGAGACCACAAAATGACCATCAACTGAGGAAGTCCATCCCTTCACTGTTCAACAGAAAACTTTATTCAAATGTCTTCTTGAAAACATCATAATTCTTACTTCCTCCCGGCGGACAGTATACTGCAAAGACGATTCTCTTAAACACTTTCGGAAATTCCTGCAATGCAACTTTATACGCTCTTGCTACCACTTCCGGGTCATTTTCAAAAGCACCACATCCAAATGCTCCAAGTACCAATGTATCAGCATGCTTTGCTGCTGCACAGGTTAGCATATGAATTGCTCTCTTTACGTGATATCCAAATAATTCAGCATGATTCATAAAAGATCCACCACCAACCAACGCTGCATGTATATTTGATTTTTTACGCAGATCGGGCGCCGCGATAGTGATAACGTCTACAGTAACCCAATCCTCTTTTTGCATTCGCTTGGGCAGGTCTTCATCAGTCTTACAAATAATGACACCTTCTGTATAAATCAGAGAATCTGTTGCCTTAGCTGTATTCAGATCATGGTGATGCTTATAATATGAATCTCTCAAAGTTCTTCTATATAGAAGCGGATATAGTGTAGACGTTCTACACAAACACTCTTCCTGAGCGCTGCTGCCTTTTGTCACACCACCGCCTGCATGAAATGCATTCGCAAAATTCATTACTGCAATCTTGCTGCCAGGGTTTTCTTTAAATAATCTCATAGCTGACTCATAGCTACGTTCCCCGGTCACTTCAATCACTGTATGCTGTAATTCTGACACGTTAAAATCAGGATAATCATCCTCGTACAATACTTCTGTATTCTTCTTTGCCGTCCTTACCGATGCAGATAATACCGGATCAGAATTTATCCAATCCATTGTATCCTTAAATACTTCTATTCTTTCAATAGCTGTTGACATATTTCTCACCTTACTTACTTGTTCATCACAAAATCTACATCAACAATATCTAATAACTCCATACTCTGTTTCAACCTCAAATGTTTTTATCTTAGCCAGGCTGAAGCTTATACCTTTGCGTCCTTGCTTTGATAACTTACCACACGCCTCGTTCAGAGGGTTTGGTCATATCAAAAGCGACGCATTCGAATTCATTTGTACAAT
>JABUSW010000177.1 GCA_021443885.1 Blautia sp.
CCGAGAGGGAAAGGTGCGATAGTTTGCATGAAGCCATCTGTCGGAGCTGTTGACAGGGACAATTATATTATACCTGTATGGGTACTTTGAATGGATAGGAATCGAACGCAGTAAAGGCAACACCTATTTATTATTTTGCAATGTCTGCCCAGCTCAAGATGGTAATAGACAGATTCTGCAGTTATACAAACAGGCTGGCATCAAAGAATCTGAAGACCGCTTTGATTGCAGCGTCCTGGGATGACAGCAATGATGTAATGCCCTACACAGAAGAGCAGTATCCATATGAGGGAAGCGTATGAACTTGGAAAATCATTATAAGAAATTGAAGAGGGCAGGAACAAGCGAGATGTTTCTCGGACGGGCAGTCAGAGACTTTGCAAAACGCGAAGATGTTGTCATTGCAACGAAGTTTCTTCCAAGGTCGCAGGATTCAATTGCAGCCGGCATATCCGGAAAAGAACATATAAAGGACAGTCTTGATAAGAGTCTGTCTCATCTTGGAATGGATTATGTGGATCTTTATATTTATCATATGTGGGATTGGAACACGCCAATCGAGGAATATCTGGAAGGGTTATCCGATGCAGTAAAGGAAGGCAAAGTCAGATACATTGGCATTGCAAACTGCTTTGCATGGCAGCTTGCAGAGGCGAATGCACTGGCTCAGAAAAACGGATGGCCGGAGTTTGTTTCCGTACAGAATCATTACAATCTCATTATGCGTGAGGAAGAGCGTGAGATGAATGTTTACGCCGGTGAGCGGAACATTGCTTTAACACCATACAGTGCGCTGGCTGCAGGAAGACTCTCGAAACGTCCCGGGGAGACTTCTAAAAGGCTTGAAGAAGATACTTACGCGAAGTTTAAATATGATGCAACAGCCAAAGCAGACAGCAAGGTGATCGAAAAAGTCTGCGAAATTGCAGACAGTCACGGCGTTTCCATGACAGAGGTTTCTCTGGCATGGCTTCTTACAAAGGTTGCTTCCCCGATTGCAGGTGCGACAAAGCTTTCTCATATTGAAGGAGCAGTTAAAGCAACAGAGCTGAAGCTTACTGATGAAGAAATAGATTTACTTGAGGCGGATTATGTGCCTCATAATCTTTCCGGTGTTATGGCACAGAATACACCTGCCCAAAGAACAACAGAACAGGTATGGATTCAGAACGGCAAGCTTGTGAAATAGGAATTGTGGTGGACATCTTCGGATTACACCTGGAAGAACCTGATGCGTCGGGTTCTTTTTTTGTTTACTTAAAATGTGGACAACCAAGAAAAAGGCACTAATAATTTACCTCAGAGGTAAATATTGAATTGACGAAAACGACGCGAACAGATGGTCAAGAGACACGCTGATTTCTTTGGATAGTTTTCAAGTGTTTATTGAGCAGGGCAACTATTCATCATCCAGTGTTTTGGCATATGCAGCGGTTCTGGGTATAGCGCCGGGAATAGTCGTTGGAAGAATGCAGAATGATGGTTATATCAAGCACAATATGCTGAACGACCTTAAGGAACATTACGAAATAGCGGTTTAAAGCAATTCTGATACCACCATCACCTTCTTACGCCGATTTTATGAGAAAATGTGCGAGGTTATAAGAGGTTATGATAAAAATACTATTCGTCTGCCACAGCAGGAAGTGTATTTAACATAGCAAATACAGTAAATTCAAGGGATTACGATAGACGAGAAGGTGGTTGTACGCCTATCGTACCTCTGTTAGTTAAAATTCTATTTAGGACTGCTCGAGAAGTGACATCAAGAAAAATTAAAGCGGCGGTGAATCTGCTTAACAAGAGATTGACCGCCGCTTTGATGCGTGATATATTAAAACAAAACGGCGGTGAAAAACGGAAAAGGCAAGTTTGCCGCCACTTTGGAGGACGGTTCTATGATAGGAAGAAAGCAGGAGATAAAAGAATTAAACCGATTGTATGATGGAAAAAAAGCAGAATTGATTGCTATATATGGTAGAAGACGTGTGGGGAAAACATATCTTGTAGATGAAACATTTGAGGG
>JABUSW010000090.1 GCA_021443885.1 Blautia sp.
ACAAGGCGGTTGCGGGAGAGGGTTGGATAGTGCATAAGAGGAACAAGGCGGTTGCGGGAAGTGATAAGGCTTGTGAATAGACAGAGAAAGACCCGGTAGGGGAGCTACCGGGCCTTTCGAGGGGAGTATAAATAATTAAATAAGGGGTTATGTAAAAAAAATTTTTGAAGGGTAAATTCTTTTTACAGGTGTTATTATAATATAAACGGAAGAAAAAAGCAACCAGAAAATCAGAATATTACAGTTGTATTTTATTTCCCGGCATGATACTGTTAAGAAGCTGCAAAAAGAGTATGGACAGCCAATTCGGAAAAGCCGCCTTATTATTCGCAAATCTAGAGGAATCGCAAACGAGTTGTGTGTTTGATGTGTGAGTTCTTCGTTTGGGAGGATTGACTGGAGTGAGGATATACAAGAGTCGCTGGTCTGCAATAAACGGCTATTTGAATTTTGGTTGGGAAGGAACAATATTTATATGGAAAGATTTGAATTGATCGCACCTTGTCATTTCGGCATGGAAGCGGTGTTAAAACGGGAAATACTGGACCTTGGATATGAGATCACCAAGGTGGAGGATGGAAAGGTAACTTTCCAGGCGGATGCCCAGGGAATTGCAGATGCAAATATGTTCCTCCGTACCACCGAGCGAATTCTTTTAAAGGTTGGAGAAGTGCATGCAACGACCTTTGAGGAACTGTTTGATAAGACGAAGGAACTGCCTTGGGAGCAGTTTATTCCGCAGGATGGGAAATTCTGGGTAGCAAAGGCAAACTCTGTGAAAAGCAAGCTTTTCAGTCCTTCCGATATACAATCCATTATGAAGAAAGCAATCGTAGAACGCTTGAAGGGTGTGTACGGCATCTCCTGGTTTCCGGAGGATGGAGCCAGTTTTCCGATTCGCGTGGCTTTTATGAAAGACGTGGCTACGATCGGAATCGATACCTCCGGCGTTTCGCTTCACAAGAGAGGCTACCGCCAGATGACGGTGAAGGCGCCTCTTACCGAGACGCTGGCGGCTGCATTGATCATGCTGACCCCATGGCGAAAAGACCGCATTCTGGTGGATCCATTCTGCGGCAGCGGAACTTTTCCTATCGAAGCGGCCATGATGGCAGCCAACATTGCGCCTGGTATGAAACGCTCCTTTCTTGCGGAGGAATGGAAACATGTGGTACCGAGACGCTGCTGGTATGAAGCGCTGGAAGAGGCCCGGGAACGCGTGGATCTGAACATAAAAACCGATATTCAGGGTTATGACATTGATCCGGAGGCGTTAAGGGCTGCCCGGGCTAATGCAAAATTGGCGGGAGTAGACAAGCTGATTCATTTTCAGCAAAGACCGGTAAAAGACCTTCGCCATCCCAAACCTTATGGATTTATCATAACAAACCCGCCATATGGAGAACGTCTGGAGGAAAAAGCTGCATTGCCGCAGCTGTATGGTGAGATCGGAGAAAGCTTCCGGGGACTGGATAAATGGTCTATGTATTTGATCACATCCTATGAAAAGGCTGAAAACGATATCGGGAAAAAGGCGGATAAGAATCGAAAAATCTATAACGGTATGCTGAAAACATATTATTATCAATATCTGGGACCAAAACCACCGAAGAAAGCCTAATGTATTGCCGTGAAAGCGGATATAAAGTGTTAAATGGCGGGTCTTGAAGAGATTTTGCGAACGATCCGCTATTGCAGAAGGCATTCAGGGAAATAAAGGAGTAAGGAGCGCAGTATGAAGAAGATTATATTTGCAACAGGCAATCAGCATAAAATGCAGGAAATCCGGGAGATTCTAAAGGATCTGGATGCGGAAGTATTATCACTGAAGGATGCAGGAATCCAGGCAGATGTTGTGGAAGACGGAGCAACATTTGAAGAGAATGCCATCATCAAAGCGAGGGCGATCTGCGAAATGACGGGAGAAATCGTGTTGGCGGATGATTCCGGTCTGGAAGTGGATTATCTGAACAAGGAACCGGGGATCTATTCCGCAAGATA
>JABUSW010000142.1 GCA_021443885.1 Blautia sp.
CTGATTCCCGGCAGAACCAGGATCTCTGCATTGATCTGGATCTCTTCGCCAAAAAGCTTAATGCTGGCAGCTCCATCTACAATGGCTCTTCCGGGCGTTCCCACGGATTGGTATCCAACGAAAAGTACTGTGGATTCTTCTCTCCAGAGATTGTGCTTCAGATGATGCTTTACACGACCTGCATCGCACATTCCGCTGGCAGATATGATCACCTTTGGACTCTCATCAAAATTGATGGCCTTGGAATCATCACTGGTAATAGATAGCTGTAGTCCCGGGAAAGTCAATGGATTGATTCCCTGTTTCACAAGCTTCATTGCATCTTCGTCAAAGCAGTCCGGTTCATGTTTCTGGAAAACAGTGGTTGCTTCTACCGCCAGGGGGCTGTCTACTACTACCTTGAAGTTCGGATGCCCTGTCACCATCTGGTCTGCTTTGATCTTGCGGATAAAATAGAGCATCTCCTGTGTGCGTCCCACGGCAAAGGAAGGGATGATCACATTTCCGCCACGGTCAAAGGTTCTTTGAATGATCTCGGCCAGGTTCTTTTCATAGTCCACCACTTCACCGTGGCTTCGATTGCCGTATGTGGATTCCATTACCACATAGTCTGCTTCTTTCACATAGGTCGGATCCTTGATAAGAGGCTGATTCAGGTTGCCGATATCTCCGGAGAATACAATTTTTCTCTCAACATCCTCTTCTTTCATCCAGACTTCAATACTCGCAGATCCAAGCAGATGGCCGGCATCGATAAAGCGTACACGGATGTTTTCCGACAGTTTGATGATTTCATCGTAATTACAGCTGACCAGATGGGAAATTGCGCCCATGGCATCATTCATATCGTATAATGGCTCAAAAGGTTTTTCTCCGGAACGTTTTCCTTTGCG
Organism: Blautia sp.; assembly: GCA_021443885.1. Lineage (GTDB taxonomy): Bacteria > Bacillota > Clostridia > Lachnospirales > Lachnospiraceae > Blautia_A. The sequence continues at coordinate 894 of JABUSW010000142.1, forward strand.
GTTTCTCCATTCAGCTTCCGATTCCTGAATGTGTGCACTGTCGCGAAGCATGATATTACACAAATCTGTGGTGGCAGCTGTTGTAAAAATGCTTCCACGGAAGCCATTCTTGTATAACAGCGGCAGTTTTCCTGAGTGATCTATATGGGCATGAGTTAATAAGACGAAATCAATATCCGATGGCTGTACCGGAATAGGGACGTTTTCAAAGTAATCTCTGCCTTGTTCCATACCGCAGTCTACAAGGAATTTTTTACCGTCAGATTCCAGATAATAGCAGCTTCCGGTTACTTCATGATTTGCGCCGACAAATGTCAATAGCATAGTAGTGGCCTCCTTTTGGGTTTTTCTTAAGAAAAGTATACTATTATTGGCGGCAAAAAAAAAGGGGGAAACGGACGCAGGACGGACATAGATCGCAAGACGGACATAGATCGCAAGACGGACGCAGGACGGCAGGGATATATGCACCGCAAACACGTTCTCACTCCCTTCGTCTCGCAGCGGACGCTAAATTCATTCTTCGTTTCACTCGAATTCATTAAGCGCCGGCGGCCTCAGAGGGTTTGCTTATGCATATACACCCGCTGTCCTGCTGTGTAGCTGCAGATTGCGGGGAGCCGTATGGGGAGCCGTATGGGGAAGACTTTCGCATGTACTGCTGTCGTCCTGCTGTGTAGCTGCAGATTGCGGGGAGCCGTATGGGGAGCCGTATGGGGAAGGCTTTCGCATGTACTGCTGTCGTCCTGCTGTCCTACGAAAAAAAGGCACGCCATGGCATTGGTAACTGCCATGGCGTGCCTTTTTGTGGTTGTATATAATTCTTGTCTTATATGATTAGAATTTGCCAGCGTCTGCTGCTTCCTGTACGGAAACGGCTACTGCTACTGTCATACCTACCATCGGGTTGTTGCCGGCGCCGATGAGACCCATCATTTCTACGTGGGCCGGTACGGAGGAGGAGCCTGCGAACTGCGCATCGGAGTGCATACGTCCAAGAGTATCTGTCATACCGTAGGAAGCCGGGCCTGCTGCCATGTTATCCGGATGCAGTGTACGTCCTGTACC
>JABUSW010000139.1 GCA_021443885.1 Blautia sp.
AAAGAAGAAAAAGCAAGTAGTTTCCGCAAATGTTCTCAATCCAGAGGCGATAATCCAGAAGACTGAAGAGATTAAATCCAATCTAAAGGCTTCAACTTGGAAGGAACTGGAGATACACGGCAAGTTCGACAAGAATGACAAGCTCTCTTTTATTGAGGATCACATGCTTATTGTGGGATGCGATATAGGAAGTGAAACTCATTATGCAAGAGCGATTGACACCAGAGGACGAGAACTGAGCAAATCTGCATTTGCTTTTAGTAACAGTGATGAAGGTTTCCAATCGTTTAGAGAGTGGGCTTTGAAACTTGCTGCTTCTAATGATAAGAAGCAGATTGTTCTTGGTATTGAGCCGACCGGCCACTATTGGTTCTGCCTGGCAACATGGATGATTTCAAATGGAATCAGCGTGGTACAGGTCAATCCATATGCGGTTAAGCAGACGAAGGAAGTTGAAGATAACAGCCAGCTAAAAGACGATACCAAGGATCCAAAGCTGATTGCGAATCTTGTTAAGGATGGCAACTTTGGAATGCCATATCTTCCGGAAGGGCTGTATTCGGAAATCCGTCGTTTGTCGATGTTCCGGGATCAATTAAATGAGGATCGTATTCGAAATCTTAATCGACTCCATCGTGAAATGAAAATCTACTTTCCTGAATATAAGGACGCATTCGGAAAAGTAGATGGAGCGTTTTGCCTGGAAGTGTTAAGGGTAGCACCATTCCCAGAGGACCTTACAAAACTCGGCGACAAAGGAATTCGTCAGGTCTGGCATGATGCAAGGCTGCGGGGACGTGGATACAGCAGAGCGACAGAAATCCTGAGATATGCGGGAAACAGTATCGGATTAAAAGACGGTACCGGTGCCGGAAGAGAGGCAGTGAAATGGTTTGTTGAACAGATCATCGGGTTGGAAAAGCAGATAGAGACGGTCGAAGCACTACTGGATCAGAAGTGCATGGAAATCCCTCATGCTGAAAACATTCTGGCAATTTCGGGTATAGGAGAGAACACACTCTCCGGTATTCTTGCAGAAATGGGTGACATTTCCAGATTTGATGATGTGAAGGAAATCCAGAAGCTTAGTGGATTAGGCCTTGTAGCATGCAGTTCAGGCAAGCATAAGGGTGAGACAAAGATCAGTCACAGAGGTCGGAAACGTCTTAGATACTGGCTCTTCCAGGCAGCAAAATCAGCCGTTGCGCATTCTCCGGAATTCAAGGAACTTCATGTGTATTACACAACACGGCAGAAGAATCCGCTGAAGAAAATGCAATCGCTTATCGTGATTGCCTGCAAGATACTACGCGTGATATTTACCATTTTGAAGAAGGGAGTTGTGTATGATCCGAAGAAGCTGACAGCGGACATCATAAGACCTGATCAGTTAAAAGTACAGGTTGCATAACAATCCAAGTATTAGACTCCAGCCTCTTGCTGAGGTGCGGAAGCATCTGGGCTTGAGCAAGGGGCCGGATAAGGAACCCGTAAACCAATGGAGTGTGAGGAGCACTCCATTCACCAGAGACCAATCCATACCAGGGAAGCGCGTCCACTGTAAATCAGTTTCCTGGCAGGGAAAAGGTCAGTAGATAATACAAAGACAAACAAGAGCTGTAGCTGGCAGTAGTTCTCTCCGTAGGGCATGACCCTGTTCGAAAGCTTAGCCGGCACTCAGTGTATGACAGGTGGGACGAAGGAAGTTGGGACACGATCCCTTTAGGCACGGAAGGTTCACCATCATAGTAGAACAGAGGAATTATAGCCTTCATCAAGTAAAACCATTAGGACGCTTGGCGAAGCATACCCTAATCTACTATTCAGTATTCGATACAATGACTGTAATGCACTTTTTGCTCTTGTTTCCGAGGTTATAAATTTAAAGAAAAGCCCGTAAATTCAACGAATCTGGGCTTGACATTATAG
>JABUSW010000254.1 GCA_021443885.1 Blautia sp.
ACCCCATCTCCTGCTTTCATCGTATCCGTCGCCTGCACCTTCAACGTGAGCACGGATTTTCTGCTCATGGGTAGCAAGCTGGAAGAGGCAGATAACAGGGTCAGACTGTTTGACGTTATTTCACAGCTGACAGATATCGCCAATACGATATGACCGGAGAACCGGAGAAAATGCCAATCGTCAATTTGCCACAAAACTCTTCCGATTCGTCTTAAAAATTGTACGCAGAATTGAGTACATTTTTTATTGACATCTCCACATCCCGGTGATATTCTGTACACAGAAAAGCTTACAGAGCGGCCATCACTTTCGTGGTCTGCCTGTTCCACTTACGTCATGCGGCCACTTCAGATATCCGCAGTGGTGCGAAAAAAATGACGTAAAGGCTTTTGAACTATAATCCCGCCGGGTTCCCGCACGCATCATTACCATGCTTTGCGCAGCGGAAACCACGAATGAACGGCAGTGTGCTGCCGGGGTACTGCTTGAGGATACCTCCCTAAGTACTATATCATTCGAGGCATTTGAGGCAGAAAGGACGAGGGATATCGTGAACTTTAAAGATATCAAAGAGTATACCAGCGAAACATTTGGCCGGTGCGTAAGAGAGCGCAGAACGGAGTTGGGATTGTCTGTAAGAGGGCTTGCTGAAAAAATCGGCATGTCTCCGGTCTATCTCAGCGACATTGAACGTGGCAATCGAAACGCGCCCACCAGTTCTAGCACCAAGAACGATTACCTGTCGAAACTGATTGCCGAGCTTAAACTGGATAAGGATGAGATCCCGGCCTTCTACGACATGGCTGCGGCATCCAACGGCAACTACAGCGATATTTCATCTTACCTCAACAAAAACCAGAGCTGCAGGCTTGCTCTCAGGCTTGCGAACGAAGGGGACGTTCCTGATGAAGTATGGCAGGAGTTTGTTGACCGCCTGTTAGAACTGAATTCTTCGACCGAATCGGAAGGCAAATAGCCGGATAGTCGCTCGGTATATGCTTACCGACGATGTGGGCACATCTTACACCGTCACTGAACTTATCTCTGTATAGAATGAGTTGTGGACTGCCTGTAAGATGTGCCCCTTTTTTGTCCTTTTTTCTGCACGGGACATGCCCTTTATGTGCTGTGCGGAGATCTATACTAAATCAAGGAGGAAAGAGAATCATGCAACTCGAGTTTGAGCGCAAACCCAGTCTTCTGCCTGTTGCCAGCAGAGAAGAACTGGATGACCTGGGAGAGCAACTTCTCCTGGAGTATATGCCCGCGGTTCTGGAAAGCCCAACCGCTACGGACATCAAGTACCTGGCTGAAGAAGGCATTATTGTGGACATGAAGGATGAGCTGCTGTATCCCAATAATCTGCTGGGCTTCGTGGCCTTTGCGGACATTCGCTTTCCTCTGCCGGAAGACCGGGTGATGGAGGTGCCGGAGGGTACCATCGTCATTGATGAGCGGCTACACGGGTATGAACCGCGGTGGCGATTTACGGCGGCGCATGAGCTGGCCCACTGGATCCTTCATCGGGCCTATTACACTCAGGTCGATTATAACTTCAGTTTCCGCAAAGCCGGGTATTCGTACATCGCGTGCCGGACCGAGCTGGGGCGTAAGAACCCCAAGGAGGCCGAAACCGATGACGAGTGGGCGGAATGGCAGGCGGACAACCTGGCAGCCTCTCTCCTGATGCCCAGAAAGACCTTCGTGAAGACAGCGGAGGAGGTCCTTCGCAAGCACGGATATGAGGATCTCCGGCTGGTATCCGGCGTGGATATCCAGCGCGGCTTTGAAGTGGTCAGGGAACTGGCCAATATATACCAGGTTTCCCTGCGGTCTGTCCGGATCCGCATGAGGAACTTCGGCATGTACGTCGGCGACATGTAGCTGCCTATGTTATAAGGACGGCCTCGGCTGTCCTTATATTCAGT
>JABUSW010000098.1 GCA_021443885.1 Blautia sp.
CAGGGAATGAAATGGTAGCCAAAATGGCGACCAATAGAAAATACCCGTGAAATTTTCTCATTTGATAAAGACAACGGAGAATAAATAGGCAATCAATGATATAATAAGTGCAGGTGGAAATCTGCACTTATTGTGCGTTGCGGATATAAGGGGGAATTGATAGTGTGGTTATTATTTGCAGTATTATCAGCTGTATTTGCAGCATTGACTTCCATACTTGCCAAGATAGGTATTGAGGGAGTGAATTCAAATCTTGCTACTGCTTTAAGAACTGTTGTAGTGCTTGCTATGGCCTGGGGAATGGTCTTTATTACCGGCGTACAGAATGGAATCAAGGATATAAACACCAGAAGCTGGGTCTTTCTGATTCTGTCGGGACTTGCCACAGGCGCTTCGTGGCTTTGTTATTACAAAGCTCTCCAAATGGGTGAGGCATCAAAGGTTGTGCCTGTTGATAAGCTGAGTGTAGTTATAACGCTGATTTTGGCATTTGTTTTTCTACATGAGCAGATGGACTCGAAATCAGTGGTGGGCTGCATACTGATTGGGGCGGGCACGCTGCTTATGGTTTTGTAAAAAGACGGGCTGAAATACAAACAAGAAAGTTGTCGAGGTGAGTCATGTCCAAACGTTCATTCATATATCGCAGCAAGAAGTTCATCTATATCTGGTGCATTCTGATAGGTCTGCCTTTTATTTTCCTTTTCACTGACGGCTTTGCTTTCCTCAATGATAAAGCGTATTTTGCTTTTAATGTTATAGGAACAATCGTCGTTGTCTTACTGATTTTCAGATTTATCGATATATTACCGGGAATAAAAAGGACCGGATATTATTGGAAGGAAAATGGAAGAACAATCATTGAATATAACGGAAATACGATACCGATGGACGCAGTTGAGGAGATCTTCTTAACCGGGAAATACTCCCTTACGAAAGGTATTATTTTGCGGATTCATAATAACGGAAAAAAGATCGAGTTGCCATCTCAGATGCTGCGTGATAACGAAGATATTAGCGATACCGCTTTTTATACGCTGTTTCAACAATTGTTGGCAGAAAATCCGCAGTTGAAACAGGAAAAAGATATACATGGAAATCTGATTGACTGTTGGTACAAGAAATGAAATCCAGGCAAGTCCATCGGACGATTACGTGTGGCTTTATAACAAATAACATGAGGAGGCTGTAACATGGGACTGCTTGGCAGAAAGAATACGCTAATATTCAGGAGGTGTATTACGCCCAGGTCGACGGTAAGGCATTAGGTGAGATCACAGAAGGAATTATCGTTTTTCCTGAGTACAAGGATTTGCTTGATAAGTAGAGAATCATGATGTATTGGAATTCGGTGGGGTAACACAGTCATGTCAAATAAGAAGAAACCCGGTCATATAATAAAGTGGATCATTCTGGCGTTTACAGCCGTGGTAATTGTAATAGACGGAATAATAATGGTTCCTTTTATTTTTGAGTGTATAACAGAATATGGTCTGCAATCGATTGATGTCTTTGAGTTGTTATTATTTGCCGGAGCATTTGCGATTGTCATAGCTGAAATGGTGCGTCTGAAGAAGGGTAAACGGTTTATCTTGCTTCCCATGATCGGAATGGGGGCAGAAGCATTTTTGTTCGCAAGCATAGTCAGCTTTCTATATGATGATCTGTACCTTCATCAGGCAGATACAAGGGCAGCATGGGTTGTGTGCCTTGTGCTGTTTGGGATTTTTTTGCTGGCAGCACTTGGAATCAGGGCGTTAGCCGGGGGAAAGAAGAAATCCAAGGGAAAGAAGAAATCCAAGGAAAATGTTCCATATAGTGGTAATCTGCGTGTGAAGTCGGACGAAGAATATCTGTTAGAGGATCTCTACGAGTGTCTGATCACATTATCAGAGGAGGTGTATTCTGAAGCTTT
>JABUSW010000216.1 GCA_021443885.1 Blautia sp.
AGAGATGGTATGACATCTGATAAATTTCATGAAAAATGTGATAATAATGGACAGACAATAAGTTTATATGTGCTTCTGTTGAAACTGTTGGCCAACATAGCACAAATATAAGTCTTTCCTAACCCAACAACATCCGAAATAAACACACCATTATAAGCATCTAATTTCTGCCTTGCCTGCGTCACGGCATCAATCTGATATTGCAGTCGCATGTAACCATCCGGAAGAAGGGTTTCAAAGTTTTCTTTATCAGCATTGATTTCTTCTTTGAAAAACTCATAGAGAGTCTTCAGATAAAGCTGATAAGGTGTGATATCATCCCGCATCCAGGTTTTCTGTTCAATGGCTTCAATATACGTTTCCCGAATATCTTCTCCCTTTGCCCAGAGTTCTTCAAACTTGTCCAGTGCAAATTTCACATCGCCATAATCTTTAAGCTCAACGTTGAATTCGAGATTGTTTACGAGTCCTGCTTCAGAGAAATTACTGGAACCGGTAATAACGCTACCAAACGAATCTGGCACCTTTTCCGGGTCTTTACGCATGATATATACCTTTGCGTGAATGGGAGCCTCCGTGTACATTCTCATTTCAAGCTTTCCAGACTTAAGCCATTCAATAAAAATACGCACGCCTTTTTCTACTTCTGCGGAGCTCGTGGCAGCTTCAAATTCTTTTTCGATTTCTTCGGCAACAGCTTCTTTTCCGTCTGCAGCTGAAACAGCTGCCACTTTAATCTCGTTTGTAGCCCTATCAATGATTTTCACCGTAAACTTATCAACATTGAGACCTACAAGAACGCGTATTTTCTCAACGCTTTCAAGAGACTGATACATACGGAAAAAACCGCTTGCCCGGAAATATCCCACCAAAATATCAAAGAATTGCGTGTTGCTTTTTAATATGGCTGCGAACCGACTATACAGATCTTTCTCCGGTTCGTTTGTAAAGAATTTAATATCTGTATGTATCATCATTAGTCCTCCACTCTTTTATCTGGAATTATTTCCAGCACATCATCAAAGGTACATCCCAAATAAGTGCATATCTTAACAATAACTCCGATACGGACATCTTCTCCCTTTCCCATACGAGCCATTGCATTGGTAGTAATTTTTGCTTCTCTGACAAGATCTGTCTTGCTCATGTCTCTGTCTATTAGTAATTTCCACAATTTGTTATAACTTACTGTCATGTAAATTGTCCTTTCATGTTTTGTGATTGATCAATAAAACATCTACTGACAGTATATCATATTGATTCTAAAGTCTCAATTTGAACTTGATGTTTCAAATCCTCAAGTAGTTATGTTTATCAGAATTACTAATTGCCGCTGATGCAAAAAAAGCTTTGTAATGCGCTTTATGGCGTCTGTCTATTCAACACACGCCATTTACAGTATAAGAAATCAAAACGACACAAATCTATGCCCACTTTCTTAGGTTTTCTCTATCTTTCGTTACGCAAACGGCAGTTCATCGTCATATCCATCCGGAATATTCATAAATCCGTTTGGATCTGCCTGGGGCATCGGCCGGTTGCCGGCATATCCCTGTCCGCTGCTTCCGTTTCCGTTTGCGGCAGCTTTGCTTTCTGCGAATTCCTGTTCCTCTACCACGACATCGGTGGTGTAGACTTTCTGCCCGTCGCGGTTGGTATAGCTTCCGGTCTGGATCCGGCCGCTCAGGACGATTCTTGTGCCCTGACGGAGATATTTCTCTGCGAATTCTGCGCTTTTGCCGAATGCTACGCAGCCGATGAAGTCGGCGCTCTGTTCGCCGTCACGTTTGAAGCGGCGATCAACAGCGAGAGTGTATCTCGCAACAGCGGTTCCGTTATCTCCATTACCGTATCGTACCTCCGGATCTCTGGTTAATCTTCCCATCAAAAT
>JABUSW010000354.1 GCA_021443885.1 Blautia sp.
CCTTTCACCTTTCCTTCTCCACCGATAAAAGAAATTCGGTATTCCTTGCATATCGGTTATTTTATCCGGTTCTTAATCATTTCAATAGCATTATCAAGTTGCGTTTCTGCTTCTTCTTCACTTTTAATGTAATTTATGATCCATTCGGCAATAGTGTTTTTTATGTAATCATAAGCTTTCTCCCGCGTAAAGCCTTCTTTCATTGTCGAACAAACAACCGCCGCAACCGTAAGCTTTGTAACGACCACTGAGTTTATCTCATTGTCAACTGCAAAATCAGATACCGATTTCCATATTTCCTCAGCAGATGCATCTTCTACCCCCAACATATCCGTCAAGGTAAAATATATGTTTTTCATCTGATCAGACACATTATCATCATCAATATTCATCCAGGATAACGCATCTTCACACAATTTATCAATGATTGACGTTGTTATTTCATCACCATAGTCTTTTATTAAGCTTTCCCACTTGTCTGCCGTCTCCTTTTTAGTTTCGCTTTTATCTTTACCGATAGCATCCGAAATAACACCCACTACAATATCCTTCCCAATGTCTTTTCCAATATCTTTCACCTTGTCGGATGCCACATCTTTTAACCCATCGATCAGGCCTCCTGCATAGCAGGTGAGCGTACCAGTAATCACCAAAAGTATTACCAATGCTGTAGATAGCATGCCTTTCAATTTCATTTCCTTCTCCCTTCTATGATTACAAATCCAGCACAATACACTATTCGATTATTTCTTTGCCGTCTATTACAACTCTTTCATGACGGTTAATTGCAAATAGAGATTTCAACAGCCATACAAAAAGAAAAGCAACTATCAGCGGAATCACGCAGTTCGTCACCAGAAGAACCGCAACTGCTTCAACAAATTGACTTAACAGCTTCTCCGCACGTTCTCTGAATCCTGTCACGCCTCCTTTAATCTTTCCCCATATCTCACTAAACAGCCCTTTGTTTTCTTCATCTTCTGCATATGCTTCGATCTCTTCCGTTCCAGCCTTGGCTGCTGCGATTGTTTCCTGAATTGAATCTTCAAACCTGTTCTCAATTGCATTAGAAGCAAGCAGACTTGTTGGCACTATCGCCACCAATGCAATAGCAATAATAAAAACTTTGAAGCTTAACTGTTTAAATAGTTGCTTTCTAAACATAGAAAACAGGCAAAGCAGAACACAGCCCGCCGGAATGAAAAAAATACAGGCGGCATATCCACCTAATGTAAGAATATATTCTTCAATGAACAGCACACAAAGAATGAACATAAAAAAAGTACTCGTATCAGCTATCTTTTCTGCAACGGGCGATGCGATATCATCCGGCATCAGTGTAATTGCGGTTGATATTGCGGCGGCTGCACCTGTCAGTTCTAACATGTTAGATTTCTTCTCATCAACACTTTTCAAAAAATAATCAGTAATCCCGGACGAAGATACCAGACGGGAAAACACAAATATAGATAGCAAACTGACAGTAACCGTAATAACTATAACTTTGTATTTCTTTATAAGCTCCATGTTTTATCCTCCATGCCGACTGCTTCTCTCTTTTTCGATATATTGTACTTTGCTGTCGGTATCTTGATCTTTACTTGAATCATATACCCACGGCTTTATTTTGTCTACCAGATGTTTCTCGTTAACAAAATGTAATATCAAAAGATTCCAACATATCTCATCCATGATACAAATCATATTTTATGAGTTGAATAACCTCTCCATCTATGGTCTATTCTAATTAAAGAAAGACATCTGCGGGAACAGATGCCTTTCTACGGAAGGTATCCATTCCAAAAGTGGATGCTCCCAAGTGTGGTGAAATGCTCTTACGAGCACCGCCTTACCTGTTCGCCGACAGGTAAGGCATTTTTATTTCTTTC
>JABUSW010000104.1 GCA_021443885.1 Blautia sp.
CCGATAATCTCTCCCACAATTGCCAATTGTTTTTTTCTTTTCATTGAATTGCCTCCTCCCTCTTATCCAGGAAATGTTGAAGCGGGAATGCAATCAACGATATTACGATCAACATGATCACATTGCCGGCCGTAGACAATCCATAGAAGCCACCTGCATACTGTTTGTAAATAACGGATGCCATAACGTCCGTTGCAAAGCCCGGTCCGCCGCCTGTCATTGCCCAGATCAGATCGAAGGTTCTCAAGCCGCCAATCAACGAAAGGATAATGATGGAGTTCTGTGCCGGAGCCACCAGCGGAAGTGTAATGTTCTTTAATTTCTGCCATGAAGTTGCACCGTCTATAGAAGCTGCCTCATAATACGTCTCATCAATGGACTGAATACCTGCAATGTAGATTACTACAGAAATTGAAAGACCTTTCCAGACATCCGTTGCAATGACACTGTACAGAGCAATATCCGGATTGCCAAGCAGGTCGATTCCTTTGAATCCGATTGCATTCAGTGCAATGCTGATCAGACCCTTGGTGGGGTGCATCAGATAGGAAAACGTAAGGCCTACCGCCATGGTGGACACCAGGTTCGGGAAAAATACTGCCGAACGGATAAATCCCTTGCTTTTCATCGCACCGCAAAGCGGAATTGCGATCAAAAATGCCAGCACAACTTTTAATCCGCTGGTCAGGAACGCATAGATCAGCGTGTGAACAACGGAAGAACTTAATTCATGTTCCGAGAAAAACAAAACATAATTATCAAAGCCGCAGAATTTCGCAGAGTCGAAATTCCAGACAGTCATACTATAGTAAAGTGATTGAATAATCGGAACCAGGAAAAAAACGGTAAAAATAATCAGCGATGGCAAAACAAACCATGCCGGATATAATGTTTTCTGCTTTTTTTTCATGGATTTTTCCTTTCCTTTTCAGGTCTGTGCCAAAACAAAGCCGGCAGCCGCTTCGCAGCTGCCGACCATATTTTACCTGTCATATGATGTTTTCTTTCGATGATCATCGAAAAAATGCTTAATTATTTCCAGTCAAATCCCATCTGGATCGCAGATTTCAGGCAGTCTGCATCGTACTGTGCTGCTGCTTCTTCACCGGTGATCTGTCCGGTAGCAACTGCTGTCGTGATCTGTTCACAGCTATTGCCTTTTACGGATGTCTGGAATTCAAGAGCCGGGCAAACCTTGCCTGCATCGAAGTATGCCTGCATATCTTCACGAATCGCCGGAGCTACCGTATCCGGAAGTGTATATCCCTTAATACAGGATGGGCCGTTTGCACCATATTCACTAACGTATCTGTCGATATTCTCCTCACTTACCCAGAACTCAAGGAATGCTTTTGCTGCTTCCGCATTTTCGCTCTTCTGGCCAACATACCATGCATTTGGCTCCCATACAGTGATACCATGGTTTTCCGGATCGTCTCCAGGAATACCAAAAATACCAAGATTGTCAGCTGCTTCCGGATAGTCAACAAGGATTTCCGGAACTACCTGTGTCAGGATGATCCAATGTGTTGCTTCGCCTTCGCCCATAGCAAGAATACCATCTTCATAGGTTGCTGCAGATGCATCTGCATTTAACATATCCTTCAGATCTTCGTATTTCTTCCAGGAAGCAAGTGCCAGTTCGTTTTCTGCAAATTTTGCTTCGCCTGCTTCGAACTGTGCCGGGAATTCCGGATCATTGGATACTACGTTGTAGTTGTCACCAAGGAAGAGAACCTGTGTGGTCCATGTGGAGCTTCCACCTGCTGCCAGATAAACCGGAGTTTTGCCTGCATCCTTCAGAGCCTGGCAGTTTGCAACGAAATCTGCCCAGGTCTTCGGAACTTCCAGTCCCAG
>JABUSW010000138.1 GCA_021443885.1 Blautia sp.
GCAGAGGAGGATATGGGAAGCTATGCCAAGATGCGTAATTACATCCGTCAGATCTTTAACTATTATCAGGCGTCGGAAGGTCAGGGAATCATACTGAAAAACAGTATTTACTATCAGCTTTTATATCTGATCACTTCGGAGTTTATTGTAAAAAAGGGTATGAAGAAATATGAAGGACTTCGCGGAATTCGGGACGAGCGAATGAATGACATTCTGAATTACCTTGTATCGAATTATAACGAACAGCTGACGCTGAAGGAACTGGCGGAAAGACAATATCTGTCTGTGCCGTATCTGTCCAAATATATCAAAAAGAACTTTGGTATGAGTTTTCTCAAGCTGTTGAATAATATCCGCCTGGAAAGGGCGGTTGGAGAGCTTCTGTATACGGATAAGACAGTTCTTAAAATTGCAATGGACAATGGATTTCCGAATCTGGCCGGGTTTAACCATGCGTTCCGGGAAAGCTATCAGATGTCACCGACGGAGTACCGGCAGGAGATGCAGGAGAAGTTCCGGCTTACGGATGAACAGGAAAACGATGAAGAAATCATGGAGAGAGTAGGAAACTATCTTGCAGAAAACCATGTGAATGCGCCGGAAGCAAGGGAAGCCTCCTTTACGCTTCTGGAAGTAGATGCCAGAAACCACGTTCCGTTTTCACCGAAATGGCATCGCCTGATCAATGTGGGGAATGCGTATGATCTGCTGAATTACAATGTGCGTAATCAGGTGCAGTATCTGAAAGAGCAGCTCGGGTTTGAGTATATGCGTATCTGGAATGTGTTTACACAACAGATGATGATATGTCTGGATGAGAAGAATTCCGTTTACGGATTTGGGTGCATCGATCAGGTTTTCGACTTTATGCGCTCCATTCGGGTGAAGCCCCATATCGAACTCGGAATCAAGGATGATGGGATCTTTGACAAGGTGGATCAGGGAATCCTGCAGTTTAAAAATGACAGCCGCATTGCATTGCTGGATAAGAACGAGACTTTCCTGAAGGATTTTATTTGTCATCTTTGCGCCCGATACGGGCAGAATGAAGTATCAGAATGGTACTTTGAACTGGAAAAGAATTCCGTCATAAAAGAAGAAGTGGGGAATGAGAAATATCTGGACATTTTTGAAAAAGTGGCCGGTATTTTCCGGAATTATGTGCCGAATGTAAAGATCGGCGGCGCCGGATTTACCATGAATCGCAAAGAAGGCGAAATGGAAGAGCTGTTGAAAGCATGGAAAAAGAGACGCCAGCAGCCGGATTTTATTTCTATTTACTGCTTTCCGTATCTTCGGGATGAGGAATTGCTGGATGCCGGCAGGAATCCATATTCGCCGGATGAAGACTTTGTATACAACCGCATTCAGAGGACAAAGGAAGTCATGGAGGAATGCGGATACGGAGATACGGAACTGATCGTATCGGAATGGAGCATGACATTATCCAATCGAAATTGTCTGAACGATGGCATCTTTAAGGCGGCATATGTGATGAAGAATCTGATTCAGAATGTGGACTGGAATGTTCCGATTGGCTATTGGCTGGCAACAGACGTGTATTCCGAAAGGTTTGCTGCAAACAATGTGCTGTTTGGAGGCTGTGGTCTGCTGTCGAAGGATGGTATTCGGAAGCCGGCATTTTTTGCATACGAATCCCTGCGCTTTATCAGTGATGATCTGTTCGGCAAAAATGAGAATGCTTTGGTAACGGGGAATGGAAGGGGATTATACTTTATAGTCTGCCATAATTATAAGCATTTTAACTTCCGTTATTATTCTTTGAATGAGGATGAGATTTCTGTGGAACAGCAGCAGAGACTGCTGCAGGATCAGGAGAGTCTGCACCT
>JABUSW010000339.1 GCA_021443885.1 Blautia sp.
TTTCCGTGAAGAACCAAGATAAGTCTGCGATTATCCGTTCCTGTTTGAGAATGTCTTTCGATGTCCACCTTTCTACGCCCAGAAGGCAGAGCGTTTTACAGTAAAAAAAGAACCTTGCGGTTCTGTCCGAAGACAAGACCACAAGGTGGTTTTTGACCTTTGAAAATCATTCCAAGATGACAGATAATCGAATTTCGATAATTCAAGCCGAAATACTCTATCTTTCTTTTGCCATTTGTATGTAGTCCGGCATAGCTTGATCTTCGTCAATTTCATAATTAGGATTATTATCATTCCAAAGCATCAAGTCAAGTCCAAAATTGTGTGTAAAATGCAAAATCCGGCATAAGGCACTATGCCTGCTCCATCCGGAACTGATGAGGGGGAACCCCTCATCAGTTCCGGATGGAGCGGCGCGCCCAATGGTGGTTATGCCACGAGCAGGCTCTGCTGAGTTCTTGCGATCTCGCGCAGATCGGCGGTAGCAACGTCCAGCTTTTCAATGTCTTCCCGTTGGAAATTTGTGCGGCTGTGGGCAGTATAAAGCTCATTCTGTTCAATCAAAACGCTGCCTATCAACCGGGCTAAAGAAGCTGCGTTCGAGAAAATGCCGATAACCCCGGAGCGACGTTTCAGTTCCCGGTTAAGGCGTTCAAGATGATTGCTTGTTCTAAAGAAGCGACGCATGCTGACCGGAAGCACCATCACCGTCATGACGCTGTCGAATCCATCGTCCAGGCATTCCATAGCCTTTTCCGCTACGTCGTGGTATTCTTCGATGATTTCGTCGCGCACTTTGCGAGCTTCTTCGATGGTGGAGCAGTTATACATCCGAAGCAGTCTGTTGTGGATGTCCGCCTGATACTTCTTCGGCACCTTATCCAGTATGTTCCGACTGAAATGCGTCTGGCAACGCTGCCAAGGCACTTCCGGAAATACCTTCCCGACAGCGTGAATGATCCCTTCGTGAGCATCGGATGTGATCATTTTTACGCCGTGAAGCCCACGTTTCTTCAGCATTTCGAGGAATTCTTTCCATGTTTCGCGGCTTTCGCTTGCATATACGCCGAATCCGAGTATTTCCCTTCTCCCTTCCCGGTCTGTTCCGATCGCCACCATCATCGCTTTCCCCTTGATTCGCTGCTCTTCCCGAACCTTGAAATAGGTCGCATCCACCATCACAAACGGATACTCATCCGTCAACGGACGGTTTCGGAATGCTTCCACTGCTTTATCCAATTCCTTGCACGCTTCCGATACCGCGCTCTTGGATGGCGTCGCCCCGCACAGCGTTTCCATCACGTTCTTTACCTTTCGTGTCGATACTCCGTTGACCGACATCTCCGCCATTGTCGCGATCAACGCCGCCTCGCTTCGCTTGTAGTTGTCAAATACGAGCGTTTTGAACGGCACGTTCCGGTGCCGCGGTACTTCCAGCGTCAGTTTCCCGATCCGCGTCTGCAGCCTCCTCTCCCGTGTCCCGTTTCGGCTGTCCGTCCGTTCTTCGCTTCTCTCGTATCGCTCCGCACCGAGTTGTTGCGCCGATTCCGCTTTCAGTATCCCGTTCAGACTGCTTTCCAACAATTTCCGAAATGCCCCGTCGCGATCTTTACTTAGAAGCTCTTGCATTTCCTCTTGGTTTAGTATAAGGTTTATCTGAGCCATTCCTCTTCCTCCTTCTGGTTTTTGGTGTTGTTGCATTCCCATTATACCAGATTTGAAGAGCTTTGGCTCTTTTTATTTTACACCATTATATGGACTTTACCCCAAAGGAAACAAGATCGTACTGAATAATGCACTCAATGTGACTGCCGAAGGCGGCAGCA
>JABUSW010000209.1 GCA_021443885.1 Blautia sp.
GGAGGTCTAATGGTTGCCAGGCAATTGGCTATGAAGTTTGTGGAAATGTATCCTAGAAGAAAAGCGATGGAGGATGAGTTCAGGGAATTTTTGTGATAAAGGCTTATTAACAGTCTTTATTGGGTATATTTTATAGAAATAGCAAGAATAATCATTTTCGGACTATTTCGACCTTTTTACGGACTTTTTGCCCCGTATTTCGGACACGTCCCGGACAGTCAAGTGATACAATGATTATGCTGGAAGCAGAAGGCCGGCAGGAAAACTTAATATGAACCAAAGAGAGAGCCTCTACAGGTATATGCCTGTGGGGGCTTTTTTTCGTTGCTTTTTGAGTGATGAGAGAAAATGTGCCTGAGTGTTTCCGGCCAATAGCCACAGTACTGTTCCGGTGCTGGTGGTTCCGGAAGGAATACTCAGGCATATGTCATTTACTATCAGCAGAATCATGATCCGCGGACCTCCGCTCCTGGATTTGAAACTGGAAAACCAATTCAAATTCAGGAGAAACGGATATGTATATTGAACACCCATTTAAATATGATGGAGTATATTACGCGAAAGTCGATGGAGAGCTGATCGAGATCACAAGAGAACAGGCAAAAGTAATGCTTTCTTTTTACCGCAACAACAGAAATTATTACAAGCGATGGAAAGGAAAAGACGATAAAGAAGATGACAAGAAACCGGATTCTGAGAAGAAAAAGGAAGACCCTGGCAACTGCAGCGAACTGATGAAAGAACTGGAACGCGAAGAGAAAGAGGCTGAAAGAAGAGGGGAGAAAGAAGCTGCCGAATCGGAAACGATGTATCAGGAAGGGAAAAAACGGAAAACGATGAAAGGATCGGGAGCGAAAAAACGCAAGATGATCGTTCCAAGGGAAATGATACTGGATTGTGTTTTTCGGGATAATGAAGCCGGTATTTCCATTGAGGATCTTTCTGGAGCAGAACCCCTTAGTGCTGAGGGAGAAGTGATGAAAGCGCTTGAATATCAGGAGCTTTATGAAAAGATATCCAGATTGCCAGAGCAGGACAGGCATATTATCGAGGAAGTGTTTTTTAAGAAAACGCCTCAGGTGGAATTGGCAGAGGCATTGGGAATTACTCCGCAGACCCTGCACAGCCGTCTTACCTACTGCCTGATCAGGCTTCGCAGACTCTATATTTTTGGCTGATGAGGATAGGAAAACGGTTAATTGTGGCCAATTCGCCTCAATTTGAGTCAGTTTCCAAAATTAATTTCAAAAAGTTCCTTTATTTTTGTCCTTTTCTTTGTACTAGGATATTAGAAAGGAATACTTTCAATTTTAAAGAAAAGAGGATCATAAAATGAGTGAGAAAAGATGTTATACCGTGGCAGAAATTCAGGAAATACTGGGGGTTGGAAGGCAGTCCGTATACAGCCTGCTCAAGCGCAGGGAGTTCAGCTGGGTGCAGCTGGACAGTGGAATTTACCGGATCTCAAAGGTAAGTTTTGACCATTGGCTGGATCATCAGGAAAATCTTTGACATCCTAACAATTCGTTTTGCAATGTTGTATGCTTTATCATGAAGCAGATATTTTGCTGAACAGTTAAGACAGTAATATGGAGATGAAGAAGGAGCGGGACGTCGTTCCCGCTCTTCTTCAGAAAGGAAACAGGTAGAATGCCAGAGAAAAAATTATACGATCAATGAGATTCAGTCAATTCTGGAGATAAGCAGACGGCACGTTATCGTAGTCTTATTCCATTGGAAGAGAATCA
>JABUSW010000136.1 GCA_021443885.1 Blautia sp.
GAGCTTTTCCGAGATGCTGGGCATGTAAATCCAACAGAATATGTACATCCACCAAGTCGGGAGTGTTTCTTTGCGGAGCCTCCCGGCTTTTTATTTTGAGAAACGGAGGTGATCACCATCGCAGCAACAAGATTACAAAACACCCTGGATACTATGTTGCAGAAATCATTGAGGACATGGGAATAAGCCAAACAGAATTTGCAACCCGGCTGGGCACTACCGGAAAGACTATCAGCAAGTTGGTCAATGGCCAAATTAATCTGTCGAATGATCTGGCAAAGAAGCTTTCTGTAATGATGGGAACCATAAAAATATGTTTGGATTTAAGGTGATTGGATTTGCGAGGGAATTTTCTTATGACAATGTATATGAGGAAATTCCAAAATCCTGGGATGAAATCTGCGAGAAATATGTAGCGAATGTGTATGCGGGTGGAGAGGTACCCGAGGGTATGATGCTGTATGAATTCCCTCAAGGAGAATGGGCAGTATTTGACTGCGTAGGTGCTGTTCCGGCTTCGCTTCATTCACTCAACACGAGAATTTTCAAGGAGTGGTTACCCGGCAATCCGGATTATAAGATCAGCGGAAATGCAAACGTAGAATGGTATGACTGCATGAACGGTGAAAAGACTGATCCTGATTATCATTCGGCGATTTGGATTCCCGTAAAGAGAAAATAGGTACATATCTTTTCAAATGGGACTTAAAGATAGTAACAGGGATTAAGGGTGGTGTTCTTATGAAAATCGAAGTTAACAAACAGACGATATTCCTTTTGAATGGCATTGTGTTTTGGAAGATAGTTTTACCCAAATACAGAATCGCATTTACACCCCTCCAAAGGGGTATGAAGACTTCCCGGTATATTATCAAATATTCTGACTATATTATTGCAGTGTTATACTTCTATTATCATTTGCGCAAATTACTCCGACATATTGCATCAAAATGCTCCGATAAAATACCACAAATCACTCCAATTTACCTTGACGGAAGCATACAGAGGCCAATATAATATATAAAAGAATCAAGCCCCGCACCTGGAGACCACGAAGTGGTCAGTTTTATAACGAGCAAAAAGCGGAGCGTTTGCGAGTTTGATATACAGGAGGCGTAAAGTATGAAATATAGAGATCGTGTTGTAGATGAGCAGCTGGCGATGAAGCTTGAGGCATTTGGCGGAGCATTAATTACAGGTCCCAAAGGATGCGGAAAGACAACAACCGGTAAGCATCATGCTGCCAGTGTGGTTGAGTTTCAGGACGAGGATGTTCGTGAAAATTTACTCGCTGTTGCAAATTCTCAACCGTCAAGGTTATTGCTTGGTCCGAAACCAAGATTATTTGATGAATGGCAGGATGCGCCTAAAATCTGGGGTGCAATACGTAAATCGATAGATGATGAACAGAAAAACGGTTTGTACATTCTGACGGGTTCTACATCCCAAACTGTAGAGACACCACATAGCGGAACATTAAGAATTTCGATGTTGAAGATGTAGAAGCATGGTGCCCTGCAATACGTTCAAAAACTTCTATCCGGGCAGGTAAGAAACGTAATTTGATAGATCCGTCTATTGCTGTGGCGGCCCTTGGCCTTGGTCCCAAATATTTTAACGAAGATTTTAAAACTCTGGGATTCCTTTTCGAATCACTCTGTATACG
>JABUSW010000335.1 GCA_021443885.1 Blautia sp.
GGCGTAATCTGATCTGACGCATATGAGAAATCTGAGAATTTTACGCCTCCTGCTCTTCCTCTAGCTTCTTCGAGGCGTAAATGGCTAGAGAATCTCAGGCAGTGCAAACTTGCTTTACGCCCCCTGTGCTTCCACTAGCTTCTTGGGGGCGTAATCTGATCTGACGCATATGAGAAATCTGAGAATTTTACGCCTCCCAGCCTTTCACTGGCTTCTTCAGGGCGTAATTCAACTTGCAGAAACCGGGAAATCTGAAAATTTTACGCCTTCCAGCCTTTCCATAGCTTCTTCGAGGCGTAATTTAACTTGCCGTAAATATAACGTTTGAGATTTTTACGCCTTAAACCCAACCAGATACTCTCTGTTCGCCTCGATCAGCTCGTCTGTCATGTCGTGGATCTGTGTAAGGGTACAGTTTGCCGCGGTCATCGGATCGAGCTTGATGCCCTCATAAATATATTCATATTTCTTCTCCACCATGGCCCTGGCCATAAGTTGATGTACCATGATATTGGATATATTTAATGCAGCCAGCTGCTCCGGAAGGTTTCCGACATAGCACGGATGGATGCCTTCGGTATCCGCATAGCAGGGTACTTCCACCACGGCATCGGAAGGAAGATTCGGGATGATCCCGGTATTGGGCACATTCAGATTTGCGCGGAACGAACCGCCGGCCAGGTTGGCGTGAATGATCTCGGGCGCGTATTCAAAACTCTTGGAAACCGGGATCTCCTGATCATTTCTGATCAGAGACTCCAGCTCTTCAAAGTACGGATCCCTGCTCTGTTCCTGGCGCAGCCACCATCTGTCTTCCACCTTGTATTCCTTGATCATATCCGGATTTTTACGGAAATAAGGCGTATATTCGCTCATATGGAACGGAGACTCCGACACAAATTTGCCGAAATGCTCCATGATCTCAAAGCGTACAAAATCATACACCTTGGAGTCATACTGAACATAATCCGGCTCCACCTTCTGGAGCTCTTCAATGCGTTTCTTATCTTTGGCGATTTCAAACAGCTGCGGATAGGCATCCTTGCCGTCGACTTTGTATTCCAGGAACCAGTCCATATGGTTGATACCTGCAGCCCAGTAGGTCACATGCTCCATGGTGGTCCCAAGATAAGCAGCCAGCTGCAGCGCCGTGCTCTGGACATTATGGCAGAATCCGAATACCTTAATGGAGGTGGCCTTGCTCAGTGCCAGGCAGATCGCATGCATGGGATTGGTATAGTTGAAGAAATACGCATCCGGGCAGAGCTCTTCCATATCCCTGCACATCCCCAGAATATGCGGAAATTCTGACGGAAACCTACTTTTATCTAGCAAAACAAAAACTCAATACGGGCGATTTGGACGAAGCGGAAACCTTGTTCAAATTGGCGGTGGCAAATCAGGTGTATAATTTTGTTGAGTATCGTTTTGCCTTGTTTGAACTAGACAAATTAAAAGACGCAACGTCTAGCGAGCAAACGGAACAGGTTGTGGTGTTAAAAAACGAAGAATAATAACCTTCAGACTTTATTGCTATAAAGTGCGGTTAAATTTTTCATTGTTTTGCCATAACATTTTATACACGAAAGCATTGAGCTTTCCTTACAAACAATTCGAGTATTTAATGACTGAAACTAATACTATTACTTTT
>JABUSW010000151.1 GCA_021443885.1 Blautia sp.
TTAAAAAAGGTGGTAAAAATTTTGAGTTTACCATTTGCCCTATACGGCGAACTTAACCATCTCCGCCTTAGCGTCCTCGTACTGAACATGGGTATAGGTATTGAGCGTCACGCTGATGTCACTGTGCCCCATGATGTACTGAAGGGTTTTGGGATTCATTCCGGACTTCGCCATGTTGGAACAGAAAGTATGTCTACATACGTGCGGTGTAACCTTCGGCATCTGCAGCCTGTAGATCTTGTTATACTTTTCCACGATATGCTGCATATATTTCTGCCAGTGAAGAGCTACCATAGGCATATCATTCTTATCCAGGCAGAGGAATCCGCAGTAGGCGTCAATCATCGGCTCAACCTTTAACTTAGGGCGTTTAGCTATTAAATTGCGAAAACACTGTGCAACTTCTTCTGTCATCGGAACAAAGCGTTTACCACTTTCTGTTTTGGGTTTCTCAATGACATATTTCATATGCGTGGTTCTCTGAAGTTGATGATCTACGCGAATTCTCATCTCACCAAAATCAATATCCGAAATGGTCAATCCGCAGAATTCCGAAATCCTGAGTCCTGTTTTGAACAGAATATAAATTGCATCATAGTATCTGCTGAAATGTGGATCCTCTTTCACAAAGCGCAGATATTCTCTTTCCTGCTTTCTCGTAATTGCTTCTCTTGTTACACTGTCATTTACAATTACGGTAGCAAGTTCAAATGCAAACGGATTCTTTCGTATCAGATCATCGTCAACAGCCATCTGAAATGCCGGTCTTAATACGCCCCTGATTGAATGGATAGAACTGTATCCTCGTCCGTCAACCTTCTGCAGCTTTACCAGCCAGGTTTTTGCATCGGATAAAGCGATTTCATCAATTCTTTTACTGCCAAACGGGTCTTTCCTGAGCATATTTATAACGGTCTTATATCCGGAGGCTGTATTGTGTCTTACACCGATTTTAAGCGAAACATATTTTTCAACCAGTTCGATTACCGTATATCTTCCGCCCCGGGTTGCAATCTTATTAAAAAGATCAGCTTCAATCTGTTTTTCTTTTTCCCTGAGGGACAGTTCTTTTTTCTTGCCCTTCGGTGTTGGATCGTTGTGGTCCAATCTCCAGCTGTATACGTTTCTTTCTTCGCCATCGGTATCTGTATATCTGAAACAATACCTTCCGTCTGCTCTCTGGTACTCTCCGTCACGAAGGATTCGTTTACGATGATCCCTGCGTTTTTCTTTCATATGTCGGTTTCTCCTTTCTCTATGGAGAGCCAGACTTGCAACGAGATTATATCACAAGTTTTCTCTCCATAGAATTGTGCTATAGTAATTTGGCAGTTTTGCCGTTGTTTTTTATACTGCGGTTGCACAGTCAAGATAGCGTTCAAACTTTTCTCGCTTGATCAACGCCCTGTTTCCGTTCATCACATAGAAATCCTCGTTTGGATGGTCATCGATCAGCGTTCTTAACTTGCTTTCCCCGATATGGTAGTATCCGGCCGCTTCTTCAATTGTCATGGTGTATCTGCGCCACACCGGAATATCGCTAGGTATTCTTTTAATCGTATTCTCCATAGGCACCTCCTTCCTTCATTTTTTCGTTATCTTCTGCATCTGTAAAAAGCATCTGCTGAAG
>JABUSW010000350.1 GCA_021443885.1 Blautia sp.
TAAGAAGCCTGATGGAACAGTGGATGAAGCAGGCGTGTTGGATGAAAAAGAAATTAGAGAACGTATATTAGACCAGGCTCATCACTATTCTCCCGACAATTTGGATCGAGATATGGAGTCTGTTCTCGCAATACATAGGCTGAGATTAGGTTATACTTGCACTGAGATAGAAAAATCCAGAGCAGTGTTTGTTACGAATAATTATGATTTAGCAAAGGCATTCAATAATTACTACAGACATAATGTTGACAGCAAGGCTTTTTCTCCAGTTATCACTTCATCCGAATTGTCTGCTATAGCGTGGATTAAAGGCGGTTCTGTTGGTGATATTCCAGAATCCCAGTTGCTGGTTAATGCGTATGCTGCGCTTCAACCAATACCTGAATTATTAGAGCGTTTTAGTACTGTCCTTGATCAAATGGAAAGTGAGGGTAAAATATCTGCAGATGCAGCATTGGCAATGAGAACAAGCCACTATGTCCGCCGGGAATTGTGGCAGACTACCTTTGGTGATGAAGCTGCAGCAAATGAATGTACCATCCTTTCTATTAAAGAGGATTATGATCGGCAAGTAATAAAAGACCATCTTCAAACGGAGGCTATCGAAAAGAAAAAGCGCCAAAAAGAACTTTACGAAAAAGCAGAAAGCCAAGCCATTGATAAAGGCCGAATTGCTAAAGAGAGGCTTCTTCGAATTCTACGAAAGGCAAGTAAATGCGGATGTATCATACTAATACTTGTTTCGTTGGCGGCAACGATTGTTTCTTGGGGTAATATTGGTTGGGGATTCTTCTGGATTTTATTAATCATTGTGAATGGTTTTTCGTTATATGATGTCTGGAAAGCACGGGAGCGTTTCCTTGACGCAATACTAATATGGATTTCTAACCAATATGAAACGAAGGTAGTAGAAAAGAGCAAGTCTGAATATGTAAAGCTTATTTCGGATGATGAATCTTGATTTCTTATGAAAAGCAAACTCATGAAGATAATAATCCTCTCCGACACCCACGGCCTTCTGCGGCCGGAGGTAATTGAACAGCTTCGCGATGCCGATGCCATTATCCACGGTGGTGACATCAACCGGCAGGATATCGTGGACACGCTGCGCTCCTATGCCCCGCTGTACATCGTCCGCGGCAACAACGACAAAGAGTGGGCGGCAGAAATCTCGCACGACCTGCATTTTGAGCTGGGTGGGATCCGGTTCTTCATGGTTCACAACAAGAAGGAAGTCCCAAAGGATCTGACCGACGTGGATGTGATTGTCTTTGGCCACTCACACAAGTACTTCCAAGAGGAGAAAGACGGTGTCCTGTGGCTCAACCCCGGTAGCTGCGGAAAACGCCGCTTTGATCAGGAAATCGCCCTGGCTGTCATGACGATTGAGGACGGAACTTACAGCATCAAAAAGGTAACCATACCCCATTAACTCAAACAGAATAATGTTCACCGGTCACGGCGATCTCACCGGCAGCCGTGCCGCACCAACAGGAAATGTACGACCTCTGTTGCGTTCCATAAAAGGGACGCAGCAGAGGTCTATTTTTTTGCCCCGAAATAATGAAGTAAATGGTAAACCATGGGCCTGCCACTAAAAGTAACCGCCTCTTCAGAGGCGGTAGGT
>JABUSW010000110.1 GCA_021443885.1 Blautia sp.
ATCGTGAGTCCTGAGATAATCAGATCCTCCGGTCCATGGTGAGACAGCTCCGTGATCTCAAAAAGATCACTCGTCAGCCTGCTCATCAGACTTCCCGTCCGCATGCGGTCATAAAATTCAAAATCCAGCGTCTGCATATGCTGGAAAAGATCTGCTCTGATGTCTGTCTCAACCCGGATTCCAAAGGTATGCCCAAGATAGCTCATAACATAATAGCATCCGGCTCTTAACACGTAAAACACGGCCGTTACCGCCATCAGAACAAAGAAAGTCCCGAAGATCTTTTCGGGCAGAAGCTGGTACATTGCATACCTGGATACCGCCGGAAAAGCAAGTTCAACCGCCGCAGCCGCCACAGCGCACAGCATATCGATTAATAAAAGTTTCCGATGAGGTCTGAAATAAGATAAAAGTTTTCTGATCATCAATATGTTTTCCCCTCTACCGTCTCAAGGACAGTACACTCTGCTCATCCCGCAGAACTAAACCTATTCCAAATAAAGCAAGGCTTACCCCGGCACTCGTCTACCTAATAACGATTATACCTGCATAAGCCTTTAAAATCAAAGGGATTTCCCTCTTGTGAGTATTCACTTTTGTAATAATTGTTTCTCCCAACCAGTACGGAATTTCTCCCAAAATCGTGTGATTTTGGGAGATTTGATTCATCAATTATAGGAAGCAGCTGAAGAAGCGGCTACACCTGCTGATATACCTGCGATCAGTGCCACCTCCAATGCAGCAAGCATAGCCAGGGTGTTAGTAATGGTGCCTAATTCACCGCCTGTGTTCTGTCCTTCACCAGCATAGAAGCCAGCCAGTATCATTACAGCCTGCATCAGTCTTTCCTTCTTACTGTATCCGAAAACGCCGTAGCCCTTCTGGGTGGAAAGATAAGCATCTACCTCCAGGATTTCCTCTACAAGGGTTTCTGCCGGAACAGGAAGTGATACAAGACCTGCAAGCGCACCAAGTTCGTAATCCTTACCATACTTTCTTCCGCTGGCAGCCAGGGAATCAAACACTTTTTTTAGCTTCCCGCAATTATCAAGACTGTCACAGTCTGTAAGGGCAAGTACCCTTGAAGCATTCAGAGAGGTATGTCCACCAAATCCGCTATCCTTCAGTGCGTGATACACCTGTTCCATTTCACGAATGATCTCTTCATCCGTTTTCTTGGAAAAGGCCAGCATAACTGCAAATACGCTGTCATCTCCGCCTGTCATGAAAGGATGCTCTTCCTTCATCCGTTTATAGATAGCTTTTCCCCTTTTAATGTATGTCTCTGCCTCATCATCCGAAACCAGATCCGTAAGGACCATTGCTGCAAGCGGCAAATATTCGGAAGCAGAAAACTCATCCCTTAACTTCCCATAAAGGGTTGCAGCCCGGTCCATCTTATTCCCCGGATCCGCATCCTGCGCCAGCATACATGCAAGAGGCAGGGTAACATTTCCGCGAAAAGCAGAAAACACACCGGTTTTCTCCTTGAGAATCTTTCTGCAGTCCTTTATCCTGTCCGTATCTACCGGAAGATTTTTTGCAGTATACATATTGGATGACACCATGTAGACGGAAGCGAATTCCAATCCACCCATTTTTTCCATCTTTGTTTTGTT
>JABUSW010000226.1 GCA_021443885.1 Blautia sp.
GATTCATATATATATAATAAAAATACGTAGTCTTCTTATTAAGGGAACTGGAAAAGTGTATAAGTTCTTTATATCCAGTAAAACAGGGCATTTCCCTTTGGGATATGATTGTGTAAAACAATGGTTTTGCTATGTGTAAAACTATCGATTATTGTGGATTAATCTTTTTTTTGAGAATTTCAATCGTATTTCGCAGATTCTCATCATACTCCATTTCATTTTTTATTTTCTCAATTCCATGCATGACCGTGGAGTGATCACGGTTTCCAAGAGCGATGCCTATGTTTTTTAACGTGTAAGAAAGAATTTCGCTGCATAGATACATGGAAACCTGCCGTGGGGTTACGACTTTGGAGTTGCGCTTGGTTCCACAGAGGTCTGCAGACTTCACGCCGTAATGTTCCGCAACCATAGATATAATGTAATCCGGTGTTATCACTTTTTTTTCATCCGGTGAAATAATATCTTTTAAAACCTCTTCTGCCAGAGATAACGTAATACCTTTTCTTTCCAATTTCGCAAAAGCAACCACTTTATTAAAAGCTCCTTCTAATTCCCGAATATTAGAAGTAATGTTGGTTGCAATATAATTGATTACTTCCTCATTTACGTTGCTTCCTTCCAGTTCTTCTTTTTTATGAAGAATTGCCATTCTTGTCTCATAATCCGGATGAGATATATCTGCTGTCAGACCCCATTCAAAACGGGAACGGAATCTTTCTTCCAGGGTAGACATGTCTTTTGGTGGTTTGTCAGAAGAAATAATAATCTGCTTTTTCGTAGAATGCAGTGCATTAAAGGTATGGAAAAACTCTTCCTGTGTCGATTCTTTACCAATGATAAATTGAATATCATCTACCAGAAGAACATCAATGTTACGATACTTTTCACGAAATCTTGCCATTTCTCTAGTATTGTTGTTGTTCTTTATCGATTCAATCAGTTCATTTGTGAATTCTTCACTGGTAACATAGAGTACTTTTTTATCCTGGTTGTTTTCCAGAATATAACGTGCAATAGAATGCATCAGATGTGTTTTGCCAAGGCCGGCTCCTCCGTAAATAAACAAAGGATTATAAGCATCTCCCGGAGATTCTGCGACAGCGAGAGCAGCAGCCTGGGCAAATTTATTATTGCTTCCGACAATAAACGTATCAAAGGTATATTTCGGATTTAAATGAGCCTCTTCAAATCGTATGTCATTGATATGATCATCCGGAGATGGTGTTTTTTTGCTGTTAGCCGGATCAGCTGTTACAAAACGAACTTCACAGGAATCGATGCCGGTAACAACACAGATGGTATACTGAAGGATAACCTTGTATTTCTTATTTATATAGTTGATTCCGACGATATTCTGATCGGAAGGAACAGCAATCGTTATAATATTGTCCTGTACATTTTGAACTTTAAGAGGTTTCAGCCATGTATTGAAAGAAATTTCTGATAACTCATATTCTATTTTTGCAGTATTCAGGATTTCTTCCCATCGTTCGATTATACTATTCATTCATAAACTCCTCTTTTGCAAAATATGCTTACGGATTGTTTCGCTGCGAAGAATCTGTAATCAAATATAGTTAATGGACGCAATATACCTTTTATATAGTATAATAA
>JABUSW010000225.1 GCA_021443885.1 Blautia sp.
ACAATGTCTATCTACAAAGATACACGTCTCCTTGCTTCCAAGGCTGTAACAATGGTTGACGCAGTTCTTCAGGGAACAGAGCCGGAAATCAATGATACAGAGCAGTATGATAATGGTGCAATCGTAGTTCCGTCTTATCTGTGTACACCACAGCCGGTTGATCAGTCCAACTACAAAGAACTCCTGATCGACGGCGGATACTATACAGAAGATCAGCTTCAGTAAGAAGTATCAATAATTTAACAATTGATTTCATCAGGGCGGCGGAACAATCCGCCGCCCGTTTTCGTTAGAATAAAGAAAAGGAGCGAGGAAAGGCATGTCTGATATTATTTTG
Organism: Blautia sp.; assembly: GCA_021443885.1. Lineage (GTDB taxonomy): Bacteria > Bacillota > Clostridia > Lachnospirales > Lachnospiraceae > Blautia_A. Next base: position 338 of record JABUSW010000225.1, read on the forward strand.
GAAATGAGGCACATTACGAAAGCCTTTTCAGGTGTGAAAGCTCTGGATGACGTTAATCTGAAAGTTAAAAAAGGTGAGATTCACGCCCTCTGCGGTGAGAATGGTGCCGGAAAATCTACTTTGATGAACGTTTTGTCCGGTGTCTATCCTTTTGGTACTTACGAAGGCGATATCGTATACAAAGGGGAGACCTGTAAATTCCACAAGATTAAAGATAGTGAAACTAAGGGTATTGTAATTATCCATCAGGAGCTTGCGCTCAGCCCGTATCTTTCGATTGCAGAGAACGTATTTATGGGAAACGAACAGCTTTCCATGAAAGGTGTCATTGACTGGAATAAGACACGTGGTGCCGCCAAAGAGGCACTGGCTCATGTTGGTCTGGAAAACGAGAATCTGAATGCACCGGTGAACTCTCTGGGTGTAGGCAAACAGCAGCTGATCGAAATTGCGAAGGCAATGGCGAAGAACGTAGAACTGCTGATTCTGGATGAGCCGACAGCAGCTTTGAACGATGAAGAATCTCAGCAGCTTCTGGATATCATGCTGGATCTGAAGTCCAAAGGTGTGACCTGTATCATCATCTCCCACAAACTGAATGAGATCGAGCGTGTTGCAGATTCCATTACCATCATTCGAGATGGTAAAACAATTGAAACGCTGGTAAAAGGTGTTGATGAATGGTCCGAGGACCGTATCATCAAAGGAATGGTTGGTCGTGAAATGAATAACCGTTATCCGATTCGTGACAATTGTCCTATTGGTGACGTGGTTATGGAGGTTAAGGACTGGACCGTATATCATCCGGAGATTTCGGATAAGAAAGTGCTAAAAGGCATCAATATCAATGTTCGTGCCGGCGAAGTAGTCGGTCTGGCGGGTCTGATGGGTGCCGGTCGTACGGAATTTGCCATGAGTCTTTTCGGACATTCCTATGGACAGAAGATTTCCGGACAGGTATTCATGCATGGAAAAGAGATCAGTACAAAAACAGTAGCGGATGCTATCAGAAATAAGATCGCATACACGTCGGAAGACCGTAAAACATATGGTCTCGTGCTGATTGACGACATCAAACATAACATGACCATGGCGGCTATGCGGGAATACTTCTCGAAGAACCAGGTCGTGGACCAGAGAAAAGAGAACCTGGAAGCAGAGAAATACAAAAAGCTTATCAACGTAAAAGCAACCTCCATCAATCAGACGGTTGGCTCTTTGTCCGGTGGTAACCAGCAGAAGGTTGTTCTTGCAAAATGGATGCTTACTCAGC
>JABUSW010000219.1 GCA_021443885.1 Blautia sp.
GGCCGTAAGAATTCTGGCTACTTCTGGTCTCAGAGGTATTATATAGATCGATGGTCTCTTTCCCAAGGATCTCACTCATTTCCTTCAAGGTGGTTTTTTCCTTCCCGCCCAGGAAAAGAGTCGTATCGCAGTTCCCGGCAATGGTATCTGCGGCATCTTTATATATGGTTTTCAGCTGGGACTGTGCCTGTAAAATAACAGAAGCAGAGATTTCTCTGCTTCGTATCGTTGCAATCAGTTTATCAAAATTCGGGATCTGTCCGATATTTGCGAACTCGTCACAGATCACCCGTACATGCACCGGCAGCCTGCCGTGATATACATCATCGGCCCTGTCACATAGCAGATTGAAAAGCTGGGACTGCAGCATTGCGATCACAAAATTGAATGTGGTATCGGTGTCTGACATGATCAAAAACAACGCTGTCCGTCTGTCACCAATCAGATCCAGCTCCATTTCATCATAGGACATGATCTCCCGAAGCTCCGCAATATCAAATGGAGCAAGTCTCGCTCCACATGAAATCAGGATACTTTTTGCGGTCTTCCCTGCAGCCATTTTGTATTTTTTATATTGCCGCACCGCAAAGTGCTCGGGCTCCTCGGCTTCCAGATCCTCGAACAGCAGATCCACCGGATTTTTGTAATCTTCATCCTCTTCCTTCACTTCTGATTCATTCAGAAGATCCAGAAGAGTGGTAAAATTCTTTTCGTCTTCATTGCCTTCATACCAGATATATGCGATCAATGCCGTGTACAGAAGTTTTTCTGCTTTATACCAGAAATCCTGGTTTTCCTTTTCACCATCGCCCTTGGTATTTGCCATGATTACCGTAACCAGCTTCAGAATATCCTTCTCTGACCGCAGGTAGGCAAAAGGGTTGTAATGAAGGCTCTTGGAAAAGTTGATGGTATTCAATACCTTGATCTCATACGGTTCGTGTATTGCTTTTCCGTTTTTATCCTTCACGATTCTTCCATGATCATCGCGCTTTGGAGGACCCTTTTCCAGCATACATCCAACTTCTTCTATCAGGGTTCCTTTCGGATCCGTAACCACGTAGGAGCAGTTCATCTGCATAATGCCCGGTTTAACAAAAAATCGCGTTTTACCGGAACCACTACCGCCGATCACCAGGATGTTTTTATTCCTGGCATACTTTGGATCCTTTGGCCTGCTCTCCATTGTAAGAGCCTCTGTTGCCGTAAGGGGGATGTTCATCCATGGATCATCTGACCGGTATGGCCGGATATCTTCCGCTGTTCCCCATCTTGCTGAACCATATTCTACACCTTTTCGAAGCTTTTTTCTATCCAGCTGTTTCTGCCAGATCAATAACTTTCCGGCTGCCGCGCATCCGGTTCCAACCAGGATATCTGTTGGAGCTATGCTTGGAAAAATTCCCAGGAGCTTGTTGGAATGCTCCATTACATACATGATTTTTTCTCCGATATTTGCTCCCGGACTGAGCCGGAACATCAGGGATGCCCGGTCAGCCAGGATAAACAGGAACAGATAAGGCAGATTTAACAGCAGGA
>JABUSW010000257.1 GCA_021443885.1 Blautia sp.
AGAAGAAGCGGTTTTGTGTACCGGCCGGGCGATAAGGTGATGCAGATTAAGAATAATTACGACAAGGAAGTATTCAATGGCGATATCGGCATCATCGAATCAGTAGATCTGCAGGATCGGACCTTGCGGGTGAATTTTGACAACCGGAGTATCGAGTATGATGCAACGGAGCTGGACGAGTTGGTGCATGCCTATGCCACCACCATCCACAAAGCCCAGGGATCTGAATATCCCATCGTAGTTATGCCGGTTCTTATGAATCATTATGTGATGCTGCAGAGAAACCTGATCTACACCGGTATTACCCGGGCCAAGAAGATACTGGTAATGGTGGGAACAAAGAAAGCACTCCAGTATGCGGTAAGAAATGTGACCGTTGCCAGACGGAATACGCTATTGAAAGAACGGCTGCAGGGGAAACTCAAAGCCGGAAAAGCGAAGGTGTATCCGTATGATTTCGGGGATACACAGTCAGCCACAATAGCAGCAGAAGAAAAAGCACCTTATGGGAAACAGGAATGATGGAGACAGGTTATGGAGTTATTAGATATTGTTGACACAAGAGGAAATCCTACGGGGAAAACGGTTGAACGTGCGGAAGCTCATTTAAATGGAATCCGTCATAGAACTTCTCATGTATGGATCTATCGAATCAAAGATGGAAAGACACAGATTCTTCTTCAAAAGAGATGCCTTCGGAAAGATTCATTTCCCGGTTGTTATGATATTTCAAGTGCAGGACACATTCCGGCAGGAGATTCTTATGAGGTTTCGGCAATCCGCGAACTGCAGGAGGAATTAGGAGTGGTTGTCGGCGTGGAACAGCTGACTGCATGTGGATTTCAGTCCATTGACTGGGATGATGAATTTCACGGAATTCCTTATCATGACCGTCAGGTAACAAAGGTATTTGTTTTGCGACTGGATGATTATGCAGAGACAGATTTTACAGTTCAGGAAAGTGAGGTAGAATCGGTGCGGTGGATGAATTTTGACGAGTGCGTACAGGCAGTTCGGGAAAATACGATTCCTCACTGTATCAGCATGAGTGAACTGCAGCTGCTTGGCAATGGAACAGATCATCTGAAATTGATAGAGGATTAGCTGAATGTGTGGAAGATATTATATTGATGATGAAACCTATTATGAGATCCAAAACATTGTTTCAGATATGGACCGGCGGATTAGAAACACATGGAACAGGGATATTCTGCCCACAGAGTCTGCACCTGTGATGATATCTTCGGAGAATGAGAGAATTCTAAAGCCTTTATCTTTTGGGTACCGAAGCGGTACGAATCATGGACTTATCATCAATGCCAGGGTTGAGAGTGTGAATGAGAAACCAATGTTCCAAAATGGAATGCGTTATCGCAGGGCTGTTGTTCCTGCGACGCATTTTTATGAGTGGAATGCCCTGAAAGAAAAGAGTACATTCCGAAGGACGGACGGAGGCACTCTGTTTTTGGCCGGACTTTGGAATGCACAGGAGCAGTTTGTGATCATGACAACAGCGGCGAATTCTTC
>JABUSW010000037.1 GCA_021443885.1 Blautia sp.
TTTGGTAGAGCGCTGCGTTCGGGACGCAGAGGTCGTGGGTTCGAATCCCGTCGCTTCGATTCTTGGCAGGGGCACCGAAATCCTTGAGAAATCAAGGGTTTCGGTCTTTTTTTATGTTCTGCAGTTCATATGGTCAAACGCCTGATCCCACACAAAAACTCTCTGTTCCACAAAATGTTCACCAAAATCTTGATCAAAGTCAAAATCACATGAAATCTGACCGAAATTGTTATTGAGATTTTCATCAATATAATATATAATATCTATTGATAATAATTATCAATATGTGTGTTGGACGCTTACCTTGCCAGTCAAATCACATATCGGAAATTCTAACATTTTTTATGAAAGGGGGCTTTTTTATGAGAAGCATTACAACATTTGATCTGCAGTACGCACATCGTTTCTATGGCTTCCGGGGAGAAGCGCAGTATCTCCACGGACACACCGGTTATCTGACCATTGAAGTGGAAGATACCGTTAACCCTGGCGTCAATATGGTTTTTCCATGCAATGAAATCAAAAAGACAGCATGGGATGTTCTGAAAAACTTCGATCATGCAGTGATCCTTCGGGAAGATGATCCGCTCCTTCCTGCAATCCTGGACGTATATGCAAAACAAGGCATCAAGGATGGTGCTCCTCAAAACCAGATGAAGGGAGCTGCTTTCCAGACAGAGCTGGCTACTGCATACCCGGATTGCCGTCTGGTAGTAACAAAAGAAACCATGACGGTAGAAGGAATGATCAAGATCGTATACGACCTTTTGAAGGATCAGCTGAATATCGCCAAACTGACCTTTACCAGCGGTGTCAATGCTGCGTGTCAGGAATACGATGTCAGCGGCTCCATGGAGCGCTGTCCTCTTTGCGGAATCGCATTAGATGCAAATGGTGTCTGTCCGAAATGCGGATATCAGAAACCGGCAAGTTCCTGATGCAGAACACCTTTTCCGGATATGTACTAAAATCAACCTGCAGCTATCAAAAAACCACCACGCAACGTGGTGGTTTTTCTATATTCCCTATATAATTGCTCCATCCTTAAACATGGTCATCATCTCGTTAGTCAGGGAATAATTATTTGGCTGGAGTTCAATATCCTCCCGTTTTACCCATTGGGCAAAGCGTAGTTCACTGCTGTCCATGGAGATCGTATCATCTCCATCTACATCACAATAGAATCCGGCCAGGATATCATTTGCGGTTCCCCAGGGCTGTGATTTGTAATAACGGATGTTTTTCACACGAACCCCCGCCTCTTCCATCACTTCTCTCTCAACGCATTCCTCGAAGGTCTCTCCTATTTCCGTGAAGCCTGCGATCAATGCATTATGCCCAAATCCGGTACGGTATCTCGTCAGAAGTATTTTGTCCCCATTGATCACCCCGACAATGACTGCCGGCATAATCCTGGGGTAGCTATGATTGCCGCAATCACAGACCATACAACGTTCCGTGTCGCTGTGATACATTTTTTTGCCGCACCTTCCGCAAAATGCATTGTCCCG
>JABUSW010000036.1 GCA_021443885.1 Blautia sp.
CGTTGGAGCAGTCCTGAAACTGCAGGATCAGAAAATGAAGGAAGGCAAAGACCTTATCCGGTACTTCTGCTCACCTTGCAAAGCCACAAAATCCAATGGAGGCAGAACCCGCAACCTTCCTGAACATGCTTCCGACAGATGGGAAACCTTTAAGGCTTACAACAAAAGGGATGTCGAAGTGGAAATGTCTATAAAGCAAAAACTCTCCCGCTTCCCGGTTCCTGACTTCATCTGGGATGAATACCATCTGGATCAGGAAATCAACGACAGAGGGATCCTTCTCGATATGAATATCGTAGAAAATGCGATTCTATTTGATGAGAAATCCAAGGATACTCTCACCGTTGCCATGCAGAGAATCACAAATCTTGATAACCCGAACAGCGTCCAGCAGATGAAGCAGTGGCTCTATGAGAACGGTATTGAAGCAGAATCCCTTGGCAAAAAAGATGTGGCAGCCATGTTAAAGGACATGGATGGTGACATTGCCGATGCTCTTCAGCTTAGGCTCCAATTAGCAAAGTCTTCCGTCAAAAAATACCAGGCCATGCAGAAGGCAGTATGTAGGGACGGCAGGGCTCACGGCATGTTCCAGTTCTACGGGGCCAACCGTTCCGGACGCTGGGCCGGCAGACTGATACAGCTGCAGAACCTTCCGCAGAATCATCTTCCTGACCTTGCTGAGGCACGTGACTTGGTTCGCACCGGTGACTATGAAATGCTGCAGCTTCTATATGACGATATCCCGGACACGCTTTCACAGCTGATAAGAACAGCCTTCATCGCAAAGCCCGGCTATAAGTTCATCGTATCTGATTACAGCGCGATTGAAGCCAGAGTTCTTTCACACCTTGCCGGCGAAACCTGGCGTTCCGAAGTCTTTGCAAAAGGCGAAGATATTTACTGCGCATCGGCATCTCAGATGTTTGGTGTTCCGGTCAAAAAGCATGGTATAAATTCTCACCTAAGACAAAAAGGTAAGATTGCAGAACTTGCTCTCGGTTACGGCGGATCCGTTGGAGCACTTAAATCCATGGGTGCTCTCGAAATGGGTCTCACCGAAGAAGAGCTTCAGCCCCTGGTAGATTCCTGGCGCAATGCCAATCCGAATATCACGGCCTACTGGTGGGCAGTTGACGCTGCAGTAAAGGAATCCATCACCCTGCGCACCACCACCGAAGTCGGCAACATCCGCTTCATCTACAAGAGCGCCATGTTATTCATCGAACTGCCCTCCGGCAGACGCCTGGCTTATGTGAAACCAAGACTCGGTGAGAACCAGTTCGGCGGAACCTCGGTCACTTACGAAGGCATCGGTCCGAATAAAAAATGGGGACGCATCGAATCTTACGGCCCGAAGTTCGTTGAGAATATCGTTCAGGCTGTCTCCCGTGACCTGCTCTGCTATGCCATGAGGAATCTCTCTGATCACTTTATCTGCGGCCACGT
>JABUSW010000001.1 GCA_021443885.1 Blautia sp.
CGAACACCACGCTGTCTGTCGTCACGGCCGGATGGGGGTATTTGTAGCTGTAGTTCATATCTTGTTCCATTGTGTTCTTTGTGTAAATATGACACGCAAGAGTAGTATTATTTTTTGTAAAATGAAATTATAATGTCTTTGAGCTCGTCCGGGAGCATATCGAAGCACCTGTCTGCCCATTCCTGAGGGATTTCCATACCCGTAGTCGCCGCCGCAAAGGCTCCTGCGATGTCTGCAACGGTGTCGGCATCAGTCTTAAGCGTAACGGCTTTCCTGATAGCATCTTCAAAAGTGGACGCTTCAAGCCAGCATCTTATCGCTTGGGGGCCGGATATTGTGCAAGATATGTCTTTGCTTCGAATGGCCCGATGCTCGGCAACTGTCATATCAAGATCATAACCGAAATTCTTTTCCATAAACTCTTTAACTTCCTGCTTTGAGTGACCTGTACGGAGAAGATAGATGCCTGCTGATACTGCCTGTGCGCCCTGCATGCCTTCGATGGAACTGTGGCTGACTTCTGCCGATCTTTTCCCGAGATCCATCGCCTCCTCCAGTGAGCTCGCCGCCCAACCGCATGCACTTGCCCTCATCATGGCGCCATTGGTCTTGCCCCCATATGGTGTACGGTTCTTTGATCGGAGCCATTTCTTGAAATTATATCCGTATCCAGCATGCGGATATCTGTTGCATATGCCAGTAAAGCAACGCACAAGTGATTCCTGCGTGCGGTCTCCCAGTAGCCAGGAGGCTACAGCCGTAGTGGTGACCGTATCATCCGTGAAATGGGTATCGTTGACAAAAGGCTCAAAGTTATAATCATCTGTGGGATGGAATTCATACGCCGAGCCGATGATATCTCCGCACACCGCGCCCATGATCCCGGTAACAGGGACCATAAAGGATGAGGTATCTACTGCTTCCTTCTCCCATACCGGGCAGTATGCAAGAACTGGAATCACATCTTTTACTTTGTCAAAATATGCCATTCCGGCAGCCTCGCAAGATATTCTGTCTCCAGAATAGTCTCCAAGAACTAAAACCTCAGATTCATCAAGATGCATCATAGCAGCTGCAATGAACATAGGGTCTCCGAGTGGTTTGCCGAAACGCTTGTATCTCGTATCAAGATCGTGACCTCCAATAACGACGTCAACATCAATACCCTTTTCTTTCATGAAGCGCTTGCAGTCCGTGCGTGTCTTGCGGCTGACCACAGCTGTGCGGATGTTACGTGTCTGTACTACTTCTCCTAACTCTCCATTCAACAGACAAACATTAACGCTGTTGAAGATAATGCCTTTGTACTCTTTCATTGTATTGTGATTTAAATTTGTTGCTTAATCAATTACAACTTATTGATTTGCTCTTTTCTTGCTCTTTTCTTGCTCTTTTCTT
>JABUSW010000362.1 GCA_021443885.1 Blautia sp.
AAGCTTTTTGGCGAAGAGATCCAGATCAATGCAGAGATCCTGGTTCTGCCGGGAATCAGTGGACATGCGGACAACAATGGATTATTGAAATGGGCGGGATCTTTTCAGGAAAAGCCGAAGAAAGTGTTTGTTTGTCACGGGGATGATGAATCCTGTCAGATTTTTACAAACAGGTTGATAGATGAATTGCATTATGATGCGTATGCTCCATACAGCGGAACTATTTATGATCTGAAAAAAGATGTGATGGTATACGAAGCGGAACCGAAGATCATTGAAAAACGTTCTGCAAAACAGGCAAAGGCAAGCTCTGTATTCCAGAGACTTCTTACAGCCGGACAGAGACTGCTGGGCATCATTCATAAATATGAAGGTGGTGCCAATAAAGATCTGTCAAAATTCACAGATCAGATCAACAGTCTCTGCGATAAATGGGACTTTTAACTGTGCAGTTGTTATTGGATTGCCGCAAAGAACAACTCGTAAAAATCATCTTCGCCGGATAATTTCGGAGAGTTTTCTCCGCCCCCGTTGGTGCTTCTTCGCATGGTGGCATAGAAATCCTCTCCGGCATCAATGAGATCCATTACGTAAAGGTCATATCCCAGATCATGTGCCGCTTTACAGAAAGCATCCAAAGGCTGATCGTGGCTTCTGGTATCCAGCAGCTTTTGCCTGACAGCAGGATCCTTCCGTGCGCGATGTGTCAGTTCGTCCAGTATTTCCAATGTATCCATAAATGACTCCTTTCCTGAAAACGGTTTGTATTATAGAACGGTTTTGTGTATCAGGATAATACATGCTGTATAAGAAATAATATAAAGTCTTCACGCTTATAATGTCAAATTATATTAGTGAGTGGAGTATCAAAAGTGTTTGCAGCTGCAGAGCTCTACGTTTTTGTATGCGTCTTCCGCAATTCTCCTAAAATCAGATGACAGGATTGATGTATTGTGATAAGATGGTTCAATAATTACGTAAAGAGGAATGGTATGAGATTACGAAGGAATTATTTATTGCTTACATTGCTGGTGATGCTGCTTTCTGTATGTTCTGTTCAGGCAGATGACAATATTTTTGGTACAAAATATTATGAAGGAAACCGGGACATGACCTGGCCGGTACCGGATCATTACAAACTAAGCGGGTGTTTCGGTGACTATCGCAGCCACAATGCGATTGATATTCCCACCGGAAAAAATGTGCCGGCAGTGGCTGCATACGGCGGAACGGTAAAGTTCACAGGATGGAATGGCGGATATGGAAATGTTGTGGTGATCCGGCATTTGTATAAGCTGAAAAACGGGAAGAATATCGTTTTATATACTTACTA
>JABUSW010000324.1 GCA_021443885.1 Blautia sp.
ACTTCATTCCGGATATACAATTCCAGAATCTGCTGACGGATCTCCGGAGTGACTTCGCAGTTTTTCTCACCCAGATTGCGGCGAAGGGGTGATTTCAAGGTTGTTGCATCGATCAGCTGCACCTTTCCTTTCCGGCGTGCTTCTTTCTTGTTGGAGAGCACCCACAGATACGTACCGATACCGGTGTTGTAGAACATCTTCTCGGGCAGCGCCACGATAGCTTCCAGCAGATCCTCCTCCAGAATATACTGTCGCAGATTGGAAGGTCCCTGTCCTGCCTTTCCCGTAAAGAGGGAGGAACCGTTATGAACCTCTACGATACGGCTTCCCAGTTCCGTGTCCCGCTTCATCTTGCTGATATTGTTGGCAAGGAAGAGCATCTGGGGATCGCCGATATCCGGAATCATGGAAAAATCTTCCCCATGATAATTGATCCGGAAACGGGTGTCAGTGATCTCATCCTTCTTGATATCTCCCCAGGCCTTCAGGTCCGTCTTCCACGGTGTGCCGAAGGGTGGATTGGACAGACAGAAATCAAAAGTCTCCCCCGCAAAACCGTCGTTGGATATGGTGGAACCAAAGAAAATATTATTGGCCTGCGCACCTTTGCCCTTCACCAGCATGTCACTGCGTGCAATGGCATAGGTTTCATCCGCCAGCTCCTGACCATATAAATGAATGGAAACGCTTTTTCCATACTCAGCCGCGATCTCATGTATTCTGGACTCTGCCACTGTGAGCATACCGCCGGTACCGCAGGCTCCGTCATAAATACGATAGGTCGTACTCTGGATCTTGTCCTGAACAGGAACAAATGCCAGGTCGGTAATCAGTTCCACAATATCCCGTGGCGTAAAATGACGTCCGGCATCGGTAATGTTGGTTTCCTCATTGAACTTCCGGATGACTTCCTCAAACACAGTTCCCATAGCATGATTGTCCAGCGCAGGCAGAATCGTACCGTTTGGAGCCGTAACCGGTCGGCTGGAAAGATTCACCGATGTATCGGTAAACTTGCTGATCAGAATGCCCAGCACATCGTGCTCGGAGAGCTTATCGATTTGCTTGCGGAATTCAAAGCGCTTGATGATCTCCTGAACATTAGCAGAGAATCCATCCAGATAGAGGATAAAGTCTGTCTTAAGCTGCTGCTGATTGGTGCGGGACTTCAGATCTGTCAGTGTATAGGGCGAGCTGTTGCAAAATGCCTCCCCGGCCACAGCGCATAGAGCTTCATCCTGATCTGTGATGCCGGCCACATCCAGATTCTTCTTCATTTCCAGAACTGCCTGTTTTGTGGGCTCAAGAACCGCATCA
>JABUSW010000094.1 GCA_021443885.1 Blautia sp.
TTTACTCTCTTCCGGGAATACCATAATGATGTCTTTTCCGTTCAACTCCTGCAATGCTTTCTTTTCAACTCGCTGCAGCTCCTTGTTGATATAGATATACGCACTTCCGTTATTAATAGCTTCTTCACTGATGTCAACACAATCCCATGTCAATCCTAAGAGTTCGCCCAGACGAAGAGAGCCTGAAAATGCCAGATTCATAGCAAGCTTCAGACGGTCATTATCGCATACTTCCAACGCTTTCATTAATGTATCTGCCGTCCATATTTCACGTTTTGTACTTTTATACTTTGGAACGGTCGCATACTGCGCAGGATTTTTTGCCATGAGTTCCCATTTTACAGCCTGATTAAAACAATTCCGAAGCAGTTTATGAATATCTCTGATTGTTGACGGCGTAACATACTCTGACGTTTTCTTACCTGTGGCCGGATTGACTACCGCCGGTGTTTTCAACAAACGTTGGTAATACCGCTCTATAAACCTGGTGTTGATTGATTCCAGTTTGTCATCGCCAATTATGGGAATAATATAGTTGTTGATCATAGATACATTGGAAGAATATGTTGACAGTGACCAATTCTCTTTCCCATACAATGAGATGTATTCGGTCATAAGTTCTTTTAAAGTCTTGCAATGAGGAACGATTAGATCACCAATATTGCTCCGGTATTCCACCTCGGACTTTCTGCGTTTTGCCTCTGTTATATTTCTAAAAGTTTCCCATTTCTGTTTGCGTTTTCCTTCTTTATCCGTATAAGAATAAACTACGCAGTATCTCCCTTTTCTTTCTACAATGGAAGCCATGTCGATTCCCCTTTCTTGTTTTTCAGCCAGTTTTCAAATGATTTCCTTGGTATTCTCACAATGTTTCCTGATTTGACCACCTGAAAATAACCTTCTTTGATCCATTTTGAAATGGTAGTCTTTTCCACTTCTGCAAGAAGTGCAGCCTCACTGATGGTGAGATGATCTGCATTTCCTATATGTTTACCCGACTTATCTTTGTCATATGTTATTCTTCTCAAAACTTCGATCTGAGAATTTTCTTCATTTTCAATCCAGACAGGTTGTTCCATTTCTTTCACAATCCTGTATTTGTCCTGAGACTGATACCAACTATAAAAGCTTTCCTTCACGATATTTCTCCGTCCATCAATCAGAACTATCTCAAAAGCATCAGCGTCCCTGTTCAAAATGTAATACACTGTACTTCTCTTTATGCCAAGAAGCCGTGCCATTTCCGGCATTGTCATGGTATCCGGTTT
>JABUSW010000315.1 GCA_021443885.1 Blautia sp.
AAAGAAACTGCAACGCAGACTCCAATTGAATGAACTCCAAGCAGGCCGCCCAGAACGCAAAACAGCTTGATATCTCCTGCTCCCAGCATATGAAACAGGAACAGAAACCACAACATAATAAATGGAAATACCATTCCAAGTGCAAAGAATCCGACGCCTGCCGCTCCTTTTTCCATGCCATTGAATACCAGACTTATGATCATACAGAAAACAAGCCATCCGTTATCCACACAGCCTGTACGCAGATCCATCACCATGGCTACAAAAGCTGCTGTCATGGAAAAAGTAATGCGAAACCACATACCTTCACCTCGCTTTATGCATATTTTGTTTTAAATAATAATGGGATAAATGCCGATTTGGCTCAGACACCAGAAGAAATCTGGTAATGGTTATTATATTTTACAATTACGAAAAAGTCCAGCAGATTCCATCGAGAGAATTCTACATAATTCGAGATTCTTCGAGACAATTGCATACCGGCCGGAACTTCTGTATAATACATTTCAAAAGACTTTACGATACGTAATCACTCTTTAACCCCGTCTGTACGGCGGGCATAGAATACAGGAGAATACACATGGAAACTACAATTAAGCAAATTGAAGATATGTCTCTGAATGCCTGGCCTTCTCATAAAATGGAATTATACGATGGCTGGATTCTTCGTTTTTCCTATTTTTATACGCATCGTACCAACAGCGTGGAACAGTTTGGTGCATCTTCTCTCCCCTGGAGGGAAAAAATCCCTTATTGTGAAGAGGAATACAAACGCTTGGGAACCCCTGCAATCTTTAAGATCAGTCCTTTGGTCTCAGAGGATTTCGATTACGTACTTGAAAACCGCGGATACCGGATCGAACATATAACCGACGTCATGACGCTGGACCTCAATGCTGCCGGAAACACCTGCAACTATAATCATGTTGTCCTTTCGGATGCCATACCGGATCAATGGATCCAAAGCCTCTTTGATCTGAAGAAAATGACAAATCTCGTCCATCGATCCGTAGTTCCATCCATGTATCATTCCATTCCCAAGAAGACGATCTGCGCCTGCATCTTTGCAGAAGGCGAAATCGTTGCCACCGGACTGGGAATCCTCGACCGCGAGTATATCGGCATCTATGCGATTCACGTGCGGGAGGATTTCCGGCGCAGAGGCTATGCACGTCAGATCTGCTCCAGTCTGCTTTTCGAAGGCCAAAAGAAAGGCGCCGAGAAAGCATACCTGCAGGTGGTCCAGGGCAATGACAATGCA
>JABUSW010000056.1 GCA_021443885.1 Blautia sp.
AAAATGCATGGCTTTGTTCTGATCCCGGAATTATAGAGGGCTATGAAAAATCTGACTTTTGTGGATTCATGTTTACGGATGATGCATATCTTTCTCTTTTTTGTCTGATGGAGAAGGCTTATGATCAGAAAAAATGGTTATGCACCAACTCGAAACTTCCGGTATTATTTATAAGCGGAGCAGAAGATCCGTGCATGACGAATGTCCGGAAGTTTGCACAGGCAGTCCGGCTGATGCGCAACATAGGGTATAAAGATGTAAAAGGCAAGCTGTATCCGGGTATGCGGCACGAAATTCTGAATGAAAGAGAGAAAGAACGTGTCTATTCCGATGTTTGTACATTTATCAATAAAAAAATCAAATAAGAAAAATCATGGTAGTTTACCAGAAAGAAGAGACAAAGGAGAAACAGAATCATGAGAGCGAGTGGTATTCTATTACCGATTTCAAGTCTTCCGTCAAAGTATGGAATCGGTTGTTTTTCAAGCGAGGCTTATACATTTGTAGATCAGTTATTTCGGGCAGGACAGAGATATTGGCAGATCCTTCCATTGGGACCAACCGGCTACGGGGATTCCCCGTACCAGTCCTTTTCCACATTTGCAGGAAATCCGTATTTCATTGATCTGGAAGTCTTTATCAAAGAAGGATATCTGACAGAACAGGAGTGTCGTGAGTGCGACTGGGGCGGAAGTGAAAGCTATGTGGATTATGGAAAGGTGTATAACAACCGGTTCCGGCTTCTGCGCCTGGCATACGAACGAAGTGATTGTAAAAAGGAACCGGAATATGGCGAATTTGTAAGAGAGAACGGATATTGGCTGGATGATTATTGTCTCTTTATGGCAATCAAGAATGATCAGGGAGGAAGAAACTGGAGTGACTGGCCAGTGGAGCTTCGCAACCGCCAGCCCAAAGCGCTGGAGGACGCCAAGGAAGCTCTTGCGGAAGAGATTCAGTTTTATCGCTTCCAGCAGTTCTGGTTCTTCAAACAGTGGGAATCGCTGAAAGCGTATGCAAATAACAATAATATCAAGATCATTGGGGATGTTCCGATCTATGTGGCGCCGGACAGCGCGGATGCCTGGTCCAATCCGATGCTGTTCCAGTTTGACGATGAGAACAAACCGGTGGCTGTGGCAGGCTGTCCGCCGGATGCTTTTTCCGCAACAGGACAGCTGTGGGGAAATCCTTTGTATAATTGGGAATA
>JABUSW010000249.1 GCA_021443885.1 Blautia sp.
CGCCAAGGCGGTAGCTGACGTATTGCAGCTCGGAATTACCGCTGTAGCTCTGAATCGGGCATACGGAACGGAAAGCATTCAAAAAGTAGATAAGATCGTAGGACCCGGGAATATCTTTGTTGCACTCGCGAAGAAAGCCGTCTATGGTCATGTCAGCATTGACTCCATCGCCGGTCCCAGTGAGATTCTTGTATTGGCGGACGAAACGGCCAATCCGAGATTTGTTGCAGCAGATCTTCTGTCCCAGGCGGAGCATGATGAATTGGCGTCAGCAATATTGATCACTACCAGCGAAGACCTTGCAAAAGAAGTGGAAAAGGAAATCAAGGCATTTACGAAGACTCTGTCCAGAAAAGAGATCATCGAAAGATCCCTGGAGAGCTTTGGTTATATTATGATTGCAGATTCCATGAATGAAGCAATCGAAACCGCAAACGAGATTGCCTCCGAACATATGGAAATCGTCACAAGGAATCCCTTTGAGGTGATGATGAAGGTAAAAAACGCCGGAGCTATTTTTATTGGAGAGTATAGTTCCGAACCATTGGGAGATTATTTTGCCGGACCGAATCATGTACTTCCCACAAATGGTACAGCAAAATTCTTCTCGGCCCTTTCCGTTGATGATTTTATCAAAAAATCCAGTATTGTATATTATTCGAAGGATGCGCTTCGTTCTCTCCATCGCGATATTGAACAGTTTGCGGCTTCCGAGCAATTGACTGCGCACGAAAATTCTATTGCAGTCCGTTTTGAAAACGAAAATTAAAGAAGGAGAGCAGAATGGGTAGAGAAGCTTCTGTAGAAAGAACGACAAAAGAAACACAGATCCGGTTGAGGATCAACCTGGATGGCACAGGAAATGCGGATATCCATACCGGTGTAGGATTCTTTGACCATATGCTGGATGGTTTTGCCAGACATGGCTTATTTGACCTGAATCTCCATGTAAAAGGAGATCTGCAAGTCGATGACCATCATACCATCGAGGACGCTGGCATTGTTCTCGGAACAGCAATCAAAGAAGCCATAGGAAATAAGAAAGGCATTCGACGATATGGGAGCTGCATTCTCCCGATGGATGAATGTCTTGTGCTTTGCGCCATTGATTTATCCGG
>JABUSW010000008.1 GCA_021443885.1 Blautia sp.
GACCTGACCGTGATGTATTTCCATACTCGTGTGAACTGGCTGTCTGCCAGCGGCTCACCGTTGCTGTCCGCAATCACGAAATCGGAGATGGATTTCTCCTTCGCTTCCCGCAGACATTGCACCAGGCAATTGGGAATCGGAACATCCCTTCTTGCCGCAGGTGTCTTCAAATCAGTTCCGATGACTGGTCTGTTATGTTCAGCGTGCCAAGCTCTTCGAACTGAAATGTAAGGTACTTTCTCATCCAGGAATACACAGTCCCACTGAAGAGCCAGAATCTCTTCCCGGCGGAGACCGGAGTACAAGCCGATCATGACAAACAGATACGGCGGCAGCTCCCTGATGGTATCCAGCAGAATCTTCACCTGCTCATCGGTCAGCGCTTCCTTTTCCTTACCGGGCTTACCGCCCTTCGCACAAATCACTGCAGACGGATTATACTCAATCACGTTGCTGGCCTCTGCAGAATAGAAGATACATTTGATCAGCATGTTCACCAAGTTGTAAAGGGACTGGGACTGTTTGGAAACCGGAAGCAGTAACAGCCGAAGATCATCCGTTGTCACCTCATCCATATACATATGGCCAATCGGCTTCACAATATGCTTGCCCAGCGCCTTCTCATAATTCTTCAATGTGGTCGGACGAACTGTCGCCGATCTCATCTTCAGCCACTTCTCGCAGTAATCGGCAACAGTAGGATTCTCTCTGCGATAAATCGCCTCTTCGATCTGCCGTTTTGCCTCCTGGACTTTCTCATACAGTTCTTCCGGAGTCTCCCCATAGACTGCCACGCGTTTTCCGTCCGCGTCTGTCACCCGGGTACGATAATACTCAATTCCGTTATGAGTAACCTTTCCGTAGTTTGGAATGCATTTCTTTTTCTTTGCCACTTCAGGCACCTCCATTTCTAAAACATACAATGTCATACCTTGCGGTATGCCTAGATTATCGCTGACGGTCTCACATTCCTCAACGATGTCGCCTGTATGTAAAAAGAGCGAGGATTCTCTTTCATCAGATCATCCACGCTCTTACTTTTTTCCTTATTATATTGTTTCTACTGTGCGGCATCCCACTGACTGAAGAAATAATACTGCTCCAGCTCTAAGCTTTCT
>JABUSW010000057.1 GCA_021443885.1 Blautia sp.
TCTGCATGTGCAGCCAGCATCAGATTTCCCATTACCAGGGAACCATCATAAAGATAGGTTGGTGCTGATTTATCTGCCAATACAACCAGAACGACCGGTGCCCCATAGAAAGGATCCATGTCATTTCCCATTACCTTTGCATTCATAGCCGAAAGCTTATCTCGCATTTCCCTGTTGGTAACCGCCAGGATAATCGCCGGCTGACGATTCATTCCACTAGCCGCAAAAGTACCTGCTTCAATGATCCGCTCCAGGGCATCTGTCGGAATCATGTCCGGTCGATACGCTCTGACACTTCTTCTTGTCTTCATGTTCTCTAATGCATTCATATTATACCTCCGTTTTTTTAATCGCGAATCTCGAAGATTTGTTCTGATCTACTCCACTGGAAAAAAGTTCATTCTGTCCCGTTGACGGCTCTGTAAAATCACATACGGCACCAGCAAGCCTTAGTCCCAACTCCGGCAAAAGAACTCTGGTAATCATCAGCCCACTTCCTTATCTATCATAACGCCTTTTTCGGACAAACCTTTACACATTCCATGCAGAGAATGCACTCAGTTCCATTCTTACGACTTCTTGAATTGTCTGTGATATCTACATTCATCGGACATACACGTTTACATTTTCCGCAGTCAATGCATTTCTCTTTATTACATTTGATCCTGGAAAGGGAAAAATAACTGGCCGGTTTCAGGAATACCGTGATGGGACATATGTATTTACAGAATGCGCGATTATCACGAAAGACAAAGGCAAGCGCAATTCCGATTATATAGTAAACTGCATTCCCTGCAATAAAACACCAGAACATGGTTCGTTCCATGTCACCGACTTTGCATAAAAGCAAGGCGGCCACAAACAGACACGAGGCGGCAAAAACAATATACCGAAGAAACCCCAGCTTTTCTATTCTTGGCTGCTCCGGAACTTTATACGGAAGAAAATCCAGAACCATTGCCGTCCAGCAGGCATATCCGCACCACCCTCTTCCAAACAGCAAAGGGCCAAAGATCTTCGCAATCGCATAATGAAGCGTAGCAGCTTCAAAAACTCCCGTAAATAGATAATACCAGAAGCCTTCAATCTGCATATTCTCTCC
>JABUSW010000118.1 GCA_021443885.1 Blautia sp.
GGAGGAATGAAGTCTATGAAGAATAAAACAGTAAAAAGAATTCTGACAATGTTATTTGTTTCTGCTGTCGGAATATCATTCGCTGCCTGTTCGAAGAAACAAGAGTCAGAGACGACGGCGGAAACACCCGTAGAAACATCATCAGAAACATCGGAAGAATCGTCTGAAGAAGCATCCGCTGAAACAGGAATCCCCAATCCATGGCAGACTTTTGAAACAAAAAAGAGTGCGGAAGAGTATGCCGGGTTTGCGATAGAAGTGCCGGAAGCGGTCTCAGATAATTGCAAGGCAGCTTCTTTCAGTGTAATGAATGGTGATAAAAAGCTTCTTCAGGTCGTTTATCAAGACGGAGATTATGAGATTGTTGTTCGAAAGTCACAGGATGTTGGGCAGGATGTTTCCGGCGTATATGGTCTTGAACTCGCAGAAACAACGCAGCGAAATGGAGTGGAAATGAAAACCTATAACGCTCCGGAGATATCGGATACACCGGATGCAGTTTTAACTGTTTTTGATTACAATGGATATGCATGGTCACTCTACGCACAGAATGGTTATCCAAAAGGTATTGCTGACGAATTTCTGAATGCGGTTTTCCAGGATTAACCGTAAAGATTGAGGAAATGAAAATTATCCTGTGAAAATAAGAGGAAAGCAAAGAAAGAGAAAAGAGAGGGATCTATGTTGCCCCGGCAGGATATAGCCGGACTACAGAGATCCCTCTTGCTGTTTTGATGGATGCATTTCAATAGTGTTTATGATCGTTTCACTGCCGTGCAGTTCTCACGATCCTGCCATCCATTATCTGGTTTACTTTTCAAGTGCTTTGTAGGTTATAGCAGCAAGAGCTGCACCAACCAGAGGTCCAACAATGAATACCCACAGGCAGGCAATAGGAGCTGCGTTGCCGGAGATGGCAGCCATCAGAGCGGGGCCTACGGAACGAGCAGGGTTGACTGAGGTACCGGTAAGCGCAATGCCAAAGATATGGATCAGCACCAGCGTCCAGCCGATGATCAGGCCGCCGAAGGAG
>JABUSW010000016.1 GCA_021443885.1 Blautia sp.
TTTACAGCTTCGTTTCCAGCATATGTAGCAGCCTGCATAACCGGCATATCTGCTGCAAACTGGGAATCACCGGACTCTACTGCCATTTCACGGGCTGCAGCGTCGTTTGTAAATGTACATTCGATCGTCTTGAAGTATCCTTTGTAGTTTTCATCCCAGTATTCTTCGTTTCTTTCCAGAACGATCTTCTCACCGGTTACCCATTCTACAAATTTGTATCTGCCGGAGCCGATAAACGGAGTCTTCTGAACGCCTTCGATTCCGCCTGCTGCTTCTACGTCTGCTTCGCTGGCAATACCAAAGTTGGACCATGTAAGCATACCAACCAGGTCAGGAGCTTCTGTTGCAAATTCGATGGTTACAGTCTTGTCATCCACTTTTTCAGCACCTTTGATGAAACGACCTGTATCTGTGTTGGCAGAGTACTCTGTCCATACACCTACGGAATATACAACGTCATCTGCTGTTAATTCCTGTCCGCCGTACATCTTAACGCCATCTCTTAATTTGAACTGGCAATGTGTGCCATCGAGCCACTCCCATTCCGTTGCAAGACAAGGAACGATCTCGCCTGTAGCTTTGTCTTCTGCTACCAGAGTGTCAAGAAGTGCTGCGTTGATCTGCTGAGATTCATTCTCAACCTGGCCGCCTGCTGCTCCCCACAATGTAGATGGTTCGGAACCAAATGTGATTCTGATGGTTTCATCCGTAACATTTGTGTTCGGTGCATCCTGGTTTACATCGATGATCGCCGCACTGGCGCTGACGGATGCGGATGCGAGCATTGCTGCTGTAAGAGCAAGAGCTGCAATTTTTTTGAATTTCATTTCATTTACCTCCCTTAAGGTTTTCTTTTTTGAAGCTGTGTTTATTATAACAAACTGCATCGTTTACAACATATGCAATCATGCTATAAAACGTTACAAAAATCACCTGTATTTTTTACCTCTCTATAGTCGGGCAATTATTTATATAACTTTTTTGATATAACAGTAAAGACATTCAATAATGCC